>JAFTKK010000062.1 GCA_017453325.1 Clostridia bacterium
GCTTTGGAATTAGAACACCTCATCCGTCAGCCTTCGGCTGCCACCTTCCCCCGCTGGGGAAGGCTTACTGTTGTTTGCGCTTTCGGATTATGGAGGGGAATTTTGCTCAAAGCTTTTGCAAAGCAAAAGCCAGCGGCCCCCCCGCGCTGGCCGGTACTATTGGGCTTTTAGCCCTTGTGCATACCACCCGTTTGACGGTGGTTATGATTTATGAGGAGCGCAGCGCCTCAATGGGGTTCATTTTTGCCGCGCGGCGCGCGGGTAGGAGCCCGAAGAGCACGCCGACACCGAGCGAGAAGAGCAGAGCCAGCATGGCGGTGACGGGATTAAAGGAGAAGGTGTAGCCGATGAGAAGCGAGGCGATATAGGAGGCCGCCACGCCAAGTGCTACGCCGATAATGCCGCCAAAGAGGCTGATGATCACGGCTTCGATCAGAAACTGCAGCAAAATGACGGCGGGGCGTGCGCCCAGCGCCTTGCGCAGGCCAATCTCTGCGGTGCGCTCGGAGACCGTGACCAGCATCATGTTCATAATGCCGATACCGCCGACCACCAGCGCAATGACTGCGATACCCGCCAGCATACCGAGCACAAGGTCGGTGATGGTGAGCACCATATCAAGCACCTCCTCTTGGTTGACCACGCTGTAGGTGCTGTTTTTGCTGGTGTTGAGCAGTTGGGCACAAAGACCCTCGATGCGCGCGATCACGTCATCGGTATCGTCGCCCGAATTGATCACCACGTCAAAGCTCTCGGGCAGACCCATGGCAAAGGTCTGCACGGCGGTGGTGTAGGGCACGATCACCGCGTTGTTGCCCGATACGTCAATACCCACCAGCTTATCCATCACGCCGATGATGGTGCAGGGGGTGTTGTTGACCATCAGCATTTCTCCCACGGGAGAGTAGTTGCCGTAGTGCTTTTGCCAGAAGTCGTAGCCCAGCACGCACACGTTCGTGCGGTGTGTCACGTCGTCGGTTGAGATGCTGCGGCCCGAGAGGATCTTGGCGTTTTTGGTATAGGTGGAAAAATAAAAGTCGTTGACGCCCATCACGCGGCGCGAGGTGGTGTAGGGGCTGTCGTAATTGCTTTGCGTGAGCTCCGGCAGGAGTGTGATGGTGCGGTAGGAGGAGAGCTGAGGTGCTACGCCGCTGACCCCCTCAAGGGAGGCAAAGCGCTTGAGATCCTCGTCGGTAAAGCCCTGCTTGACCGTAGTGTCCTCCAAGGAGACCGTGGCACGGTTGCCGCCAAGCCCCGCCAGCTGGTCAATGACCGAGTCGGTCACGCCCTGACCGATGGTGAGGAGCGCGAGGATCGAGGTGATACCGATAATGACGCCGAGCATGGTGAGAAACGTGCGCATGGCGTTGGCACGCAGGTTGGAAAAGCTCATGCGGATGGTGCTGAGTAAAAACATCGCTTCACCCCCTCATTCCTGCTCAAGCGCGGCATATTCCTCGGCGCTGTAAAGGTGCCCGTCGAGGATATGCACGATGCGCGAGGCCGCCGAGGCGACCTTGTGGTCGTGTGTGATCATGATAATGGTGATGCCCTCCTCGTGCAGAGAACGGAAAATATCCATGATCTGTGCACCCGTGGCGCGGTCAAGTGCGCCTGTGGGCTCGTCTGCGAGGAGAATGCGCGGGCGCGTCACGAGTGCGCGCGCAATGGCCACGCGCTGCTGCTGTCCGCCCGAGAGCTGACGCGGCAGGTTGTGTGCCTTGTCGGCAAGCCCCACGCGCTCAAGCTCTGCCATGGCGCGTGCCATACGCTCGGCACGGGGCGCCTTGGCGTAAAGCAGAGGGAGCATCACGTTTTCAATGGCCGATACACGGGGCAGAAGCTGAAAGTTTTGAAACACAAACCCGATGTCGCGGTTTCTGATACGGGCCATGTCCTTTTCGCCAAGGCCCACCACGGCACGGCGACCGATGGTATAGATGCCGCTGTCTGCCACGTCAAGGCAGCCGATGATATTCATCAGGGTCGATTTGCCCGAGCCCGAGGGGCCAAGGATCGAGACGAACTCGCCCGCCTCCACCGAAAGGGTGATATCGTGAAGCACGGGAAAGAGCACGTCGCCCATTACATAGGTCTTATTGATGCCCTGCAGGGAAAGCAGGGGAGTGTGGACCGACATCAGAACAGCGAGCCGATCAGCGTGGAATCCGCCACGTAGCGCAGAACGTCACCCTCGTTCAGCGTGTAGCCGTCCGCTGCCACCACGGCGGCATCGGTACCGGTAGAAAGCGTGATCTTAATATACACGCGCTTTTCCTTCTTGTCGGCGTCAAGCACGGCCACGTAGGGCTTTTTGGCATCGTCATAGTAAATGCACTTGGTGGGTACGATCAGGGTGTTTTCCACCACGGTCTTTTGCGCGGAAACGGTGACGGAATAGCCCTCCAGCACCTCGTCGGTCGTGAGGTTATCGGAGAGGTCAACGCCGAGGTAGGTGACGGTATTGTCGCTGAGGAAGCTGTTGTAGTAGGTATAGTGGTCGGTCTTGGTGCCGTCGGCGTTGGTGACGATCTCGGGGAACACAAGGCGCCCCAAGAGCGTGAAATAGGAAACGCCGGAGACATTCTTGCCGGTCTCGATCTTCACGATATCGGCAATCAGCATGCGGCCCGAGAGGGCATTGATGCTGACCGACGCGAAGACGTGCTCGTCCCTTTGCAGACGCGCGTGGATGCCTGCCACGTCGTATTCGCTGAGCGAGAAGGAAACGAAAAGCTCGCTGTAGGAAACGGTAAAGAGATTGTTGTCGAGAATCAGTACGTCACCCACGTTCCAAACGAGGTCACGGATGGTAAATTCGATGCTCTCGACGTGCTCGAGCTCCTTTAAGATCATGTCGCCGATGCGCTTGCTGCCAACCGTTACGGCGGCGCTTGCATCCTCGCGCCAGAAGTCGTCGGGAAAGACGGTGGGGTCCACGTCGGAAACACCCTCACGCAGCAAAAGCGAGAGCACGTATTCCTTCACGCTTTCGGCCTCGGTGGTGCCGAGCGATACCTCAAGCGCATAGCGCTCGGTTGCTTTTTCCCAGTCAAAATAAATGGGCACTAAGGTGATGATATCACGGTTTTCCTCGTCGGTGAGGAACTCGGTTTTCTTGCCGATCATTTCCTCTTCGATCCAGCTGACACGGTACAGAAGCGGTCCTTGACTGCCGGCGGAAAGGAGTGTGACAAGATTGACGGTATAATCGTTCTCAATGATCTCGGCCAGCGTCTCGGTATCCTTGATGGTCAGCGCCGCCAAGGGCACCTTGGTATCAAAGGCAAGATTGCTGACAAGACCCGTGGAGGACAGATTACTGGAGAGCGAGGCGCGCACAACGGTGGCCTCGGCCAGCGTGCCCTTGGAATTTTTGTTGGAAAAATACACGATCGCGATCACGGCTAAGGTGAGCAGCAGCACGGCAAGCACACCGCACAGAATCCTGATTCGCAATAGCTTTCTTTTACGCATAACAACCTCCGCGCTTTGTGGTATATATTCATTATAGTATATTTGATACGCCTCAGTCAAGGGTGGGGGAAAATTTCATAAAACCAACACAAAAGGGGGGTGTGTCATCGCAAAGAGAGATCAAAACAACAAATAAACCGCAGCCGCCCCTGCTATCAAAGGATAGCAGGGGCGGCTGCGGTCGGTGGCGCTTACAGTGCGTTCACCACGTCGTCCATGTTGTAAAATCCCGGCTCCTTGCCCGCCATAAAGTGCGCGGCGCGCAGGGCGCCCGTGGCAAAAACCTCGCGGGAGGCGGCACTATGCGAGAGGGTAATGACCTCATCCTTGCCGCAAAAGAGCACGTCATGCTCGCCCACGATCGTACCGCCGCGTACGGCCGAAATGCCGATCTCGCCGCGCTCGCGCTGGCGGCGCACGCTCTGACGCTCAAACACGTAAGGATGGGCGGCGCTCTCATCGGCCTCCTTGATGCAATCGGCCAGCATCAGCGCGGTGCCGCTGGGGGCATCCAGCTTTTTGTTGTGATGCTTTTCAATGATCTCCACGTCAAAGTCGGCGCCGAGTGTGGCGGCTGCCTTACGGCAAAGAGCCATCAGCAAATTGATGCCGAGCGACATATTGCGCGAGAAAAAGACGGGAACGTCCCTCCCTGCCTCGCGCATTTCTGCCAGCTCCTCCTCGGTGTGACCCGTGGTGCAGACCACCAGGGGGGTGGCGGTGCGCTTGGCGTAAGCAATCAGGCCGGAAAGGGCGGAATGGTGCGAGAAATCGACGATGACGTCGGCTTTTCCCTCAAACTCCTCGGGGGAGGTGTAGATCGGATAGGAGCCCGCGGCTGTGGGGTTGAGGTCCACGCCTGCGACAATGCGGTCGCCTGCGGCCGCAGCTGCGGCACTGAGCGCCGCACCCATGCGGCCGTTGCAGCCGCAGAGTAAGATGTTCAGCATGTTTTAACTTCCTTTCAGTCTCTTAGATGAGGCCGTATGCCCGCATCACGCCAATCAGCTTTTCGCGGTTGGCATCCTCCATCTCGCAAAGGGGCAGGCGGAGCTCACCGTTGCAAAGGCCGAGCAGCCCTGCGGCAGTTTTGACGGGAACGGGGTTGACCTCGCAAAACAGGGCGTTGATCAGCTTCAGATATTTGAGCTGCATCTCGGCGCCCGTCTTGAAGTCACCTGCAAGGCAGGCGGCGCAGAGGTCGTGCGTTTCGCGGGGCAGAATGTTCGATACCACCGAGATCACACCCTTGCCGCCAAGCGCCATGATGGGCACGATCTGGTCGTCGTTGCCGGAGTAGATATCCAGCATATCGCCGCACTCGTCAAAGAGCTGCGCGATGGCGGAAAGATTGCCCGAGGCCTCCTTCACGGCCACGATGCGCTCGTGCTTGGCAACCTCGCGATAAACCGAGAGGGGGATATTGACGCCCGTGCGGGAGGGAACGTTATAAAGAATGATGGGCTTGTTGGTGGCGTCTGCCGTGTCAAGGAAATTGCGGATAAGACCCTTGGGGGTTGCCTTGTTGTAGTAGGGGGTCACGATCAGCAGCGCGTCGTAGCCGACGTCGCAGGCATAGCGCGAAAGCTCAATGCCGTAGGCGGTGTCGTTACTGCCCGTGCCCGCAATGATCGGCACACGGCCGTCGATCTTCTCGGCGGCAAAGCGGAGCAGGTCGCAATGCTCCTCGTGCGAGAGGGTAGAGGCCTCGCCCGTGGTGCCCGCAATCACAAGTGCGTCAATACCGGCGGCGATCTGCTGCTCGATGTGGGCGCCCATCGCGTCAAAATCCATCACGCCGTTTTGGAAGGGGGTGATGATGGCGGTGGCGGCACCTTCAAAGATGGTGGGTTTTTGTTTGCTCATAGTTTCTTCCTTTCTTCGGGGAAAAACACAAAAAATAAAAAAACTGGTTGAAAACCAGCTGTATTTGTACTATAATAAGGTAAGCGACACTTACCGCACATATACAGATAGCTCTCCATCAAAGTTTGACGACAGTTCCACAGCTTTGAACCGTGCGAACCAGCAGGCCATGTACCGCCATGACCCACTTCGGCACTCTGCGCTCCCGACGGGGGCTCAAACGGCCGCGGCGGCCTTACCCCTGCGAGGTCACAATGTGCGCCTCTATCATTATATTATGTTTTCCCGACCTGTTTGGTCTTCTTTTTCATATTAGCACAACCGCGCGTGCTTGTCAACGCTTTTTTGAAATTTATCTTTTGGTTTTGAAAGGAAGCTTATGTCCGAAGTTATTGTCAACAAAAAAGTAAAAACAGACCTGAAAACCGCCGATTTTTACTACGATCTGCCCGAGGAGCTGATCGCGCAGCACCCGATGGAGCGCCGCGACGCCTCCCGTCTGATGGTGCTTGACCGCGCCGCGGGCACGCTCACGCATCGGCATTTTTATGATATTGTAGATTACTTAAATCCCGGTGACGTGCTGGTCGTCAACGATTCCAAGGTCATTCCCGCCCGCCTTTACGGCCACGTGGAGGGCAGACCCGAGGCAAAGATGGAGCTGCTTTTGCTCCGTCAGCGCGAACTCGATACGTGGGAAACGCTGGTCAAGCCCGGCAAGCGTGCCCGCGTGGGGGCACGTCTTGTGTTCGGCGACGGGATCCTCACCGCAACGGTGACAGAGATCACCGCAGAGGGAAACCGACTGATTGCATTCGATTATGACCGTGAGCGGTATGCAAATATCTATGATATTCTGCATCAGATTGGTCTGATGCCCCTGCCGCCCTATATTACCGAGCGCCTTGCCGATAACAGCCGCTATCAAACGGTTTACGCAAGGGAGGAGGGCTCGGCTGCCGCACCGACGGCGGGGCTGCATTTCACCCCCGAATTGCTGGACCGTGTGCGTGCCAAGGGCGTGGCCATTGCGCCCGTGATGCTGCACGTGGGCCTGGGGACTTTCCGCCCCGTGAAGGTGGATAAATTGGACGAGCACGTTATGCACACCGAGTTTATTTCGGTCAGCGAGGAGAGCGCCGCGCTGATCAACGCGCGCCGCGCCGCAGGCGGCCGTGTGGTGGCGGTGGGTACCACCTCCTGCCGCACGCTCGAAAGCGTGACCGACGAAGCGGGCATTGTGCACCCCGTTTGCGGGGATACCGGCATTTTTATCTACCCCGGCTACAAATTTAAGGCCGTGGATGCCCTCATCACCAATTTCCATCTGCCCGAAAGCACGCTGGTGATGCTGGTCTCCGCCTTTTACAACCGCGAGGCCGTATTGGGTGCTTATGAAACGGCAGTGAAGGAGAAATACCGCTTTTTCTCCTTTGGCGACGCGATGTTGATTGTATAAATTGCCGTATACTTCGTTGTCGGGTGACTCAAATCCCTCGACATAGGTAACTATGCCATCGGGATTTTCGCACCCTTACGCCTTGTCTACGACAATTTCTACTAACCAACATTCAAATTTTCTTATATCGCATACATTATGAGGACGCCATGCTGATTGTATAAAATCCGCAATACTGCGTTAAAGCTTCGACTTGTCACCCTCGACGTAGGTAACTACGCCGTCGGGCTTCGCGCTCGCTTTGCCTTGTCTTGCTTGCTTCTTGAATGAACGGGGAAGTCAGTACGAAATCCGATCCTGCGTTGCTCCCCCAAAGCGGCTTGACGCAGGCGACTTCGCGCTCGTTTTGCCCCGTCCGGCGCGCTTCTTGACGAAACGCGGGGTGAGCACAAACCGAATGTTTATCATGAAATGAAATAAAACGCGGCCGCCGATGCGGTCGGCAAAAAACGAAAGTGAGGAACAGTTATGTCTTTGTCAAAACGTCAGATCGGCGGGTATCTGCCCGCACATGCCAAAACCGAATTGCACGACCGTTTGCGTTTGTTCCGTGAGGCGGGCTTTGATTTTTTGGCGCTCAGCATGGGTGGCATTTATGCCAACAACGAAAACTCCGTCACGCCCCGCTTGGCCGAGAAATACGGCTTCGAGATCGACAACGTACATCTGACGGGTGCAGCCACCAATCAGCTTTGGCGCGATTGCATCGAGGCCGAGGACGTGCTTGACAGATACTGCCGCGAAATTGAATTATGTGCGAAGATGGGTATCAAAATCGGCATTACGCACGTTACCTGGGGCTCCCATGCGCCCACGCCCGAGATCACGCAGCTTGGTGTAGAGCGCTTTAAGCGGATCGCGGACTGTGCCGAGAAAAACGACTTTTGCCTGGCGCTTGAAAACTCCGTGACCTCGGAGCATCTGACGACCGTGCTTGACGCCATTGACAGCCCCCACATCGGCTTTTGCTTCGATAGCGGTCACTGGGCCTGCTTTACCCCCGATTATCCCTTTATGGATCGCTATGCGCACCGCATGGTGACCATGCATCTTGATGACAACGACGGCATTGAGGATTTCCATCTGCTGCCCTATGACGGTGTGGCAAATTGGGATGAGATCAAAAAGGAGCTGCGCAAGACCGAGGTGTATTCCCGCAAGGTGCTGCTTGAGGTGGATATGTGCAAGCGTCGCTTTTATCCCGGCATGACCGCCGCCGAAATTCGTGCGCTTTGGGAGAAAAAGGGTGTTGCGATCGCGGGCGATGCGCATCTGATCAAGTATGGCGACGGTTACGTTGATTCCTACAAGGATCTCGCTTACGACGAGTATCTTGACCGTGCGTACCGCGCGGCCTTGCGGATCGCACAAGATTAAAAATGTAAAAATCCCCGCTAACGGTTGCTTTTTTGCCGTTTTTGCGGTACAATAAGGGTGGAACGGATATCGCGGACGGCGGCGCGCGGTGCGCTCGGCTGCTCCCGACGTCTGTGTGTCCTTGATTTTGGAAAGGAGAGCCTTTTTTGATGGGTATGTTGACAACGATCGCAACCGGTGCGGTTGCGGTCTTGGTTGCCGTATTGGCGGTTTATCTTGCCCTGCGCGTGCTGGGAAAGATCGCCAAGATCGTGATTGCCGTGGTGGCGTTCGCGCTGATTTTGTGGCTGCTGTTTTCCGGCCGCGGCATACTGAACGATCTGCTGCCCTTGGCGGGGCTTGGCGTGTCTTTGCTCTGATGGCACACGCGGTACTTTGCCGTTGCCCGTTCGCGGGCAACGGCATTTTTGAAAGGAGGGTGAACGGGTCTTGAAAAAGCCACGTATCTTGGCGATCGTCGGCCCCACGGCGAGTGGAAAATCCGCGCTGGCAGAGGCGCTGGCGCTGCGCCTTGGGGGCGAGATCGTTTCCTGTGATTCCATGCAGGTCTATCGCGGCATGGATATTGGCACGGCTAAGCCGAGCGCGGCCGAGCAGGCGCGTGTGCGCTACCATCTGATCGACGAGGTGGAGCCCACGCAGGAGTTTTCAATGGTGGAGTATCTGGTGGCCGCGGAGCGTGCGGTGCAGGATATTTTGTCGCGAGGAAGGCTGCCTATTTTTTGCGGCGGTACGGGCCTGTACCTTGACGCCTTTTTGCGGGGTATGCCCGAATCACCGGGCGGCGATCCCGCCCTGCGCGCCGAGCTGACGGCGTTGGCCGAAAAAGAGGGCGCCGAGGCGCTGCACGCGGCGCTTGGTGAGGTCGACCCCGAAAGTGCTGCGGCGACCCATCCCTCCAACGTGCGCCGCGTGGTACGCGCGCTCGAAATTTACCGCACCACGGGTGTGACAAAGGCCGAATGGGACAGACGCTCCCGCGAGCTGCCGATGCGCTATGACGCCACGGTGCTCTATCTTTGCTATGAGGATCGCGAGCTGCTTTACCGCCGCATTGACAGCCGTGTGGACGAGATGCTGCAGGCGGGGCTTCTCGCCGAGACCGAGGCGCTCTGCGCACGGGGCGTTTTTGAGGCCTCGGGTACTGCGGCTGCGGCAATCGGCTACAAGGAGCTGCTGCCTTATTTGCGCGGGGAGTGCGAGCTGGGGGCCGCGACAGAGCAGCTGAAAATGGCCACGCGGCGCTATGCAAAGCGGCAGATCACGTGGTTCTCTGCCAAGCCGTACGTCACGCGGATCGTGATGGATGATGCGGGTTCCTTGCGAAATTTTGAAGAAATTGTAAACAATGCAATGGGGCTTGTGCTTTCTTAACTTGTGTGTTATAATATAATATCATTATTATGCGCGCATTGCGCATACGAGGAGGGGTGTGTATGGCCAAAAGGCGCAAGGGTCGCGGTGTGCGGCGTTTTTTGCAGCTGATTGCAATCTTCATGCTCTCCTCTTTGCTTGTGGGCATTCTGTCCTTTGAGGCAGCCCGCACCGAGGCGGCCATGTGCCGCGAGGCGGCCACCCTCACCACGCTGAGCAGGACCGTTTGTGCAACGGGATACGTTTTCCGACAGGAAACGGTGGTCACGAGTGCCTACAGCGGCCCCGTGCTCTACGGCGCGGCGGACGGCACCGCCCTTGTGGCGGGTGACACGCTTGCCTCGGTATACGTCGGTACGGGGGGCACCTCGCTGCGTGACGATGCCGCCGTGCTGCAGGCAGAGATCGCGCGGCTGCAGGCGCTGGATGCCACGGGTCCCGTGCCGGACTATTACGGCGCGTATACATCCCTGATGTCCTCGCTTTCCTGCGGCAACACGCGCGACACGGCCGAGGCCAAAGCCACCCTGCAGGCAGCCCTTTCGCTGCACGCGGTACAGGGAACGGATGCGGCGCTGCGTGCCGCCAAGATCGCGCAGCTGCAGGTAGAGCTTGAAAAAATCATTCCCGCGGGCACGGCCAGTGAAACGGTCAAGGCACCCGTGGACGGCGTGTTTTACGCCAATACCGACGGATACGAAACCGTGTTTTCCTTCGCGGCGCTCGACAGCCTGACGCCCGGCGGTCTGCGCGCCCTGCTGGCATCCCCGCAGGATACGGCAGCGGCGGTCGGCAAGCTTGTTTGCCCCGACGTGTGGTATCTGGCGGTGCCCGCCGATGGGGAGCGTGCGGCGGCTTTCCTTGCAGGCAACACCTATACGGCGCACCTTGCGCGCACAAACGAGACCGTGATGCTCACGCTTGACCGCATCACCGATGCCGATGCCGAGGGCGAGCTGCTGCTCATCTTCCGCGCGACGGGTCACACACCGCCTGCCGATATGGCACGTTGTGCCGAGGTGGAGATCGTGACGGGGAGCGTGACGGGGCTTTGGGTCCCGCAGATCGCGCTGCGTGAGGAGGACGGCAGCTACGGCGTGCTGGTCGATCACGGCGGCGTGGCGGCCTACCGTAAGATCGAGCCACTCTTGATGCAGGATGGCTATTGTCTTGCGGCACAGATTGCAAACGAGGCGTATTTGCAGACGGGGGAGTGGATTTTGGTGACCCACCGTCGCATATACAGCGGAAAGGCACTGAAATGAGCAGCTATATCGAAAAAAATCTTGAGGATGTAAAAGACGCGCTGCGCCTGGCGGAGCAGGCTGCGGGACGAGAGGGAAAGACCACGCTGATCGCCGCGGTGAAATATGCCGACGACGCTGAGCTGCAGGAGCTGCTCTCGCGCGGCATTGGCGACGTGGGTGAAAACCGCGTGCAGCAGCTGCTGGCGCATCTGCCCGTTTATGAAGCATATCAGCCGCGTATCCATTTCATCGGAACGCTGCAGAAAAATAAGATCAAGTACATCATCGACAAGGTGTATGCCATTCATTCCGTCGATACCGCCGAGCTGGCTGCGGCCATTGAAAAGCACGCGGCGGCAAAAAATCTCACGGTGCGCGTGTTTGCGGAAGTGAACATCGCCCGCGAGGAGGCAAAAAGCGGTGCACTCCCCGAGGAGCTGGCGGCACTCTGCCGCGCCATTACCGCGCTGCCGCACCTGCAGCTTGCGGGTGTGATGACCATGGCACCGAAATGCACAAGGGCAAGCGACTATCGCGCGTATTTTGCCGAGGTGAGGTCGCTGGCCGCCGATATCTGGCGTGAGCTGGAGCTGTCGGGTGAGCCGCTGCTCTCGATGGGCATGTCGGAAAGCTTTGCCGAGGCCGTGGCCGAGGGCACCGATTACGTGCGCGTCGGCAGGCGCTTTTTTACCAAGGAAGAACAAAAATAAAAGAAATACATAACATTGGAGGAACTTATGAAAAACCCTTTTGCAAAGAACAAGAGAAACGACTACGAGAGCTACGAGGACTACGATAACGGCTTCTACCACGGTGACGAGGACGAGGAAGACGGCGTTGTGGACGATCTCGAGGCCGAGCAGGAAAGACTGCCTGCCAAGCGCCCCTCGGAGAGCGCTGCTACCGGCAACCGCCTGAAGGTCGTAAAGCCCCACAACTATGACGACGGCCCTGCGATCGTGGGCTATCTCATGGACGGCCACACCGTTGTGATGAATATTGAGGAGCTGGAGCGTCCTGCCGCTATGCGCTTGATCGACTTCCTGCTCGGTGCACTTGAGGTGCTTGACGGCGAGTTCCGCCGTGTGACCAAGACCACGCTGGTGCTCTCTCCCCGCTGCGGTGAGGTGACCGGTGAGGACGAGGAAGACGAGGAATAATACATTTCACGAGGGGTAAGAAAGGAGGTATGGCATGGATCTGCTGGTCACTCTGATCGCAGGCACGGTGCAAGCGCTGCTGTCGCTTACCGAGCTCTGCTTTTTGGCTCGTGCCATACTGTCTTTGTTTCCCCTGTCGGAGGACAATCCGTTTCTGGTCATCACGGCGATGGTGACCGAGCCGATCATCCTGCCCTTCCGCACGCTCTTTGACCGCTTTGGCTGGTTTCAAAACTCTCCCCTTGACATTCCGTTTTTCGTGGCGTTTTTGTTCGTCCAGATGCTGGGCGTGCTGCTGTTGCTGTGATGCTTATGACGGAAAAGGATGAGCTGACGCTCCTCGCGCGCGCCCGCGATCTCTTGGCGCGCGCCGAACGGGGCGAGGTATGCCACACGCCCTTTCTCACGCCCCGTGAGCAAAAGCTGCTGGCGCGCGGACTGGGTGCGGCAAATGCCTGCACGCTACAGGACGGCGGTTATCCCGCCGCCGAGCGAAAGCGCGTGTTTTTTCTCCCCGAGTACATCACCTGCCTTGAGGGAGAGCTGCGCGACGGGCTGCTGGCCGAGCCGCGCGCCGAGGCGCTTTGTGCGGTATCGGTGAAGGGAAGCGGCTACCGTGCGCTTTCACACCGCGATTATCTCGGTGCGGTCTTAAACCTTGGCATTGAGCGCGACGCCATCGGCGATATTTGCGTGCTGCCAACGGGCGAGGCCGTGCTGTTTTGTGACCGCGTGATCGCGGACTTCCTTTTCGAAAATCTCACGCGCGTGGCGCGGGACGCCGTGACGGTGGCCCCCGCCGTGCTGCCGCCCGATTTTGACGGCGGTCGCACCTTTGCCCCGATGAGCGACACCGTCGCTTCTCCGCGTGCCGATGCCGTGGTGGCGGCGCTTTGCAATCTTGCGCGCGAGCGCGCGCAGGCGCTGTTTGCGCAAGGGGCGGTGGAGCTCGATTACGAGCCCCTTGAAAAATATGACCGCGAGGTGCCCGAGGGCGCTACCCTCACCGTGCGCGGCCACGGTAAATTTATTGTCCGTGCCCTTTCGGACAAAACCAAAAAGGGTCGCTTCCGCCTTTTGGCGGATCGCTATCTTTGATTTCAGTTTAGTGAACATACAGGAGTACAAAAAGATCATGGCAAAAGATTACAGTGCATCGCTCAATCTCCCCAATACCACCTTTGCAATGCGTGCCGAGCTGCCCAAGCGCGAGCCGCTGATGCTGGATTATTGGAAGGAGATCGGGCTCTACGACCGTATGCAGGAGGTACGCGCGGGCAAGCCCACGTTCGTGCTGCATGACGGCCCCCCCTTCTCAAACGGCAACATCCACATGGGTCACGCCCTCAATAAGATCCTCAAGGACTTTATCAACAAGTCGCGCAGCATGATGGGCTATCGCGCGCCCTATATTCCGGGTTGGGATAACCACGGTATGCCGATTGAGAGTGCCATCATCAAGAAGAATAAGCTCGACCGCAAGCGTATGTCGGTTTCGGAGTTCCGTTCCGCCTGCCACCAGTTTGCACAGAACTTTGTTGACGTGCAGATGGGGCAATTCAAGCGTCTTGGCATCACGGGCGACTGGGATCACCCCTACCTCACCATGGCGCCCGAGTTTGAGGCGCGCGAGGTGCGCGTGTTCGGCGAGATGTATAAGAAGGGCTACATTTACAAGGGTCTGAAGCCCGTTTACTGGTGCCCGAAGGATGAGACGGCCCTGGCTGAGGCCGAGATCGAATACCAGACCGATGCCTGCACCTCTATTTACGTGAAGTTCCGCGTGACCGACGACAAGGGTGTGCTTGGCGGCACCGCCCATCTTGCCAACACCTATTTTATCATTTGGACGACAACGACCTGGACCCTGCCCGGAAACCTTGCCATTGCCCTCAATCCCGACGAGAATTACGCCGTGGTGAAGGCAGCAAACGGCGAGTGCTATATCGTGGCCGAGGCGCTGGTAGCCAAGACCATGGCTGCGGGCGGCATTACGGACTACGAGATCGTGCTCACCAAAGAGGGTAAGGACTTTGAATACATGACCGCGCAGCATCCCTTCCTTGACCGCGCCTCGCTGATCGTGAACGCCGATTACGTTACCATGGATAGCGGTACGGGCTGCGTGCACACCGCACCCGGCTTCGGTGCCGACGACTACCAGACCTGCCGCCGCTACAACATTGACGTGCTGGTGCCCGTGGACGACCGCGGCTACCAGACCGAGGAGGCGGGCAAGTTTGCGGGCATGCGCTACGACGAAAGCAACGTGGCCATCCTTGCCGACATGAAGGAAAGCGGTGCGCTCTTTGCCAGCGAGGAGATCGAGCACGAGTATCCGCACTGCTGGCGCTGCAAATCTCCCATCATCTTCCGCGCCACTCCGCAGTGGTTCTGCTCGGTGGACGCCTTCAAGTCCGAGGCCGCAGGTGCCTGCGACAACGTACAGTGGCTGCCCGAGTGGGGCGGCGAGCGCATCAAGTCGATGGTGCGTGAGCGTGCCGACTGGTGCATTTCCCGTCAGCGTCATTGGGGTCTGCCCATTCCCGTATTCTACTGCGAGGATTGCAAGAAGCCGATTTGTGACGACGTGACCGTGGACGCGGTGGCAAAGCTCTTTGGTGAGCAGGGCTCGAACGCTTGGTTTGAGACCGAGGCTGCCGACATTCTGCCTGCCGATTTTGTGTGCCCGCATTGCGGCGGCAAGCACTTCACCAAGGAGACCAACACGCTTGACGGTTGGTTTGACTCGGGCTCCACGCACTTCGCCGTGCTTGGCGAGGGTGAGTGGCCCGCAGACGTTTACCTTGAGGGCGCTGACCAGTATCGCGGTTGGTTCCAGTCCTCGCTGCTGACCGCCGTTGGTGCGACGGGCAAGGCAGAGGCACCCTTCCGCACCGTGCTTACCCACGGCTGGGTGGTTGACGGTGAGGGCAGAGCGATGCACAAGTCGCTCGGCAACGGTGTCGATCCGCTCGATATGATCAAAAAATACGGCGCAGACCTGCTGCGTCTCTGGGTCGCCTCCAGCGACTATCACGTGGACGTGCGCGCCTCCGAGACCATCTTCAAGCAGCTCTCGGACGCCTACCGCAAGATCCGCAATACTGCCCGCTTCCTGCTGGCCGATCTTTACGATTTCGATCCCAAAAAGGACGCTCTGCCGATGGACGAGCTGCTTGAG
Source organism: Clostridia bacterium (assembly GCA_017453325.1). Taxonomy (GTDB): domain Bacteria; phylum Bacillota; class Clostridia; order Oscillospirales; family CAG-272; genus Firm-07. Next base: position 15,145 of record JAFTKK010000062.1, read on the forward strand.
ATCGATCAATGGATCGTGTCCTGCATGAACGACCTTGTGAAGCGTGCAAGAGATGCTTACGACGCTTACGAGTTCCATACCATCTTCCACGACGTCAACAACTTCTGCACCGTGGAGCTCTCCAAGCTCTATATCGATATCACCAAGGATCGCGTGTATGCCGAGGCGGCAGCCTCCAAGGAAAGACGCTCCGCACAGACCGCCATGTATCACATCATCAGCGCACTCACGCGCGTGCTCGCACCGCTCATTTCCTTCACCGCTGAGGAGATCTGGCAGGCAATGCCGCGTGCCGAGGGCGACGTGGCCGAGAGTGTATTCCTCAACGATCTGCCCGCGTACGACGAGAAGCTGACCTTCGCCGACGTGCGCGCCAAGTGGGACCGTCTCTTTGAGCTCCGTGAGCCCGTAATGAAGGCGCTTGAGGTTGCACGTGCCGATAAGCGCATCGGCAAGTCGCTTGATGCTGCCGTGACGGTATATGCGCCCGATGCCGAGGTTTATGATCTGCTCCGTGCCTTTGATGCTGAGCTGCCCACGGTATTTATCGTGTCGCAGGTCTCGCTTGTGCAGGCCGCCGTGCCCGCCGAGGCCGTGGTAGAGGATGCGCCCATCGGCGTTGCCGTGGCTGCTGCTGCGGGTGAGAAATGTGACCGCTGCTGGAATTATACCACCGAGGGTCTTGCGACCGAGGAGGACGGATGCCTTTGTCCTCGCTGCCGTCGCGTGCTTGGTAAATAAAAAATAACGCGAGGTGCCGCAAATGTCGGTTTCGACACTTGCGGCACTTTTTGAAAGGATACACATATGCTTTGGATCGTGATAACGGTTGCTGTGATCGTGGGCGTCATTGCCGTCGATCAGATCAGCAAGCTGCTCGTTCTTGCATGGCTATATGAGGATCAGGTCGTGCTGATCAAGGGCGTTTTGAATTTCACCTACGTGGAAAATCGCGGCATGGCCTTCGGGCTCTTTTCCGACCACCGTTGGGTGTTTCTCATTACTTCCACGGTCGGTATTGCCCTGATCGGCTTTTATCTGTTCCGCTTTGTCAAGCGCCCGCTGTCCCGCGTGTCGCTCGCGCTGATCGTGGGCGGCGGCATCGGCAATATGATCGATCGCGTGCGACTTGGCTTTGTGGTGGATTTTATTGATTTTTGCGCCTTTGATTTTTGGATGTGGGTCTTTAACGTGGCAGATGCCGCCGTTTGCGTGGGCGCTGCGCTTTTTGTCCTTGACGTGTTGCTTGAAATGCTTGCGGATGCCAAAAAGGCAAAGGCGGCTGCTCCCGCGCCCGAGGCGCAGGATAGCGAGGGCGGCGATGGCTGAGCTGTTGACGGCGGTGGCCACGGGCGAGGATCGCGACAAGCGTCTTGATGCCTTTCTTTCTGCCGCCTTTGATATTTCCCGTTCGGCTGCCGAGCGTCTTATTGCCGAGGGGCGCGTGGCGCTTTCGGCGGGGGACGTGAATAAAAAATACCGCTTGCGCGGTGGGGAAACGGTGACGCTCACTCTACCCGATCCCGTACCCGCCGAGGCGCTGCCCGAAAATATACCGCTGGATATTATTTATGAGGATGAGGATATCGTTGTCGTCAATAAGCCAAGCGGCATGGTGGTGCATCCTGCGGCGGGCAATGAGACGGGCACGCTCGTCAACGCCCTCCTTTACCATTGCAAGGGCTCGCTTTCGGGCATTGGTGGGGTCGAGCGCCCCGGCATTGTGCATCGCATTGACAAGGATACCGCGGGGCTGCTGGTGGTTGCCAAAAACGACGCCGCCCACGTGGCGCTTTCCGCCCAGCTGAAGGTGCATGAGGTCAGCCGCATTTACGAGGCGGTGGCGCTTGGCAACTTCAAGGAGGATCGCGGCACGGTGAACGCGCCGATCGGCCGCCATCCCGTGGATCGCAAGCGCATGGCCGTGACCCGCCGTCCGGGCGAGGGCAGAGAGGCCGTGACGCACTATACGGTGCTTCGCCGCTTCGGGCAGATGACGCATATTCGCTGCGAGCTTGAAACGGGTCGCACGCACCAGATCCGCGTGCACATGGCCTCGATCGGGCATCCGCTGCTCGGTGACCCCGTTTACGGCGGGGACGGGTCGAAATTTGAGGCAAGGCACCGCGCGCTGATCGCGGGGCAATGTCTCTTTGCACGAAGGCTGACGCTCACGCACCCGAGAACGGGGGAGCGCATGAGCTTTGAGGCGCCCTTGCCCGAGGATTTTGCCGCGTTGCTGACCATTTTAGAGAGGGAAACAGTCTGATGGATTTTTCAAAATATATGATCGTAACCGATCTTGACGGCACCTTTTTGCACAAGGGTAAAACGGTGGCGCGCAACATGGAGGCCGTGGCGCGCTTTACCGCAAACGGCGGTCTGTTTACCATGGCAACGGGGCGCATTTACGAGACCATTGAAAACGCGGTGCCAAATGCTGCCGCTTGGATCAATCTCCCCGCCATTCTTTGCAACGGCGCATATCTTTACGATTACGCCACCGCGTGCCCGCGCTCACAAACCTTTTTTACACCTGCCGATGCCAAAAGGCTGCTTGATTTTATCAGGACCCAATGCCCCGATGCCGCCTGGCGCGTCTCCACCCCTACGGGTATGCGCGCGGAGCGTGCGGCGGGCTTTATCCTGCGCGATATCGAGGCATACGGTGCCGAAAACGTGCAGATCGCGCCCACGGAGACCTGGCGCCTTGACGACTGGTATAAGCTGGTCTTTCGCGCCGAATGGCAGGAGCTTGCCGTGCTGCGCGAGCGATTCGAGGCGCAGTTTGGCGACAGCCGCCTGATCGCATTCAATTCGGGGCACCACTTCCTTGAGGTGCAGTACCGAGACTGTCACAAGGGCACGGGCCTCGAAAAGCTGCGCGCCTATACCGACCTTTCCGCACGCACCGTTATTGCCTGCGGCGATTTTGAAAACGATATCGAAATGTTGAAGGCAGCGGATGTGGCCGTCTGCCCCGCGAATGCGCAGGAGAGCGTCAAGGCGGTGTCTGATCGGGTACTGTGTGCCAGCGAGGATGGCCTGATTGCCGATGTGATCGAAGCCATTGAGGCGGGAACGCTTGAAAAGAGGGCATAACGGGATGAGTTTAAAGTATCAATTGGCTATTTTTGATCTTGACGGTACCGTGCTTGACACGCTGGATGATCTTGCCGATGCCGTGAATGCGGCGTTGGTGCAAAACGGCTTTCCCACGCGCACGCGTGAGGAGGTCTGCGCCTTTGTCGGCAACGGCATCAAAAAGCTGATCGAGCGCGCCGTGCCAAGCGGCACGGGTGAGGCCGAGACCGCACGCACACTGGGCACGTTTAAGACCTATTATGCCGCGCATTGTGCCGACAAAACCGCACCGTATGCGGGGATATTGCCGATGCTTACCGCCGTGCGCGCGGCAGGTGTGAAAACTGCCGTGCTTTCCAATAAGGCTGATTTTGCCACGCAAGCGCTCTGCCGCCGTTATTTCCCCGCCCATTTTGACGTGGTGATGGGCGAGCGCGAGGCAGAGGGAATTCCCAAAAAGCCCGCACCCGATGCGGTGTTTGCCATCATGCGCACCGTTGGTGTCAGCGCCGCCGAAACGGTTTACGTTGGCGACTCCGAGGTGGACGTGCAGACCGCAGCCAACGCCGGCGTGGACGCCGTTTTGGTATCCTGGGGCTTCCGCACCCCTGCCGTTTTACTGGCAAACGGGGCGAAAACCGTGGTGGATACCACAGATGAGCTGCAAGCGGCTCTGCTGACTTGAAAAGACGCAAAAAAGCCTTTGGCGCTTGGCGCCAAAGGCTTTTTTTATGTACCGAGAGGCTTTTGGATATCGGGCAGCAGCGTGAGCGAAAAGTCGCTATGTTGCGCGTTGGCGCCCTTTAATTCTACGGTATAAACGAGGTGCAGCGTGCCGTTTTCCGCAATGCGGTTCTCGACGCGCCGTGTCATCACGGCGACCTCGAAGGGCATGAACGGGGTCTGATAAATGCACAGATGGCGACGACCCTCCTCAAACACCAGCGCCGTGCGTACCGTGCCGTCGCGCGTCATGGTGACGAGCGCGGGCTCATTTTTTTGAAAGGAGAGGGTGGTTTTGGTGCCCTCCATACCCGTCAGCTCGCCCTCGCGGTAGGAGAGGGTCACGCGCGTGCCGTCGTCGTAATAGGTGCTCTCCATCATCAGCTCGGTCTCCTGCTCCTCGCAATCGGGGGCGATCAGCGGAGCACTCTCGGCTCTGTCAAAGAGCGTGCCGCCGATCTCGTGCTGCAAGCTTTTGATGGCAATTCTGACTTTTTTCAGCATGTTATTTCCGTGTACGTCTGCCCGTTTTTTCAAGGAAGAGCGCAGCCTCCAGCACCATATCGGTCTGCATGAGGTCAAAGCCGCGGTCTGCGATCCAGCCCCAGCTGCCCTCGGGGTCGCCGCACATGGCACGGTCGTCGGTGTGGTCGCCCGCAATCACGGTGCGGTAGTTATAAACGATCGAGTTGCACCATACGATCTCGCCCTTTTTGTGGCGCTCCTCGATAAATTCGCGGCTGGCCACGCGTGCGGTATCCTCGCGGAAAAGCACCTCGCTGCCCACGAAATTGAGCTTACGGCCCGCCACGTCCTGCAGCTCCTCCTCCTCGCGGATGATGGCCATATAGGGCATATCGGCGCAGAATTCTTCCACGATGTCAAGCATTTCCTTTTTCGGCTTGGCCTTGACCACCATCTGGTCAGCCATGCCGTGGCGGCGAATGGCTTCGGAGATCTCGCGCGGATAGGTCCAGAACTTATCTACGTTGATATAGCATTTGCCGCGATAGCGCTCCAGCACCTCATCAAAGGTGGGCAGGCCGTACTGGGTGGGTACGTCGTCGGTGTTGATATAGCGCAGCTGCTTCACGAAATCCCAGGGCAGATTGCCGATGGTCTCGGAAAAGCCGAGCAGCGCCTTTTCCATGCCGGGGTGGAAGATCACCAGCTTGCCGTCGGCGGTACGGTCGAGGTCGATCTCGATCATGTCGGCGCCCTGACGCAGGGCGGTATCAAACGAGGGGATGGTGTTGCAGGGAATGTTGCCACCCCAGAAGCCGCGATGGGCAACCAGCATCATATTTTTGCTTGCGTCCTTCTTCAGATCAAATTGCATGGTATCCTCCTTGCTTTTACAAGCCTATGGCATCAAGATTAGTTTCATTATAACAAGTTATGGGAAAAAAAGCAAGAGGAGAGCTTGTTTTTTCCTTTGTTTCTTTGCCGCTTTTGCCTTGACAAACAGGTGCGGTTATTATATAATAAAATTTAGTGTGAATTTTAAAGGATAGGAGAAACGGTAAAATGTTTGACCTGCAAGCGATATTGCATTCCCTTGAAAACTGCCCCTGCGGCAGGGAGCACAAGGTGGCGCTGAAGCATGTTGAGATCGCGCACGGTGTGGCACGCGAATGCGGCAGAATTTTGGCCGCGCTCGATTTTCCGAGAACGCTGCTTTTGGTCACCGATAAAAACGCGCTCGGTGCGGCACCCGAGGTGCCGAGCAGTCTCGAAGCGGCGGGCTTTTGCCTCAAGCAGCTGATCTACGACAATATGACCTACGCCAAGATCGAGCAGGTGCGCGAGGTGGAGGCGTTGCTTTCCGACGTCGGCGGTGTGCTGGCACTCGGTACGGGCTCGATCAACGATATTTGCCGTGTGGCCTCCTACAACAAGGGCAAGCAGTTTGCCATTTTTGCCACCGCCCCCTCCATGGACGGTTTTGCCTCGGATTCCGCACCCATCATTGAAAATAATTTCAAAAACTCGTGGTATGTGGAGCAGCCCTCGGTGATCTTAGCCGATACGGCTGTGCTCGCGAAGGCACCTGCCGAGCTGAAGGCTGCGGGCTTTGGTGATATGATGGCCAAATATATCGGCATTCTCGATTGGCGTATTTCCGAGCTTTTGACGGGCGAATATTATTGTCCCGCCATTGCAGATCTTACCATGAAGGGCGTGGCCAAGATCGTGGCGCAGGCAGACCGTGTGCAAAGCGACGATGAGGCGGCCGTTGCCGATATCATGGAGGGACTGATCATGTCGGGCGTGGCCATGAAGCTGGCCAATTCCTCGCGTCCCGCGTCGGGTGCCGAGCACGTGGTTTCCCACTACTGGGAGTGCTACAAGCTGGCGCGCGGCATCTGGCCCGAGTTTCACGGCAAAAAGGTGGGTGTGGCCACGGTGCTCATCAACCGCATTTATCATAACATTGCCGATCGCGTAACCGAGATCGATCCCATTCCCGACCCCACCGATTGGGAGGAGGTGCGCGCCGCGTTTGACGCTTCGCAGCACGCCGATCTCATGAAGGTCAATACCCCCACCATCACCGATAAGGTCGATGTGCAGCGCCTGCGGGAAAAGTGGCCCGAGATCCGCCGCATGATCGCGGAGCTGTTGCCCGATGACCGCACGATGATGCGCCTGATGCAGGCGGCAGGGGCGGTGACCGATCCCGCCGACGTGCACGTGGATGACGCGCTGCTCGAAAAGGGCCTCAAATATCACGCCTATATGCGCTACCGCGTGCTGCTGACCCGATTGCTGCCGATGATGCAGTTGAATATTATGGATTTTATAGATTGATGATTGATAGCGAGTAATATGAAGTATTTATTTTTTGATATTGAATGTGCCAACTGTTACAATAACTGTGCCAAGATCTTTAGTCTCGGTTATTGCATCACGGACGAAAATTTTAACGTTCTGCACGACAAAGAGGACGTGCTCATTAACCCGAAGGACCGCTTTGACTGGTACGTGGCCAAGAAAATGATGGCCTATCCGCGCAGCATCTTTTCGGATCTGCCCCCCTTTCCCGATTTTTACGAGCGCTTCCGCGAAATGTTCGAGGACCCCGATACCGTGGTGATCGGCTATGCCGTTACCAACGACGTGCATTTTTTGCAGGATGATTGCAAGCGCTACGGTCTCACTCCCTTTACCTACCGCTTTTATGACGTGCAGCAGATCTATGCCCGTCAGCCCGAAAACAACACCGCCAAAAATTTGGAGGATAGCTTGCTTTCCTGGTGCGGCATTGAGCCCGAGAACCTGCACCGCAGCGACGAGGATGCCTACAACACCATGCTGATCTTAAAGGCCATTGCCGCCTACCACGGCAAGAACCTGCCCGAGCTGCTTGAGATGTATCCCGAATGCGGCGGCAGAACCGAGGGCTTTACCATGGAATATGCCTGGAAGAAGCCCGAGGGCGAGAGTGGCGCGAAGAAAAAGCGCCGCCGCAGCAAAAAGGGTAAAAAGGCTGACGCCGTCGAAGCGACCGAGCCCGACACCTCCAATATGATGGAGGCAGGCTCCGAGAATGCCGCGCTTTTCGTGAAATATCTTGCCGCCATTCAGCCGAAGAAAACGCGCAAGCCGCCGCTGCTTACCGGTCACACCGTCACGGTGAGCCTTTCGTACCAGCGTCACCATTTCAACGAGATGCTCTACCTCGCGCAAATGATCCTCAACGAGGGCGGGCGCTATACGCTCTCCACCCGCAACGCCGACCTGCTCTTTACCTACGGTGAGGAGGAGGACGCGAGACTGGTTGCCGCCCGCGCGATGATCGAGGAGGGAAAAGAGATCGAAATCCACCCCATTAAGGTGCTTTTTGATACGCTGGAAACCAGCGAGGTGCGCCTGTCGCGCAAGCCGAAGATGGATCTGTCTTACCTCATGCCGCAGCCCGTGGCTGAAGATGCTGCCGCTGCCGAAGACGGGGATGCACCCGCAAGCGAGGATGGTTTTGCTGATCTCAGTGAGAATTCCGTACCCGTATAATTTTCCGGTTTGAAATATTGAATAGAAAACTCCTGCAGTAGCACAAATCTACCGCAGGAGTTTTTGCATGTCAGTTTTCCAGCCAGAATTTCAGAAATTGATGCTTTTCTTCGGGGAGGGGCATTCTGCTGCGCAGCCTGCCCTCCTTATAAAAGCTCCAAAGCGCCTCGTAGATGGCAATGGCATAGGGCTTGAGGCAGCCGTTTTCATTGGCGTATTTACAATCGACGAGTGGCTCCTGCCAGAGATCGCGCCAATCCCGCCAGGCATCAAAATCGTAAAGGGAGGCGGGACCCTCTTTCAGTATCTTCTCCATGCGCGCGTACACCGCGGCGGCAATGCGGTAGTCGATGCTTTCCGCTTGCGTGCCCTCGATCGCTTTATCGGTCAGCCGCCAGCCATCCGGCGTGACCTGCGAGATCGAGGCCGCGGGTGCGTATTGGATATGGCGGAAGGACACGTCCTCGGGGAAGGCGATGGGCGTGGTAGCAATATAGGCCTCGCCCTCGGCAAGCCCCACGGCCATGGGCCTTGTGACCGTGCCTACCGTAACCGTGTCGGGGAGGTCTTGGTGTATGCCGACCACCACCACGTCGGCGGGACGGGCGGAGAGTGCTTTTTGCATCGCGTTCAGCATCGTTTCTCGGCTGACTGCGCCCCATTTTTTTAATAGGTCGCCGATCATCAGCGCAAAAAGCTCGCTGCCGTGATAGGAGTAACCGTTTTTCATTGCGGTGCCCATGTCGCTTTTATACAGCGATTTCACGGTCATGCCGCGCGCGATGTAGTCCTCCATGATGGCGTTGCTGTCCGCCGTAAAGGCAGGGCAACTCACATCGCGCCACGTGCCGTTGGCAACGATGGCGAGCGTGTCCCCATCGTCGGTAAAGGGGTGGCAATGGGAGAGCATATTGTAGCTTGGTCTGCAATGAATGATACCCGTCGTACCGGGAAGCTCCCACGCGCCTGTCTGTTGCAGCAGCGCATCCACATCTCCCTTTGCTTTAGCGGTGTAGAGCTTACCCTCATGGATGGTGGCGATGCCCGTGCATCGGCCGCCGTCGATATACTGCTGCCGACGGAGCATTTCAATGAGGATGGGAGCAGCTCTTTTTTGGCCCGTATAGCCCGCAATATTGCACATGATGATATCCTTTCCCCGATCTCGGCCAAGCGAAATCGAATGCGTTTTCATTGTTTGCGTCGGCGGGTTTTAGAAGAAATAGCCAAACATCTCGTAAATCACTTTGCCCTGCAGATAGTGCTGCTTCAGCGCACGCTGAAGGCGGGTATCCTCGGGCAGATCTTCGGTCGGAATGCGACGATCGGGATCAAAAAACACGAAATTCATCACCCCGTTCCCTTGGCTTTTCTGCGCCATGGGCGTAAAGCGGCGTGCGAACTTGGCAATGTTGGCGTCCTCACCCACCAGCTGTATCAGCTGCGGATCGATCAGCCAGCTGCTGCAAGCAAAGGCCTTGTAGGGAATATCGGGGAAGTAGGTGGCAAGCACCTTCTTGGCTTCTGTGAGCGTTTCGTCCACAACGGCGGGGGAAAGTCCGCCGCCGCCCGGTATGTGCAGCGAGATCACGGGGTCGTCATTCGTGAGGATTTGCCGCCATTCGGATTTGAGCAGCGTCACGGTATTGGTCGCAACGTGCCCGTTTGGCAGGTAGGGGTAGCCGATATATGCCGTATCGGTTGCGGTGAGTGTAGCTTCAAAGGAGCCTGTCTCGTCCGTGTATCCATAGGCGCCGAGCGGAAAGCCGTCTCGGTGCAGGAGCTTGTCATGGCAGAGTGTCACGCGCTCGCCCCGTCCGTTTTCATAAACCGAGCCGCCGCGGAATTTGGCGCAAAGCTGAATTTCGAGCCGTCCCACGCGGAACAAATGCCCCTCGATGGGCAGCTGATACCAGGTAATGAGATTGCAGCCCGGCACGCCGTAGCGCGCCCGGTAATAATCCACGCACATTTCGCAGTTTTGCAGAATATAGTCGGAAATATAGGCGGGGAGCTTGCGCGGGGCAATTTTTTCTGCCGTGTAGGGCACCATGGCAAAAAGCGCCAGACCCGTGAGCATATCTACCGCGAGGTCGTGTGTGCCCTCGGGGGAGCGTGGCTGCTGAAATTCCTTTAGATCCATGCTCACGTGCTCGCGATCCCGAAGGGTCGCCACCAGCAGCGCCAGCAGTCTTGCGAGCGGCTCTCGCTTGCCCACCGCCACGGCTGCCTCCTTGAATACGTCAAGGTGACGGTTCAGCACGCCGTATTTTTCGTGAAGCATATCGTAATAGGCGGGATCGGTGCAAAGGCAGCCGTTTTGGTCAAAATCTGCCATCACGGTGTCGAAAATCTCCTGCCAACGCGCAGGATATGCGGTGCAGCCCGCAGCCGCCATCAAAGCATCGAGTGTGGGGAATTGCACGGTATTTACCATCCTTTGTTCATCTCGTTATGCCGTTTCGGCAGTTAGTTGATCTGTTTTTGAATACTTTATCATCAGTATAATCGCACACGGACAGCTTGTCAAGCTTTAGGCTCTCTTTGCGTGAAAAATCGAAGCGTCGGCGGTAGATATCAAAAAAATTCCCGTGAAACCATGGCGGCTGCACGGGAATTTTGCATTATTTGATGATAAAACGGTCGAGATCGGCAAAGAGCTCGTCGGTGTCGTCGGAATGGGCGGTGAGGGTGATGGGGGAGAGCAGGTCGAGGCTGAAAATGCCCATAATGGATTTACCGTCTACGACATATCTGCCCGATTGCAGGTCGATATCAATATCGCTTTTGGCAACAATGTTTACAAAATCACGCACGTCGGCAATGGTGGAAAGACGAATGTTTACGCTGTTCATGGTGAGCACTCCTTCTTTTTATTTCGGGGGCTTTCTGATCCCCGAGCTTATTTTCATTATACCGAATGCGCGCCTGCTTGTCAATCTCCGTTTTTCACAAAAATAGGAAAGAAAAAAGGTGTGTTCTTCTTGACTTTTACAAATATAAAGTGTATAATTAAATGGTATATACATTGGTGGTATCAATTTACTGTTGTATATAAGATATTTGAAAACTGAAAAGGAGGTAGTAATTCGATGAACACAGGACTTGCAATCGCCTTGATTGCGGTCGCTTTGGCACTTGGTTTTGCCGTGGGATTCCTGCTTCGCCGCATGATCGCGGAGAAGAAGATCGGTTCTGCAGAGCGAGAAGCAAAACGCATTCTGACCGATTGTCAACAGCAGGCAGAATCCATGAAAAAGGAAAAGCTGCTTGAGGCAAAAGAAGAAATTTTGCAGCGTCGCAACGAGAGTGAAGCAGAAATGAAGGAGCGCCGTGCGGAAATTACGCGCATGGAACGCCGCCTGACGCAAAAGGAAGAAAATCTTGACCAGAAGTCCGAAGCGCTGGAGCGCAAGAACGAGCGTCTTGATCAGAAGCTGCAGGAAAATGACAGTGTACGCGCCGAAATAGAAGCGACCCTTGCCGAGCACAAGAGAGTGCTTGAAACCCTCGCGGGTCTGACCGCTGAGGAGGCCAAGGAGGAGCTGATCGAGCGTGTGGAGGGTGAGGCCAAGCACGAGCTGGCCCAGCGCCTTGACGAGCTTGACGCCCAGTTTAAGGACGAGGCCGAGACCAAGGCACGCAACATTCTCTCGCTCGCCATTCAGCGCTGCGCCACCGACCACGTGGCCGAGGCGACCATTTCGGTCGTGCAGATCCCGAATGACGAAATGAAGGGTCGCATCATCGGCCGTGAGGGTCGAAACATTCAAAAGCTGGAAACGCTGACGGGTGTTGAGCTGATCATTGACGACACGCCCGAGGCCATTACCCTGTCGGGCTTTGACCCCGTGCGCCGTGAGGTCGCAAGGCTCACACTTGAGAAGCTGATCGCCGACGGCCGTATTCACCCCGCCCGTATTGAGGAGATGGTGGAAAAATGCCGCCGCGAGGTGGATGCCGTTGTCAAGCAGGCAGGTGAGCGCGCCACCTATGAGGTGGGCATTCCCAATCTGCACCCCGAGCTGGTAAGACTGCTCGGTCGCCTGCGTTACCGCACCAGCTACGGACAGAACGTTCTTAAGCACTCCATTGAGGTGGCATTCCTTGCAGGCATCATGGCCGAGGAGCTGGGTGTTGACGCAGCTGCTGCCAAGCGTGCGGGTCTGTTGCACGATATCGGCAAGGCCTTCCCGCATGACGTGGAGGGTACGCACGTGGAGCTTGGTGTGAACGTGGCACGCAAGTACAAGGAAAGCCGCGAGGTGGTACACGCCATCGAGGCACACCACAACGACGTAGAACCCCAAACGGTGATCGCCATTCTCGTGCAGGCCGCCGATGCGATTTCGGCTTCCCGCCCCGGTGCACGCCGTGAGGATCTTGAAAACTACATCAAGCGCTTAGAGAAGCTCGAGGAGATCGCCAAGGGCTTTGAGGGCGTGGAAAAGGCGTTTGCCATTCAGGCGGGCAGAGAGCTGCGCGTGATGGTGAAGCCCGAGGATGTGACTGACGAGGGCATGAAGTTCATCGCCCGTGAAATGGCCAAGAAGATCCAGGACGAGGTCAAGTACCCCGGCCAGATCAAGGTCAATCTGATCCGCGAGAGCCGCGCCGTGGATTACGCAAAATAAGCGGCCATCGTCTCGCAAGAGTTTCTCATATATATTTATAGAGTTTTTGTGCAAATCTGCGCTACGCGCTGTAAATACATGAGAAAAATCCCCGTTGCCATCGGCAACGGGGATTTTTGCTATGTGCGCCCGGATTATTTCGTCATTTTCTCTTGCTTCACCTTGTGGTCGATGACGTGGCGGGAGGCAAGCTCGCGGTGGATATCCGAGAGGTCGATGCCCTGCTCGATCATCAGTACCATCACGTGATAAACAAGGTCGGAGATCTCATAGACCGTTTCGGCACGATCCTCGGCCTTGGCGGCAATGATGACCTCGGTGCACTCCTCGCCGATCTTTTTGAGGATCTTATCAAGACCCTTTTCGAAAAGATACGTGGTGTAGGAGCCCTCCTTTTTCTCGGTCTTTCTGCCGCGGATCAGCTCCATCAGCCCCTCAAGGGAGAACTCGTGGCGCTCCTCGCTCTGGCCGAAGGGGAAAGCGAAGCAGGATTTGTTGCCGAGGTGGCAGGCGGGGCCCTCGGGCTCCACCATCACGACCAGCGCATCCTTGTCGCAATCGGCGGTGATCGAAACGATGTGCTGCACGTTGCCGCTGGTCTCGCCCTTCAGCCAGAGCTTTTGGCGGCTGCGGCTGAAGAAGCAGGTCAGCTCCTTTTCAAGAGAGATCTGCAGGCTTTCGCGGTTCATGTAGGCAAGGGTCAGTACCTGCTTGCTGACCGCATCGGTCACGATGGCGGGAATGAGACCCTTTTCGTCGAATTTCAGTTCATCAATGCTAAAATTGGGGGTAATCATAGGTTTCACCTTTCTTATACTCTTGCGGGGATGCCCGCTTCATTGCCTTCCCCAGAAGGGGAAGGGGGACCACCGTAGGTGGTGGATGAGGTGTTGGCCATCTTCGTGGGCGGTGCTTGCCGCCGTGTGGCACATCTTATACTCTTGCGGGGATGCCCGCTTTTTTCATAGCAGCCTTGAGGTCGCTGATCTTGACCTCACCGAAGTGGAAGATCGAGGCGGCGAGCCCCGCGTCAACCCCCGGCAGGGTATGGAAGAGCGTGATAAAGTCCTCGATCTTGCCCGCGCCGCCCGAGGCGATCACGGGGACGTTCACCACACGGCAAACGGCATCAAGCATCTCAAGGTCGAAGCCCTTTTTCACGCCGTCGGTGTCGATCGAGTTGAGTACGACCTCGCCCGCGCCGCGCTCGACGCATTGCTTGATCCAGGAAATGGCCTCCATGCCCGTGTTTTCTCTGCCACCCTTGGCAAATACACGGAATACGCCGTCCACGCGCTTGACGTCTGCGGAAATGACGACGCATTGGTCGCCGTAGCGCTTGGCGGCCTCGGTGATAAGGGCGGGGTTGCGGATGGCACCCGAATTGACGCTGACCTTGTCGGCACCGCACTTGAGCACGCGGTCAAAATCCTCTAAGGTATTGATGCCGCCGCCAACCGTCAGCGGGATAAAGATCTTGCTTGCCACCTCGGTTAAAATATCGGTAAACAGGCGTCTGCCCTCGGCGGAGGCGGTGATATCGTAAAATACCAGCTCGTCAGCGCCGTGCTCACTGTAATAGCGAGCCAGCTCCACAGGGGAGGAAACGTCGGAAAGTCCTTCAAAATTCACACCCTTGACCACGCGTCCGTCGCGCACGTCAAGGCAGGGGATAATACGCTTGGTAATCATTTGGCGGCCTCCTTGATGGCTTCTTTCAGATCAATGGCGCCCGTGTAGTAGGCCTTGCCGATGATGGCGCCGTAAAGCTCCATCGCTGCCAGCTTTTCCACGTCCTCCATCGTGGATACGCCGCCCGAGGCCACGATCTGCATGCCGAAGCGACGGGAGAGCTCGCGGTAAAGCGCATGGTTGGCACCGCGCATGGCGCCGTCGCGCGAGATATCGGTGCAAATGAGCGTTTTTACGCCCCATTCCTGCAGCTTTTCGCAAAAATCAAAGGCATCAAGCTCGGATTTTTCGGTCCAGCCCTTAACGGCCACAAAGCCGTCCTTAATATCCACACCAACGGCAATGCGCGCACCGTGTTTGGCAACGGCCTCCCGCAAAAACGCGGGGTCGCTGACGGCTGCCGTACCGAGAATGACGCGGTCAAGCCCTGCCTCCATATAGCGGTCAACCACGGCCATGCTGCGCACGCCGCCGCCGATCTCGCAAAACAGTCCGCACTCTTTTTTGATGCGGCATACCACGTCAAGGTTTGGAGTATTGCCGTCGCGCGCGCCCTCCAGGTCAACCAGATGCACGTGCGTGGCACCTGCCGCCGCGAAATCTTGCGCGACAGAAACGGGATCGGTGCTATACACCGTCATTTGGGCGTAATCGCCCTTGTAAAGGCGCACGGCCTTGCCTTCATATAAGTCAATTGCGGGGAAGATCAGCATACGTTGCCCTCCATTTCACAAAAGGCGCGCAGGATCGCGAGCCCCGCGTTGCCGCTTTTTTCGGGGTGGAACTGGCAGCCCATCACGTTGCCGCGGGCAACGGCGGCCGTCAGCGGTGCGCCGTATTCCGCCGTGGCGATCACGGCCTCCTCGCAGCGCGCACCGTAATAGGAGTGCACGAAATATACGCAATCCCCGTCCTTTAAATATTTGAAAAGCGGATGCTTGGTCTTGCCAAAGGAAAGGGCATTCCAGCCGATGTGGGGGATTTTCAGCCCTGCGGGGATCACGTCGGCAATGGGGCGGATCTCGCCCGCGATGAGGCCAAGCCCCTGGTGCTCGCCGTATTCAAAGCTTTTTTCAAGAAGAAGCTGCATACCGAGGCAAATACCCATCACGGGCTTGCCTGCGGCTGCCACCTGTGAAACGACCTTGTCAAGGCCCGTCGCGCGCAGCTTGGCGGCAGCATCACCGAAGGCACCGACGCCGGGGAGTATCACGCGGTCTGCCGCGCGGATGGCCTCGGGGTCAGCCGTGACCGCAGCCTCGGCGCCAATGGCGGCAAGAGAGCTTTTGAGGGAAAAGAGGTTGCCCACACCGTAGTCAATAATCGCTACCATCAGAGAACCTCTTTCGTGGAGAGGACGGTACCCGAGAGGGAGCTGTCCTCCGAGAGAGCCTTTTTCATGCTGTGTGCCACCGATTTGAAGATGCCCTCAATGATGTGGTGGGTGTTGTTGCCCGCAAGCTGGCCGATGTGGAGCGTGAGCTTTGCCTCGCGCACAAAGGCGAGCCAAAATTCCTCCACCAGCTCGGTATCAAAGGTACCGACCTGCGCCGTGGGCATTTCGGCATCGTATCCAAGGTAAGCGCGACCCGAAAGGTCAACGGCAGAGAGAATGAGCGCCTCATCCATCGGCAGGATCATATAGCCGTAACGGGCAAGACCCTTTTTGTCGCCTGCCAGCTCAGCCACGGCGCGACCGAGGCAAATTCCGATATCCTCGGTGGTGTGGTGTGCATCTACCGCAAGGTCGCCCTTACAGGTGAGCGTGAGGTCAAAGCCGCCGTGACGGGTAAAGAGCGTGAGCATATGGTCAAGAAAGCCGCAGCCCGTGTCGATCTTCGCCACGCCCGTACCGCGGGTGAGGGTGAGACTGATATCGGTTTCGGCGGTTTTTCTGTTAATTACAGCAGTTTGTTTCATGTGTTACTCCTTTACGATCTCGGCAAGCGCCGCCACGAGCGCCGCCATTTCCTCGGCGGTGCCGACCGTGATGCGATTATAGTCGGCAATGGGGGCCTTGTCGAAGTGGCGCACCAGAATACCGCGCTCGCGCAGGGCGCTGTAAACGGCCTTGCCGCCCACGCGCGGGTGACGGATAAAGAGGAAATTGCCAAGAGAATCGGTCATCTCAAAACCGAGCTTTTTCAGCTCCGTTTTGGCACTTTCTCGGTTTTTGATGATGGTTTTGCAGTTTTGCTGCGTGTAGGCCTCGTCGGCCATGACGCCAAGTCCCGCTGCCGCCGACATACTGTTGACGTTATAAGGGTTGGTGGAATATTTGATGGTGTTGAGGTCCCCGATCAGCTCCTTGCAGCCCACGCCGTAGCCAAGGCGTGCGCCCGCCATGGAGCGCGACTTCGAGAAGGTGCGCGTGACGAGCAGATTGCCGTACTTGTGCACCAGAGGTACCGCCGTTTGGCCGCCGAAATCCACGTAGGCCTCGTCTACCACCACCACGCGGTCGGGGTTGCTTTGCAGCAGCTCCTCGATCTCACCGAGCGTGAGGGCAAGCCCCGTGGGGGCATTCGGATTGGCGATAAAAAGCGTGCCGCTTGCGCGCTTTAGTGCCGCTACGTCCACCGAAAAATCCTCTTTGAGGGGAATTTCGGTATAGGGGATATGGTTCAGGGTCGCAAATACGCTGTAAAAGCCGTAGGTGATATTGGGAAATACGGCGGGGCATTGCTCGTCGCAAAATGCCATAAAGGCGAAATTCAAGATCTCGTCCGAGCCGTTGGTGAGCAGCACCTCGTCGGGGGCAAGGCCGTGATAATCGGCCACGGCGGTGTGCAGCGCCCGATAGGTGGGGTCGGGGTAGAGCTGCAGCCGCTCTGCCGCCTCGGCTGCAGCCGCGATGGCCTTGGGCGAGGGGGGGAAGGGTGCTTCGTTGGTGTTCAGCTTGATGTATTTTTTGTCACGCGGCTGCTCGCCCGGGGTGTAAGGGGTGAGCGTGCTGTAACGGTTGGTAAAAAACTTGCTCATAGGTTCTCCTTGGTGGGATACGGCATCCCGTTATGGGGGTTATTGCTCTTCGAGGCGGATGGTGGCGCTTCTCGCGTGGGCGTCAAGCCCCTCCTTGCCCGCAAAGTAGGCTACGTCCTTTGCCACACGGGCAAAGGCCTCCTTGGTGTAATAGGTGTACTGCGCTTTCTTGATGAAATCGTCAACCGACAAGGGATTTGAGAAGCGCGCCGTGCCGCTGGTGGGCAGGGTGTGGTTGGGGCCTGCAAAATAGTCACCCAGCGCCTCGGGGCAATATTTGCCCATAAAGATCGAGCCCGCGTGGCGGATGGCGTCAAGATAATCAAAGGGATTGTCCACGGCGAGCTCTAAGTGCTCGGGGGCAAGCTCGTTGGCCACGTCAATGGCCGTCTCCAGATTTTGCACCACGATGATCTTGCCGTTTTTGTCGATTGAGGCACGCGCGATCTCGGCGCGCGGCAGCAGGGGGAGCTGCTTTTCCAGCTCGGCGCTCACCTCTTCGGCGAGTGTGCGACTGTCGGTGATGAGAACGGCAGAGGCGAGCTTGTCGTGCTCGGCCTGCGAGAGCAGGTCCGCGGCAACGAAGGCGGGGTTGGCGGTACTGTCCGCCACCACCAGAATTTCACTCGGCCCCGCGATCATATCAATGGAAACGGTGCCGAAAACCTGCTTTTTGGCCTCTGCCACAAAGGCGTTGCCGGGGCCCACGATCTTATCCACGCGCGGTACGCTTTCGGTGCCGTAAGCGAGGGCGGCAATGGCCTGTGCGCCGCCCACCTTAAAGATGCGGTCAATGCCTGCGATCTCGGCGGCAGCGAGGATCACGGGATTTACCTTGCCATCCTTGCCGGGAGGGGTGAGCATCACGACCTCGCGGCAGCCCGCGAGCTTGGCGGGAATGGCGTCCATGAGGACCGTGGAGGGATAGGCGGCGGTGCCGCCGGGCACGTAAAGACCTGCGCGGTCAATGGGAATGATCTTTTGTCCCACCACCACGCCGCGCTCCTCGTTGATGATGAAGCTGTTGCGTACCTGGCGCTCGTGATAGCGGCGGATATTGTCTGCCGCGCGGCGCAGCACGTCAAGGAAAGCGGGCTCAACGAGGGCAAGCGCCTCGGCGCGCTCCTCGGGGGTCACGGCAAGGCTTTTTAGTGTGGCCTTGTCGAATTTTTCGGTATAGGCAAAAAGTGCCTTGTCGCCGTCTTTTCTCACGGTGGTAATGATATCGGCCACGATGTCGGCCACGTTCACCTCGGGCACGACACGGGCAAAGATCTCGCTGTTCGGCACCTCGCCGTAGGTTAAAATACTGATCATGCTTTTGTCTCCACTTGCGCGGCAATTCCGCGCACAATTTCTTCTATGGTTGCGTTCTTGAATTTAAAGCCCGCCTTGTTGGCGATCAGACGCGCGCTGATCGGCACCACCGTGGCAAAGACCTCTAAGTTGTTTTCGCGTAAGGTCGTGCCGGTTTCCACAATATCCACGATCACGTCGGAAAGGCCGATGATGGGGGCAATCTCAATGCTGCCGTTCAGATGGATGATGTCGATGTCGCGCCCTTGCGCGTCGTAATAATTCTTGGCAATGCGCGAGAATTTGGTGGCCACGCGCAGGGTGCGGCGCGGGTCGTCGTGAAAATCACGGGGAGCAGCCACGGCCATGCGGCATTTGCCGAGCTGCAGGTCAAGCAGCTCGTAAACGTCGGGCAGGTATTCCAGCAAAATATCCTTGCCCGCCACGCCGATATCGGCCACGCCGCGCTCGACGTAGATCGGCACGTCCGAGGGCTTGGCCCAGAAAAAGCGCAGCCCCAGCTCCTCGTTTTCGAAGATCAGCTTGCGGTTGTCCTCATGAATGGCAGGGCAGGGGAAGCCCGCCTTTTCAAACATGGCGTATACCTTTTCGCCAAGGCGTCCCTTGGGCAGGGCAATGTTAAGCATTTGCTTCACGGAGCGTGCCCTCCTTTCCGTCGAATATCAATGCCGTGCGGTAGCGCAGCTTTTCGGGCAGCGTGCGGAGCGCAAGCGTGCTTTTGCCCGACGCGCGCAGCGCGGCAACGGCCTCGGCCAAGGTGGCGGGGGTGACCCCGTCGTCATAAAGCACCACGGTATCCACGTCAAAGCTCATGTCGGTCTCGTGCAGGCGCTCAAGCGCATCAAGATACACGGCAAAGCCGATGGCGTTCTCGCTCTTACCCATTTTGCGCATCAGGCCGTTATATTCACCGCCCGAAAGCAGGCTTTCGGGTACGCCCGCCACAAAGCCCTTGAAAACAAGACCGTTGTAATAGCCGATGTCGCCGACCACCGAGAAATCCACGCGCACGATCTCGCCTGCGGGCGAGGCGGCAAGGGCGGTAAGCAGATCGGAAAATTCCGTGAGGATCCCATCTGCTACCACACCGCGCAGCAGGGGCAGCAGCACGGGCAGCACGTCGCCGGGGGCACCGTAGGAGGAGATCAGCTGCCCAAGGAGCGCGATCTTATCGGCATCCACGCCCGCAGCGGTGGCAATGCTTGTCATTTCGTGCAGGTTCTTCTCGCCGATGCAGCTGAGCAGCGCGCGGCGCGTATCGGGGGTTACCGAAAGCGTATCGAGCACCGCCGATACGATACCGAGGTGCGACACGTCGAGCACGGCGTGCTCGGAAATGGCAGCGAGGCTCGCGGCAGCCAGCGTCAGCACCTCGAACAGGCAGTAAGCATCCACCTCGCCGATGCACTCAAGGCCGACCTGCATGATCTCGCGAAAGGCGTGCGTGCGCCCCGAAACGCGATAGACGTTTTCCTGGTAGTAGACCTTTTCCACGCCACCCGTGCGGCGGCCGTTTTTGATGATGGAGAGGGTCACATCGGGCTTTAAGGCCAGCAGCTTGCCGCTGGTATCGGTAAAGGTGATGACATTGTCGGAGATGAGGAAGTCCTTGTTTTGCACGTAAAGGTCGTATTCCTCAAATTTGTTCATTTTATATTGCGTGTAGCCGTAGCTGTGATACAGGGCGCGCAGCGCAAGGGCGGCGCGCTCGTCACCTTGCAGGATCATATCGGTATTCATGTGGCGTCCTTCTCCTCGCTGAGTTTTTTCAGCATGGTGCTGTAACCGCCGCTGCCGTAGTTGAGGCACTTATTGACGCGGCTGATGGTGGCCGTGCTGGCACCCGTGAGGGTGGAAATGACCTGATAATTTTTGCCCATCGAAAGATACATGGCCACGTCAAGGCGCTGGGCGATCTCGCGCACCTCCTTGACGGTGCAAACATCCTCGAAGAAATTGTAGCATTCCTCCATGCTTTCAAGCTTCAGAATGGCTGTAAACAGTCGGTCAAGGGATTCGTTTTTCATATCAAGCATCAAAAAAGTCTCCTGTTCCTTGAAATACCTACACATTTTAACACTTTACCATGCTAAAGTCAATACCTTTTTGCAATCTTTTTGCGTTTTTTTCAAAAAGCACGCAGTAGCCTCGCTTCGGGGTGTCAGATGCGGCTCGGCTGACCCGCCGTGCGCGGGCGGAGCGGCAATGCATAAAAAGCATACGGCAGCACCGCGCCCGCGCGCGTGCGAATTTAATTAATGTACGCGCCGTGCACGCGCGCGCGTGTGAAAAAATTGGCGTTTTTGCATAAAAAACGCATGATTATACGCGTTTTTGGGTGTTTTTTTGCCGCGAAAAGGCATATTTTATGTTTAAATTGCACAGTTTTCCTGCCCGATTTCATTTTTTGTTGGACTTTGTGCCAAAAAACGTTTTTTGGGTATTGACACCATACAGTCTCCGTGCTATAATAGCAACATATTATTATTCAACGCGAGGTGCAACATGGCTTATATCGCTTCTTCTATCAGCGTAGCCATTATAAGCGCTATTCTAGGTCTAATCGTGCTCGTCAAGGAGTCTGACCTGAATAGTGCTGAAAGTTGCGCCAAGATTTGCAAAACCGCAAGCATCTGCTGACCTGAGGCTTCTCTCATTTTCAAGGATGTAGTGAAACCCGACCGGCGATTGCGCGTTGTAAAGATTTGAAATGCAAACCTTACGGTCTGAACTTTCAGAACGTAAGGTTTTTATTTTCCCAAAGGAGGGCAAGAAGATATGAAATTAACGGGCGCACAAATTCTGATGGAATGTTTGCTCGAACAGGAAGTGGATACCGTATTCGGTTATCCGGGCGGTACGATCTTAAATGTGTATGATGCACTTTACCGCTACAACGACAAGATCAAGCACGTGCTGACCGCACACGAGCAGGGAGCTGCACACGCAGCCGACGGCTATGCACGCAGCACGGGCAAGGTGGGCGTTTGCTTTGCCACCTCCGGCCCCGGTGCCACCAACCTGACAACAGGTATTGCCACCGCACACATGGATAGCTCCCCCGTGGTGTTTATCTCCTGCAACGTGGCGCGCAACCTCATTGGTAAGGATTCCTTCCAGGAGGTGGATATCACGGGTATTACCATGCCCATTACCAAGTGCAACTATATCGTGGACAGCGTGGAGAAGCTGGCCGACACCGTGCGTGCCGCCTTTGCCATTGCCAAGAGCGGTCGTCCCGGCCCTGTGTTTATCGATATTTTAAAGAATGCCACGGGCGAAAAGGCAGAGTTCAAGCCCTTGCCGCAGGCTGAGCACTACACCGAGGGCAAGCTTGGCGCCATGATGCGCCGATCCTCGCAGGACTTCAAGGCACCCGAGGTGGATGAGAAGGATCTCAAGACGCTGGTGGATATGATCAACGCCTCCAAAAAGCCGCTTCTCATTTGCGGCGGCGGCGTGGTGCGCGGCAGAGCGCATCAGGAGTTTTTGGAGTTTGCCGAGAAGGTGGATGCTCCCGTTGCCATTACCCTGATGGGTGCGGGCGGCATTTGCGGCAGAAATCCGCTGGCCACGGGTATGATCGGCATGCACGGCACGCAGGCCTCCAACATGGCGTGTGACGCGTGCGACCTGCTGATCTCGGTGGGCTGCCGCTTCTCCGACCGCGTGGCGCTTGCCCCCAAGACCTTTGCAAAGCAGGCCAAGATCGTGCACATCGACATTGACCGTGCCGAGATCAACAAGAACGTACATACCGACCATCACATCGTGGGCGACGCCAAGCGCGTGCTGGCAAAGCTCAACGAAATGGTGCAGCCTGCCGATCACAGCGATTGGAAGAAATACGTGTTCTCGTTTAAGACCGAGACCGAGTATGACGATATTGACGACGCGCTCACGCCCAAGCAGATCCTTTCCTCCATTGCGAAGATGCTGCCGGAGGATACCGTGGTCGCCACCGACGTCGGTCAGCACCAGATGTGGTCGATCCAGCACTTCCGCTTTGATTATCCCGGTCAGCTCCTGACCTCGGGCGGCTTCGGTACCATGGGCTTCGGCCTCGGTGCCGCCATCGGCGCCAAGGTCGGCAACCCCGACAAGACCGTGATCCACATCACGGGTGACGGCAGCTTCCGCATGAACTGCAACGAGCTTGCCACCGTGCAGGATTACGGCGTGCCGATCATCACCTTTGTCTTTAACAACAAGACCCTCGGCATGGTGCGCCAATGGCAGACCCTTATTTACGACAAGCGCTATTCCGAAACGACGCTCTCCGAGCGCGGCCCCGATTTTGTGGCTCTGGCGAAGGCGTACGGCCTTGGCGGCGCACACGTATCGAACGTGGCAGAGCTGGAGGCCGCCATTGAGGAGGCCATGAAGTGCGGCCACGGCTACATCATCGACTGTGCCATTGATATGGACGAGAAGGTACGTCCCATGGTTGGCGGCGGCTCCCACATCACCGATTTCTTGCTGAGCTGAAAGGAGGAAAAGATATGTCAAACGAAATGAAGAGACAAACGCTTGCCATTCTCGTGGATAACGAGTCGGGCGTGCTTTCTCAGATCTCCCGCCTTTTCTCCCGTAAAGGCTACAACATCGAGTCGCTCGCCGTGGGCGCGACCGAGCATACCGAAACCTCCCGTATTACCATTGAGGTCATGGCTGACGACGATCAGGTAAGACTGCTGGCCAACCAGCTGCGCAAGCTCTTTCCCGTGCACTCCGTCAAGCTCCTGACCGCCGAGACCTCGATCCGCCGCGAGCTGGTGCTCTACAAGGTGCGCACCCCCGACAGCACCGTGCGAAACGAGATCATCGGTATCGCCAACATCTTCCGCGCCAACATCATTGACGTGGCGGTTGGCTCCATCACCCTTTCCGTCATCGGTGCCGAATCCAAGACCGATGCGATGGAAAAGCTCTTGCGCGAGTACGAGATACTCGAGCTTGTCAGAACCGGCGTTATTGCCCTTGAGAGAGGACAAGAAACAATAAAAGACGAAACCAAAGAAAAAGGAGAATTTGATTATGGCAAAAATGTATTATGAAAAGGACTGTGACCTGAATAAACTCACCGGCAAAACCATTGCGATCGTGGGCTACGGCTCTCAGGGCCACGCACACGCACTCAACCTGCGCGATTCCGGCTGCGACGTAATCATCGGTCTGCGCCAGGGCGTCAAGTCTTGGCCCTTGGCTGAGAAGGACGGCTTTGCCGTTTACACCGTTGCTGAGGCAACCAAGAAGGCAGACATCATCATGATCCTCATCAACGACGAGGCACAGGGCGATATGTACAAGAAGGACATCGCCCCCAACCTCACCGCCGGCAAGGCCATCGCCTTTGCACACGGCTTTAACATCCGCTACAAGCAGATCGTGCCCCCCGCTGACGTTGACGTGTTCATGGCTGCCCCCAAGGGCCCCGGCCACACCGTACGCGGTCAGTACCTTGCAGGCAAGGGCGTGCCCTGCCTCATTGCCGTTGAGCAGAACGCAACCGGCAAGGCTTACGACCTCGCACTCGCTTACATCGCAGGCATCGGCGGCGCACGCGCCGGCATCCTTGAGACGACCATGAACGAGGAGACCGAGACCGACCTCTTCGGCGAACAGGCAGTGCTCTGCGGCGGCGTGGTTGACCTCATGCGTTGCGGCTTTGAGACCCTCGTTGAGGCAGGCTACAAGCCCGAGAACGCATACTTCGAGTGCATCCACGAGATGAAGCTCATCATCGACCTCATCAACAAGGGTGGCGTGGCCGCCATGAACTACTCGATCTCCGATACCGCAGAGTTCGGCGAGTACGTTTCCGGCCCTCGCGTGCTGCCCTACGAGCAGACCAAGGCCAACATGAAGGCTGTGCTCTCCGACATTCAGGACGGCACCTTCGCAGGCAAGTGGATCGCCGAGAACAAGAACGGCCGTTGCTTCTTCAACTCCAAGCGTGAGCAGCTCGCCAAGCACCCCATGGAGATCGTGGGCAAGCAGCTGCGCGAGAACATGCTGTGGAAGAATGATAGCGACCTCGACACCGCTTCCAACTAAGACGGGCATATTTTGCGCCTAAGTCTCCCCCTCGCGGCTCCGCGTAGTTACTACGCGCGACGCCGCGAGGTGAAGCCTTATGCATCAAAATCTGCGCCGTCTCGGGCATATTTGCGCCTAAGTCTCCCCCCTCGCCAGGCTTTTTCTCGCAATACCATTTGTATGCAGGTGGTCTTCCGAGAGAAAGTCTGCTCTGCTTATCTCTTATCAAATCACCCTCACGGAGGTTTACATATGAATTCCGATCAGATCAAACTGGGTGTGGAACGCACCCCCAATCGCAGCCTGTTGTATGCGCTCGGTTATACCGACGAGGAGCTGGCCCGTCCGCTTGTCGGCGTGGTGAGCTCGCACAACGAGATCGTGCCCGGCCATATGCATCTTGACAAGATCACCGAGGCCGTAAAGGCAGGCATCCGTGCCGCAGGCGGCACGCCCGTGATGTTTCCCGCCATTGCCGTTTGTGACGGCATTGCCATGGGTCACGTGGGCATGAAATATTCGCTCGTTACGCGCGACCTGATTGCCGATTCCACCGAGGCTATGGTGACGGCGCATCAGTTTGACGGCTTGGTGATGATCCCCAACTGTGACAAAAACGTGCCCGGCCTTTTGATGGCGGCGGCACGTCTCAATATCCCCACCATCTTTTGCTCGGGCGGCCCCATGCTGGCAGGCCGCTTGCAGGATGGCCGACGCACCTGCCTTAGCCACATGTTTGAGGCGGTTGGCGCTTATAAGGCGGGCACGCTTGACGAAGCGGGCGTGGCCGACTATACCGAAAACGCTTGCCCCAGCTGCGGCTCCTGCTCGGGCATGTACACCGCCAACTCGATGAACTGCCTCACCGAGGCCATCGGCATGGCGCTTGCCGGCAACGGCACCGTACCCGCACCCCTTTCGGCACGCATTCGCCTTGCCAAGCACGCAGGCATGAAGATCATGGAGCTGATCGAAAAGAACATCCGTCCCCGCGATATCATGACCGAGGCGGCCTTTCACAATGCCGAGACCGTGGATATGGCGCTCGGCTGCTCCACCAACACCATGCTGCATCTGCCCGCCATTGCGCACGAGGCAGGCGTGGAGATCAGCCTGGATATGTCCAACGCCATCAGCCAAAAAACGCCCAACCTTTGTCATCTTGCCCCTGCGGGTGACACCTTTATGGAGGATCTTGACCGTGCGGGCGGCGTATGGGCCGTGATGAAGGAGCTGACGAAGAAAAACTTGCTTGACACCTCGGTGATGACGGTGACGGGCAAGACCTTGGCGGAAAATCTTGCGGGTGTTGTGAACCGCGACCCCGAGATCATTCGCCCGATTGAAAATCCCTACTCCGAGAACGGCGGCATTGCCGTCCTCAAGGGCAACCTTGCCCCCGACGGCTGCGTGGTGAAGCAATCCGCCGTGGCACCCGAAATGATGGTGCACGAGGGCCCCGCGAGAGTCTTTGACTCCGAGGAGGAGGCCATTACCGCCATTTACGCGGGCAAGATCGTGGCAGGTGACGTGGTGGTCATTCGTTACGAGGGCCCCAAGGGCGGCCCCGGCATGCGTGAGATGCTCAATCCCACCTCTGCCATTTGCGGCATGGGTCTTGGTGAGAGCGTGGCGCTCATTACCGACGGACGCTTTTCGGGTGCCACCCGCGGCGCGGCCATCGGTCACGTGAGCCCCGAGGCGGCTGCAGGCGGCAACATTGCGCTGGTCAAAGAGGGCGATGTGATTGCCATCAACATCAAAGAATGCAGTGTCACGCTGCGCGTTTCCGACGAGGAGCTGGCCGCACGCCGCGCGGCGTGGGTAGCCCCCGAGCCCAAGGTGAAAACGGGATATCTTGCGCGCTACGCAAAGCTTGTTTCCTCTGCCGACAAGGGCGCTATTTTAACTGTTTGATCAACGAGAGGAGTTCCACATGGATCGTGTAAAAATATTTGACACTACCCTGCGCGACGGCGAGCAATCTCCCGGCTGCAGCATGAACCTTGCCGAAAAGATCGAGGTAGCAAAGCAGCTTGAGCTGATGAAGGTTGACGTGATCGAAGCGGGCTTTGCCATCTCCTCCCCCGGTGACTTTGAGTCGGTACAGTCGATTGCCAAGGCAGTGAAAAACTGCAGCGTGGCCTCGCTTGCCCGTTCCACCGTCAAGGATATTGACGCCGCTTGGGAGGCCGTGAAGGTGGCGGCTGACCCGCGTATTCACCTGTTTATTGCCACCTCGCCCCTGCACATGGAATACAAGCTGCGCATGACGCCCGAGCAGGTTCTCGAAAAGACCGCCGCCATGGTATCCTATGCGCGCAAATACTGCTCGAACATCGAGTTTTCCGCCGAGGATGCCACGCGCTCCGATTGGGAGTTCTTGGCCAAGGTCGTCAACACGGCCATTGACAACGGCGCGACTGTGATCAACCTGCCCGACACCGTCGGCTACACCACGCCGAATGAGATGCGCGCGCTGATCGAATATATGGTAAAGAACACCAATTATGCGGGGCGTGCCGAGTTCTCTGTGCATTGCCACAATGACCTCGGTATGGCAGTTGCCAATTCCTTGGCAGGTGTGCTCGGTGGTGCACGCCAGATCGAGTGTACCGTCAACGGTCTTGGCGAGCGCGCGGGCAACACCGCGCTTGAAGAGGTCGTGATGGCGCTGCATACCCGCCCCGATCTTTACGGTGTCAGCACGGGGATTGAGACCACCCGCATCTCCCGCGCCAGCAAGACCGTTTATAATATCATCGGTCAGAATGCGCCGCTTAACAAGCCCATCGTCGGCAAAAACGCCTTTTTGCACGAGTCGGGCATTCACCAGCACGGCGTGCTGGCCAACAAGCAGACCTACGAGATCCTGACCCCCGAATCTGTGGGCATCAAGGCAAACAATATCGTGCTCGGCAAGCATTCGGGCAAGCACGCGTTTGAAACGCGCCTCTCGGAGCTCGGCTATCACCTCTCGGCAGAGGAGCTGCTCTCCTGCTTTGAGGATTTCAAGGTGCTGTGCGACAAGAAAAAGACCATCAACGACGAGGATATCGAGGCCATCGTGCTGCACAAGACCACGGTGGGCGATATGCCCGAGGATGCAGGCTACAAGCTTGACCGCTTTGTAGTGCACACCAGCAACTTTACCACCTCCACCAGCACCGTGGTGCTGACGAAGGATGGCGAGAAGTTTGAGGAGGTCAGTCTTGGTGACGGCCCGATCGATGCTTCCTTTAAGGCCATTGATAAGATCATCAACCCCGAGGAGCACACCTTCAAGACCTACACCATCCACTCGATCTCCGAGGGCAAGGATACCCTCGGTGACGTTACCGTGCGCCTCGCCGCAGGTAATCGCACCTATACGGGCAAGGGCCTTTCCACCGATATCATCGAGGCATCGATCCTTGCTTATATCAATGCCATCAATAAAATGCAATATGCCATGGAGCAAATGAAGGGGGCAGAATAACATGGGCATGACAATGACACAAAAAATTCTGGCCGCGCACGCAGGCCTCGCCTCGGTACAGGCGGGCGACCTCATTGAGGCAAAGCTCGATATCGTGCTCGGCAACGACGTCACCACCCCCGTGGCGGTTGACGTGTTTGACAAGGCGGGCTTTACCCGCGTATTTGATAAGGACAAGATCGCCATCGTGCTTGACCACTACACGCCCTGCAAGGATGTCAAATCCGCAGAGCTCTGCGCCACGGCAAGAGGCTTTGCCAAGCGCTTTGACATCACGCACTTTTATGACGTGGGTGCTGTGGGCATCGAGCACGCGCTCCTGCCCGAAAAGGGCATTGTGGGCCCCGGTGACTGCATCATCGGTGCCGATTCGCACACCTGCACCTATGGCGCGCTGGGCGCCTTCTCCACGGGTGTCGGCTCGACGGATATGGCCGCAGGCATGGCAACGGGCGAGAACTGGTTTAAGGTGCCCTCCGCCATTAAGGTGGTCTTGAAGGGCAAGCTGCAGCCCTTTGTCAGCGGTAAGGACGTGATCCTGCATCTCATCGGCCGCATCGGCGTGGACGGTGCGCTTTACAAGTCGCTTGAGTTTGTGGGAGAGGGTGTGAAGGCCCTTTCGATGGACGACCGCTTCTCGATTGCCAACATGGCTATTGAGGCCGGCGCCAAAAACGGCATTTTCCCCGTGGACGAGCAAACCATGGATTACATCAAGGGTCGCTTTACGCGCCCCGTTCGGGTATTTGAGGCCGATGCAGATGCCGTTTACGAGAGCGAGGTCGTCATCGACCTTGATACCCTCGCACCTACGGTATCCTTGCCGCACCTGCCCTCCAACACCAAAACCGTGGATGAGGTCAAGGGTCTGCCCATTGATCAGGTCGTGATCGGCTCCTGCACCAACGGTCGCATCGGTGACCTGCGAGCCGCCGCCGCGATCCTCAAGGGCAAAAAGGTGGCAAAGGGTGTGCGCTGCATCGTCATTCCCGCCACCGAGGAGGTCTACCTCCAGTCGATCAAGGAGGGGCTGACCGAGATCTTCATTGAGGCCGGCTGTGCCGTCTCCACCCCCACCTGCGGCCCCTGCCTTGGCGGTCATATGGGCTGCATGGCAGCAGGCGAGCGTGCCGTTGCCACGACCAACCGTAACTTTGTCGGCCGCATGGGTCACGTCAAGAGTGAAGTGATCCTTGCGAGCCCTGCCGTTGCCGCCGCCTCTGCCGTAAGTGGCGCCGTGGCATCGCCTTATGATATGGAGGTGTAAGCATGTATCAGGGAACAGTATTTAAATACGGTGATAATGTTGATACCGACGTGATCATCCCCGCGCGCTACTTGAACGCCCCCTCCGCTGCCGAGCTTGCCAAGCATTGCATGGAGGATATTGATCTTGATTTCGTGAAGGAGGTCAAGGCGGGCGATATCATGGTGGGCGGCGAGAACTTCGGCTGCGGCTCCTCCC
>JAFTKK010000063.1 GCA_017453325.1 Clostridia bacterium
AAAGGGTGAGCGCATAGGATTTATAGCTCCGTATGGATACCAAAAATCTGAAAGCGATCCTAAACAATGGATTGTAGACGAGCCTGCGGCAAAAGTGGTGCGGTATATATTCCAATTATGTATCGAAGGACTTGGTCCTACGCAGATCGCACATCGTTTGGAGGACGAAAAGGTTATTTGCCCTACGGCATATTATATGTCAATCGGGCGTAAGACTTCAAATCCTATGCCAAAGCGAGGTGAATATGCTTGGGATACCTCAACCATCAAGCACATTTTGGCGAACCGACAGTACACGGGTTGCACAGTCAATTTCAAGACCTCACTCGTCAGCTATAAAGTTCACAAGACGGTTTACAATCCCGAGGAAGAATGGCAGATCATTCCGAATACCCAAGAAGCTATCATAGACGAAGATACCTTCAATCGTGTTCAAGAACTTCGTGATGGTCGCAGACGAAACACCGCAACGGGTAGAGAGAGTCTGTTTTCGGGTTTGCTCTACTGCGCTGATTGTGGATCGAAGCTTTACTTCTGCGCGGCAAAAAGCATAAAACCGCACCAAGAGTTTCACCGATGCTCCGCATACAAGGAAAGCCGTGGCGGTTGTACCATCCACTTTATTCGTGAAGTCGTTTTAAGGGAAATGATGCTTGAACTTGTAAAGCGCGTAGCACTCTTTATTCAGCAGTACGAAGCGGTGTTCCTTTATATGTACGCCAAGAGGCATAATATTACGAAGGAAACCAACGTGCGAAATATGAAGACTGCCATTGAAAAGGACAAGCGCAGAATTGTCGAGATCGACACGATGATTGAGCGTTTGTACGAGGATAACGTGCTTGGCAAAATCCCCGATGACCGTTTCTCCAAGATGATGGGCAAATATGAAGCGGAGCAAAAAGCTCTGATAGAAGCGGTTTCAAAGGCAGAACACTCCTTAAAGGTATTTGAGCAAGACAAGGTTGATCTTCGCATTTTCCTTGAAACCATCCGAAAGTGTACCGACATTAAAGAGCTTACTCCCGAGATTGTCAACAGACTTATAAAGCGGATTGAGGTTCACAATAGTGAGAAGGTTGACGGAAGAAAGCGAGTAAAGCTTGACGTTTACTTTACGGCGGCAGGTCTGATTGACATTCCCGACGAGAACGAACTCCGCGAAATGATGGAAGAAATCCGTAAATCCGCGTAAGGAATAAAAAAGCAAGAATACGGCATACCTCTTTCGAGATATACCATATTCTTGCAAAACTGTCCTTTAGGGTACGACCCTAATGGCACGGCTTTTTTATATGAAAATGTCATTTCGCCCCCGTTTTGGCAAACACAGCCACCACGGTGCGAAACAGAATTTTCAAATCAAGCCAAATCGAACGGTGGGTAATATAATAAAGCTCCATTTTTTGGCGCTCGCCGTTTTCATAGCAAGCCCTATTGCGCGCATAGGCCTGCCAATACCCGGTCACCCCGGGCTTTACCGACAAAAACGCCGCGCGCTCCTCTGCGCTATAATGCTGCTCAAGTTCCTCCCGCAGCACAGGGCGTGGCCCCACCAGCGACATATTGCCGCACAGCAGCACGTTCCACCAAAGCTGAGGCAGTTCGTCCATCGAGGTGCGCCGCAGGAGAGCACCGAAGCAGCGCCGTCCGTCACCCGACCTTTTATAGCCGAGCAGGCGTCTGTCGTCGGGAAGCTTATATTCGAGGCGGTAAACCGCCAGCTCCTCCTCGGTTAAGGTATGTTCAACATCATCCGCGCCCTTTTCCATGGTGCGGAATTTCAGCACGGTAAATTCCTTGCCTCCGGTCCCCACGCGGCGGTGCCCGTAAAAGGGATTGCCTCCGGTACGCAGGAAGATCGCCAACGCGATCAGCAAGGAAAGCGGCAAAAACAGCAGGGTCAGCAAAAGCGACAGCAAGATATCCAAAAGCCGCTTACAAAAAGCACCTGCCGCGCGACGCGCGTATG
The DNA here is from genome assembly GCA_017453325.1 of Clostridia bacterium. Classification (GTDB taxonomy): domain Bacteria; phylum Bacillota; class Clostridia; order Oscillospirales; family CAG-272; genus Firm-07. The sequence goes on from JAFTKK010000063.1 coordinate 1,973, forward strand.
TTTTGTTCTTTTGCATAGCCTCATTTCCGACGCGCTTCGCCAAGGGCGAAGCCGCGCCACTTCCTCTTTAGGATATTACCCTTCTCGGGTAGCCGTAGCGGAATCGCACACACAAGGTTTTGAACGGCAAATTTTCCCCTATACTTCACCGAATTTTTCTTAAATATCCGCATATTTCTCGAAAAATTCGGTTTATCTATGGAAAAAATTTGCACGCTCAAAACTGCTTCGCACCATACGGCGAATAAATTTTTGATGGATTTTGCCGCAGCTTGCCGAAGTCAAGTGTGGACTTTACAAGGAAAGATGCGGTAAAAGACGCGGGAATTTATCGCCGTAGGGCTCATGTGTTCGACTCCGCTACGGCTAACGAACGAATATCACGGCTCCTCGCCGTAAAAAACGACCTCGGTACCGACATTGTCTGTTCTCGGCTCGCCCCGCAGGGTGCGATACACAAACACGATCATCGCCAAGATCAGCGCCAAGGCATTGAAGATCAGCACAACGGCAAAAAGCGCCACAACACCGGCACAAAAGGCGGCGAGCCCGCCCGTGACCATGCCCCGCAGACGCACGTCTGCAAGAAAGGTGACCACGGCAAACAGGAATGCTGCGATAGCATAGATCAAAAAGCCCTTCACGCCCTCGAAAAGCTCGCGGCAGGACACGTATACGCCAAGCGAGAGAACCGTCAGCAGCAAGCATCCAACAAACTTGAGAAGCAGGCTGCCCTCACCGCTTTGAAAGAGCGCGGGCAAAAAGCCGAGCGCGACCTCAAAGCAGGCTCCCACACCACCGACGGTGTTGGCCGTCAGTGCCGTAAAGGTATCGCAAAACGCAGCAAACGTGTCGCCAAAACAGAGCCGCGATATCGCAAAGACCAAGAGCAGGCCTCCCACGGCCGGCAGGATGGCAAACAGAAAATTGCCGAACACAGCAATCGGATTTCTGCGATTGTAGGAATGCTCCACAAAGCCGATCTCACCCTCGGGATCGTGCAGCTGAAGCAGGCGAAAATCATCGATGCCATGCAAGCAAACAAAGGCTGCCACGAGATGCAAAAATTCGCGAATGGGCATGATAACCGTGTGTGTGGCAAGCAGGAGGGGGGCAGCGCAGCCTTTGCCCACAAGGCGGCAAAACAGGCGGTGACAAAGCCCGACCGCAAGGCCGAACGCAAGCGGCACGGCAACGGTAAAAAGAATGATTTTCAAATAATACGCAAGAAAGATCATGCGACGCCGAAGCCCTCCTTTCTTTTTGTTTCGACTTGACAAACATCGGGTAGCGTGCTATAATGGTTCACAACTTCATCAAACGGCCGCGCGGTATGGTGCCGAAAGGTATTACCGTGAGGAAAGTCCGGGCTTCACAGGGCAGGATAGCTGATAACGTCAGCCGCAGGCGACTGCCGGGAAAGTGCAACAGAAATAAACCGCCCCGTCATGGGGTAAGGATGGAAAGGCGAGGTAAGAGCTCACCCACTCCTATGGTAACATAGGTTTGCTGTAAACCCTATCCGAAGCAACACCGTATGAGGGATGTTTGCCCGACGTATTCCCTCGGGTGGCACGGGAGCAATCCCGAAGGTCTGCGGTGACGCAGATCGCAGATAGATGGCCGTTCACGACAGAACCCGGCTTATCGGTGGAGTTACTTGAAGTACCCGCAAGGCAATCGCCTTGCGGGTACTTTTTTCATGTTGTCACTCAGGCGCCGTAATCGTTAAAATCGTCGCCGCCCTCCTCGTCGGTGGCAGCCAGATGATTGAGGTACCCTTGTGCCGCAGGCAGGATCTGACGCGGCTTGTTTCCGTCGGGAGCGCTGACAAGCCCAAGCTCCTCCATGCGGTCAATGATCTTAGCGGCACGGCCGTAGCCTACGCCAAGACGGCGCTGCAGAAGCGAGGTGGCAACCTTTTGGGTATCGATGGCCAGCTTGACGGCCTCCACGAATTTGGGATCCTCGCCACTCTCATCATCGTCACCAAAGTCGTCAAAATCGGCCTTTTTGCCGTTGTTCTGGGCCTTGGCCATTTCGACCTCGATCTGATCCATAAAGGCCTGGTTATACTGTACGGGGTCGTTGTTTTTGCGCACGAACGAAACCACGCGCTCAAGCTCTCCATCCGACACAAACGCACCCTGAATACGGGTAGGCGCTTTATCCTGAGAGTTGGTGGGCATATACAGCATATCGCCGCGGCCGGTGAGCGATTCCGCACCGTTTACGTCGAGAATGGTGCGGGAATCCACCTGCTGCTTCACCATAAAGGCAATGCGGGAGGGAATGTTGGTCTTAAGCTTACCGGTAATGACATCCACCGAGGGACGCTGCGTACCGATAATCAGGTGGATGCCTGCAACGCGCGCCTTCTGCGCAATGCGGCAGGTGAAGTTCTCGGGGTCGTTGTTCGAGCAGCTCATTTTCAGATCGGCAAACTCGTCGATCACAATGATCATATAGGGCAGATGCTCGCGGTCGGGATCGTTCTTGACCGCCTCGTTGTAGGCCTCAATGTTACGCACGCCGACATCGCGAATGAGCGTAAAGCGACGCTCCATTTCCTGCACGGCGCAGGCCAGCGCACCCGCGGCACGCTGCATATCGGTCACGATGGGCATATACAGATGCGGCACGTGCTCGTAGGGCGCAAATTCGATCTGCTTGGGGTCAATGAGAATGAGACGCAGATCCTCGGGCGATGTCTTGAAGATCAAGCTGACCAAAATCGAGTTAATACAACCCGATTTACCCGAGCCCGTGGTGCCCGCCACCAACAGGTGGGGCATTTTGGCGATATTACACATACGGACCTCACCGCCCACATCAAGGCCGATCGGCACCTCAAGCGGCTCGGTAGAGTTTTTAAACTGCGGGGATTCGAGCATGGTGCGCATATACACGGTCTCACGCACCTTGTTCGGCACCTCAATACCGATCGCAGGCTTGCCGGGAATGGGCGCCTCGATACGCACCGAGGATGCAAGATTGAGGGAAAGATCCTCAATACGGTTGGTCACCGAGCGCACGCTGGTACCCGCCACGGGGCGCAGCTCATAGCGCGTGACCGACGGGCCGTGCGAATAGGCCACGTCATCTTGAATATGGATATTAAAGCTTTCGAGCGTATCGCGCAGGATCTGCTTGGTATCCTCGATCTCCTCGTAAAAATCCTGATTGCGCACGTTCTTATCTTCATTGAGCAGCGTGATGGGCGGGCGCACGTATTCCTTGCGCACCACCTCGGGCGCAGGAGGTGTCTCGTCACGCACGGGCTCATGACGGACGGCGGGCGTCTCGCGCGGCGGCTCATAGCGTGAGGGAGCAGGAGCCGTAAATACTGCGGCAGAGGGCGCAACCGCGGCCACGGTCGGGTCAACCCTTTCGCGCATCACACCAACGGGCGGTGCGAAGAACATATCATCGTCCGTGTCATCCGCCGACGCATCCGAGAGGATCGGCTCCTCCTCCAAAACAGAGGACACAGTCTCCTCGCGGCGTGCACCGTCAAGGGGCGTTGCAACGGCCTCGTCATTTGCCCAGGCAAACGTACTGCCTGCCACCGCAGAAGCAGCAACGGGCTCCTCTTCGAACAGGGGCTTTCTTTCAAAAGCCGGGGTGATCGGCGCGTCTGCCGTCTCGGGTGCTGCAGTCTCGGGCTCGTCATCCTCCAGCTCAAACAAGCTGCTGAGGGCCACGGGTGTCTCCGCCTCGTCGGCAACACCGAGCGCCTCCTCCTGCGGTACATCCTCGTCGATCAGCACGGGAGGCATCTCTCCTGCCGTGCTTTCATAGGGCTGCGCCGAGGGCGCTGCCGCGGCAGCAGGCTCGTAATGGATCTCCGGCGTAAAGGGCGGCGGATTGCTGCCAAGCACCTCGCCCTCCTCAAAAATCTCACTCGTCTGCACGGGTCTTACGTCACGCTGCATCGGTGCCGGAGGAACATCTCTTGCAGGTGTCTCATCCACAGCGTGCGGCGTGATCACGATGTGCGCACCAGCCTCGGTTGCGCGCTCGCGCTTGGGCTCGGGGCGCACGGGCAGGGCAAAGGGTGCGTAATAATTTCCCTGCTCCTCTTTGAGCGGCTCGGCTGCAGCCTGCGGCTGGGGCGAGACCGTCGGGGGCTGCGCAGGTGCTGCCGCCGTGCTCGGTGTGCCAAAAGTCGCTCCCTGCACCGTATAGGACTGCTGCGGCGTGGGGGCGGGCACCTCGGGTGCCACCGAGGTCGAAACGGGATAAACGGGCTCATCGTCCGGAATATCGAGTATTTCGTTGATGTCGGAATTGCGCTGCACACGCACCGCATCCGTGTTCTGTTTTCTCGGCGTCGGCTCCTCGGCGGGCAAGGGCTCCTTGTCTCGCTTTGCCGCGCGACGCGGGACGGGCTCCACGATCACATCGGGCTCATCCTCGTGGAAATCATAGATCGTCACGCCGGTGCGCGTCAGGGGCTGCGGCTCCTTCCAACGGGCGGGCTCCTTCTTTTCGGCGGCTGCGGGGGAAGTCTCCCGCGCACCGCGTGCGGGTGCGCTCACCACCTTCGCACCGCGCAGCTCGCGGCGGTGCTGGCGCATCATCTGCAGCTTGGTATCAATGCGCTGCCAAAGCCCCACGGGCGTGAAGCCCAGCAGATAAATACCGATGATCACAAGCAACGGAATGGCGAGCAAGCAGGTGCCGGGCAGGCGGAAGCAAAAGCCGAGCCATTCGCCGACAAAGCCGCCGAAAAAGCCGCCGCCCGTGCGCGCCACGCCACCGTAATAGAGCACCTTGGCTCCGGTGAGCACGCCTGCGCGATCGGCATCCAAAAATACGTGAATGATACCCGAAAGCAGCAAAATAAAGAGCGTAGAAAGAATGATCTTTTTACCGAGCACCCTCTTTTGCAGCAGCTGTCTCCATTTGAGAGCCAGCACGATCAAAAACAGGGGCAAAATATATGCACCAATGCCAAAAATGCCGCAAAGCACGTTTGCCAGCCATTCGCCGAAAGCACCCACAGAGCCGTCGCGCCCTACAAGATCGCGCAAAATAAAGCTGACTGCGGCAAAAAGTGCAACCCAAAACATCGCGTAAGGCACGACCTGGTGCCAGAACACCTCCGCGCCGCCACCGCTGCCGGCCGCCGTGCTTCGAACCTTGACGCGGTCCTTTTCCGCCACGCGTCGCTCGGGCGGGGCTGCCTTATCGCGGCCGACGCCCTCGCGGGATCTTTTTTCGGGCTCCTGTGTCGCGCGGCGGGCGCGGCTCTCCGAGGGCTCCTCGCGGTACGAGCGCGCCTCGTCCCGTGCAAAGGGTTCCTGCTCGCTGCGATCGCGACGGCGCGGCGCAGCATCCGTATCGGAATGTTTATGATGTGACGTGCCGCGCGCAGGCTCGGCCCCGTGCGAGGCAGAAGCATCGGCAAAAATCTTTTCGCCGCTTCTGCGTGTCACGCGGTCATGCTCGCGGTCACGGTTCTGCTTTTCTTCCCGCATAATAACTCCCCTTCCAAAAACTCGTATTTCACACCTCGTATGGCACGGCCTTACGGCGGGTAATACTACCCATAGTGCCATCAGCGGATATAATTCCAATATATAGTATAACATTTTTTATATTAATATACAAGGACTTTTCTTAATTTTATTATGACGGAATTCGGTGAAATTTGTAGGGGGTTGCATGAAAAATCTGATAAAACAAGCCTTTTTCCTTCTGCCGCTCGGGCTCCTCGCCGGCTTTATCAACGGCCTGCTCGGCGCGGCAGGCGGCATTGCCGTAGTGCTGGGTCTGCGCGCGCTGCACGGCAAAAGGGTGGCAAACGGGCGCAGTTTTTACACCACGGCGCTCGCCGTCATGCTGCCGCTTTCCATACTCACCGTGTGGCAATATGCGGGCAAAGGCCACCTGCCCGCCACCTCGCTCGAAGCGGTTGTTTTCCCTGCCCTTGTGGGCGGCGCGTGCGGTGCTCTGCTGCTGCCGCACGTCCCCACCGGCGCCATGCACCGCATCTTTTCGGTCGCGGTGATCGTGTCGGGGCTTTTACTGGTGGCGTGATATGTGGCTCACACCCTTGGTCGCCTTTTCTCTGGCCATCCTCTCGGGGCTCGGTCTCGGCAGCGCAGGACTGTTCGTCACCTGGCTCACGCTCGTCCTGCAGGTCCCCCAGCTGACCGCGCAGGGCATCAATCTCATGTTTTTCATTTTTTCGGCCGGAGCCGCCCTCGTTATTCACGTATTTCGCACCCCGTTACTGTGGCAATCGCTGATTTTTCTGCTGCCTGCCGGCGTGCTCGGCAGCTTTTGCGGCACCGCCCTGGCCGCAGCCCTGCCACAGGAGCTGCTGCGGCAGATCTTCGGGCTCGCGCTGATCATCACGGGCGCCCTCGGCCTCATTTCGCGCAGAAAACGGCAAAAATAGACTTTTTTCCTCCTTAATAAAATAATTTAAAGCTTTTTTGAAAAAACTCTTTACAAAAGAAGATAAATGTGGTATAATACTTTCCGCATGACGCTTTCTCGGTCGCAGGATATAGCCGCTAATGCGGATTTCACCAACCTGCCGCTGGGCTGGCGCATAGTAAAAGAAAGGTGAAAATACCATGCTCAGACAAGACGAAAAGCAAGCCATTATTGCGCAGTACGCCACCCACGAGGGTGACACCGGTTCCCCCGAGGTTCAGATCGCGATCCTTACCCATCGCATCAATGCTCTGACCGAGCACCTCAAGGCAAACCACAAGGACCATCACAGCCGCCGCGGCATGCTGAAGATGATCGGCCACAGAAGAAACCTTCTCGGCTACCTTCAGAAGAACGATATCGAGCGTTACCGCGCGATCATCGAGAAGCTGAACCTGCGCAAGTAATCAACACGGGAGTGAGGAGTGGGGTTATGCCTCACTCCGCGCTCCCGTTCGCGCTTTTTACACTACGTCATTCCCCTGCGGTTCGTTTTAACAGTTAGCTATGCGCCCGAAAGCGCTCGGACGTGTAGCTAATTGTTAAACCTCCGCAGGTGAAAAAATAAAAAATGGAGGAAAACAAAATGTCCGAAAATGCTGTGAGCACCCCTATGGTGTTCAAGAACTACAAGACCTTCCGCTACACGCTGGCAGGTCGTCCGCTGGTTGTTGAGACCGGCAAACTGGCAGGCCTTGCCAACGGCTCCTGCCTGATTCGCTACGGCGAGACCGCAATTCTTTGCTGCGCTACCGCATCGGTGCGCCCCCGTGACGGTATCGACTTCCTGCCCCTCTCTGTTGACTATGACGAGAGAATGTACGCAGCAGGTAAGATCCCCGGCGGCTACCTCAAGCGCGAGGGTAAGCCCTCTGAGAAGGCTGTACTCACCTCCCGCGTGATTGACCGTCCCATCCGTCCCCTCTTCCCCAAGGATCTGCGCAACGACGTAGCCCTTACCCTCACCGTCATGTCCGTTGATCCCGAGTGCGCGCCCGAGGTTGCCGCTATGATCGGCGCTTCCATCGCCCTCTCCATCTCCGACATCCCGTGGAACGGCCCCATCGGCGGCGTGCACGTAGGTCTCATTGACGGCAAGCTCGTCATTAACCCCACCGAGGAGCAGCAGAAGCAAAGCGACCTGCAGCTCACCGTGGCTGCTTCTATGAAGAAGGTCGTTATGATCGAGGCCGGCGCCAACCAGGTTGACGACGACACCATGTACGACGCCATCATGCTCGCTCACCGCGAGATCAAGGATCTGCTGGTATTCATCAACGCCATCGTTGACGAGATCGGCAAGCCCAAGTTTGAGTACCCCTCCTGCGAGCTCGACCACGATATGTTCGACGAGATCTTCGCCTTCTGCGAGAAGGATCTCATGGTCGCTCTTGACACCGACGACAAGAACGTGCGCGACGCACGCATTGCCCCCATCTACGATGCTATCGTGGAGAAGTTCTCCGAGAAGTATGAGGGTCTTGCCGGCATGATGGAGGAGCTCCTCTACAAGATGCAGAAGAAGATCGTGCGCCGTTGGCTCCTTGTTGACAAGAAGCGCGTTGACGGTCGCCGCATGGACGAGATCCGTCCCCTTGGCGCTGAGGTAGGCCTTCTGCCCCGCGTACACGGCTCGGGCCTCTTTACCCGTGGTCAAACTCAGGTTATGACCGCCGCTACCCTCGGCACGCTGGGCGAAGCACAGATGCTCGACGGTATCGACAGCGAGACCAGCAAGCGCTATATGCACCACTACAATATGCCCGGCTTCTCCACCGGTGAAGCCAAGTCCACCCGTAGCCCCGGCCGTCGTGAGATCGGCCACGGTGCACTCGCTGAGCGCTCGCTCGTGCCCGTGCTCCCCTCCGAGGAGGAATTCCCCTACGCCATCCGTCTGGTTTCTGACGTAGTATCCTCCAACGGCTCTACCTCTCAGGGCTCGGTTTGCGGCTCTACCCTCGCTCTCATGGACGCAGGTGTACCGATCAAGGCTCCCGTTGCAGGTATCTCCTGCGGTCTCATTACCGCAGAGGACGGCTCTTGGGACGTCATGATGGACATCCAGGGTCTTGAGGACTTCTACGGCGATATGGACTTCAAGGTAGCCGGTACCCACAAGGGTATCACCTCCATTCAGATGGACCTCAAGGTTGACGGCCTCACGCCCGAGATCATCAAGGCAGCCCTCGCCATGACCCACAAGGGCCGTGACTACATCATCGACGAGGTCCTGCTCAAGGCTATCCCCGGTCCTCGCGCTGAGGTTTCCAAGTACGCACCCAAGATGACCACCATGAAGATCGACCCCGACAAGATCCGCGAGGTCATCGGCAAGGGCGGCGCCGTGATCCAGAAGATCACCGCAGAGTCCGGTGCCAAGGTTGATATTGATGACGATGGTACCATCCGCATTGCTGCCATCAACGGCGAGAGCGCCGAGAAGGCACGCGCTGCCATTGCTGCCATCGCTTACGACCCCGAGGTCGGCGCTGTGTTTACCGGTAAGGTGACCGGCATCAAGGAGTTTGGCTGCTTTGTTGAGTACTTGCCCGGCAAGGAGTGCATGGTGCACATCTCCAAGATCGCCAAGACCCGCATTGATAAGGTTGAGGACGTGCTGAAGATGGGCGACACCGTTAAGGTGAAGTACATGGGCTTTGACCAGAAGAAGAACCGCATGGAATTCTCCATCAAGGACGCACTTGACTAATTAAATCATAGAGAAAAGAGACCCCCTTTGCAAAGGGGGTCTCTTTTCTCTTGTTTTCCGCATCCGCGGAAAACAATTCACTTATCTCTACCGAAAACTTTCACAAAGCGAAGAAAAAACGTGTTTTACAACCTTTCCGCCGATTATCTGATCGGCATCGTCGATCAACCCGAGCCCTACCGCGGCAAATAAAAGGGGCTGTCTCAAATGCCACAGCATTTGGTCGACAAGCCCCTATGGTTTTTGTTTGGCGGCTAAACACCGCCATGTTTAGCCGTAGCGGAATCGAACACACAAGGTTTTGAGTGGCAAATTTTTCCCTATACTTCACCGAATTTTTCTTAAATATCCGCATA
>JAFTKK010000064.1 GCA_017453325.1 Clostridia bacterium
ATGCCGAGGTTCTCGGGGCCGAACGCCACGTCCTCCTCGACAATCGTTGCCACCAGTTGGTTATCTGGATTTTGAAAAACCATGCCGACCTCACGGCGCAACGCGTAAAAATCGTCCTCGGTGAGGTCGGGAGACGTGAGATCACGCCCCGCCACAATCAGCTCACCGCCATCCGGCTCAAGGATCATATTCAGGAGCTTGGCAAAGGTAGATTTGCCGGAGCCGTTGTGACCGAGAATAGCCACGTATTCCCCTTTGGCAATGTCAAGGCTAAGGCCGCGCAGCACGGGCTGCTTGATGCCATCCTCGTCGGAGTAGGCATACCGCAGATCCTTGGCATGAATAAATGCTTCTGCCATCATATCACCTCAAAGCTCCCAACGGGCGCTGGCACCGCAAGGAAGATAAGAGCCGGTTTTGCTGACCTTGAGCCCCAGCTCCTCGGCGGTGGTTTTGCCGCCGAAGCGTGCGCGAACCTTCAGGTCAAGAATATAGCTCATGGCCATGGGTGAGAGACCCGTGGTATAGGAATTGATCAGGAAAAAGAGCGGCTCGCGCGACAAAAGGCGCGCCGCCAGCTCCACGAGCTCGTCGATCGAATCCTCGATCTTCCATACCTCGCCCGAGGGACCGCGCCCGTAGGAGGGGGGATCCATGATCACGGCATCGTAAAAATTGCCGCGCTTGATCTCGCGCTCCACAAACTTTTTGCAATCGTCCACAATATAGCGGATGGGGGCATCTGCAAGCCCCGACAGACGTGCGTTTTCCTTCGCCTGCGCCACCATGCCCTTGGCCGCGTCCACGTGCACCACAGAGGCGCCTGCCTTGGCGGCAGCGACCGTGGCACCGCCCGTATAGGCAAAAAGATTTAACACCTTAATGGGACGCCCTGCCTTTTTGATCTTTTCCCCAAACCAATCCCAGTTGGCTGCCTGCTCGGGGAAAAGCCCCGTGTGCTTGAAGCCCATGGGTTTAATGAGGAAAGTGAGATCGCGATATTGAATCGTCCATTGCTCGGGCAGACGGTTCTGCTTCCACGCACCGCCCCCCGCTGAGGAACGGCGGTAAACGGCATCGGCGCGCTTCCACGCGGGATGCGCGGCTACACCGTGCCAAATAATTTGCGGGTCGGGACGCACGAGAATATATTTCCCCCAGCGCTCCAGTCTCTCGCCGTCGGAGGTGTCGAGTAATTCGTAATCTTTCCAATGCTCGGTATAAAACATATCTGCTCTCCAAAATCAGTTATTGAAATATTTTGCCATACGAGATGCGCCGCTATGGCCATGGCAGACCGCAATGGCCAACGCATCGGCAGTATCATCGGGCTTCGGGGGCTCCTTCAGCCCCAAAATGCTTGTCACCATCGTGATGACCTGCTTTTTCTCGGCACGGCCGTATCCCACCACCGCTTGCTTGACCTGCAAGGGTGTATATTCGGCAATCCGTAAGCCCTTTTGCTCACCGCAAAGCAGCACGATGCCGCGCGCCTCTGCAACACGAATGCCTGTGGTTATGTTGGTGTTGAAAAACAATTCCTCCACCGCCATTTCTTCAGGGTGAAAGTGATCGATAATGGTGTTGAGATCTCGGTAGATCCCCGCCAAGCGTTCCTCGGTGCGCGTGCCCGCAGGTGTCCGAATAGCGCCGTAGCCAAGCGTTTTGAACTTTCCTGCGCGGTAATCCACCACGCCCCAGCCGACAATGGCAAGTCCCGGGTCAATGCCGAGGATGATCATCACTTCATCTCCTTCCAAAAATAGATAATATATTATATCATATTTTTGTGCGCACGTAAAGGTATTTTTCAAATAATAAAAAAATATTATTACTACTTTACAGAAATCGGAAAATGTGCTATACTGAAATGTAACGACAAACCAACAGCCGCAAGCTCTTTAAGGAGGACATTATGCAGATCATCAAGCTTTTTCCCGGCATGACCGTGGAGCTGAAAAAGCCGCACCCCTGTGGCGCGCGCCTTTTCAAAATTCTGCGCGTTGGCAGCATTTGCCGTGTGGTCTGTGCAGGCTGCGGGCGCGACATGGATATCGACCGCTTGAAGCTGGAAAAATCCATCAAGCGCATCCCCGGAGGAGTGCAGAACAACCCCGAAAATTAAGGACCGATTTAAACAAATAATAGACCGATATTTATTGTTTTTTGATATTTAAAGCGATTTTTTAACCAAAAAGGAGAAAATATGTTTCATTACATCAGCGGACCTCTCGCCGCACTTTTGAACGGTGCCGCAGTGGTTGACGCGGGCGGTGTCGGCTTCAAGCTGACGGTCAGCAACAATACTTTAGATAAGATCTCCCCTGCCGTCGGCAGCGGCGAAAAGGTCAAATTATATACACACCTTGCCGTGCGCGAGGATGACATGGAGCTTTTCGGCTTTGCCACCGAGAGTGAGCTTGAAACCTTCCGCTTACTGATCACGGTGTCGGGCGTGGGGCCCAAGGCGGCAATGTCTATCCTTTCTTCCTTTACCCCCGAAAAATTTGCCCTGGCCGTTTGCACAGAGGACAAGAAGATCATTGCACGCGCCAACGGCATTGGCCCCAAGACCGCCGCGCGTATCATTCTCGAGCTGCGCGACAAGATGGCTGCGGGCGCAGCGCTTCCCTCCGCTTTTGAAGCAGCAAGTGCTGCGGTGCCCACCCCGATCGGTGCCGCCGGCGCCGGCGGCAAGATGAGCGAGGCACAGGAAGCCCTGCTGGTGCTCGGCTATAACCGCACAGAGATACTCACCGTCCTTGGCGGCATTGACACGGCCAACCTCGAGGTGGAAGATATTATTCGTGCAGCCTTGAAAAAACTGATGTAAGGAGAGCGTAAATGGATTTTAATCTGGGCATGGATTTTACCTCCGCCGACAATGAATTTGACTTTGAAAACCGTATTCTCTCCACGGGCGAAACGAAGGAGGACACGGGCGAGGTTTCGCTGCGTCCCAAAACGCTTGCCGACTACGTAGGCCAGGAAAAGGTGAAGGAGAACCTCAAGGTCTACATTGATGCCGCCAAAAAACGCGGTGACAGCCTTGACCACGTGCTGCTCTACGGCCCTCCCGGCCTTGGTAAAACAACTCTTTCCAATATTATTGCAAATGAAATGGGCGTCAACATTCGCGTCACCTCCGGCCCCGCCATTGAAAAGCAGGGCGATCTTGCAGCGCTCCTCACCAATCTCTCAGAGGGAGACGTGCTCTTTATTGATGAGATCCACCGTCTTTCCCGTGCCGTGGAGGAGATTCTCTATCCTGCCATGGAGGACTACGCGCTTGATATCATCATCGGCAAAGGTCCTGCTGCACGCAGCATCCGCATCGACCTGCCCCGCTTTACCCTCATTGGTGCCACCACACGCGCGGGTCAGCTCAGCACACCCTTACGTGACCGCTTTGGCGTGATGCTCAAGCTTGAGCTTTACACGCCCGAGGAGCTTGCCTTGATCGTGCGCCGCAGCGCCGATCTGTTAGGGCTCTCCATTTCCGATGACGGCGCGATTGAGATTGCCTCGCGCTCGCGAGGAACGCCGCGTATTGCCAACCGACTTCTCAAGCGCGTGCGCGATTTTGCGCAGATCAAGGGCGACGGTGCCATCACCTCGGATATTGCCAATTATGCACTTGAAAAGCTTGAAATTGACGAGCTGGGGCTTGACAACATCGACCGCCGCATGCTGCAAACCATTATCAAGTTTTACGACGGAGGCCCCGTGGGCCTTGAGACCCTTGCCGCCACCATCGGCGAGGAGGCCATTACCCTCGAGGACGTCTACGAGCCCTATCTCATGCAAATCGGCTTTCTCTCCCGCACGCCGCGCGGCAGATGCGTGACGCGCCTGGCGTACGAGCACCTGGGGCTTCCCTATCGAAACGTCACCAAGCAGGGCGAGCAACTCGGCTTCTTTGACCCGCCAAACGGAAAATAAGTGCGATATCGTCCCCCAAAAAACAAGAAAGCCCCGTGCGATTTTCATTAGAAAATCGCACGGGGCTTATTGCTATTATAGCATAAACGGAAAGGTGAACAGGGGGCGGCGCAGGGTGTCGTAAAAGAGGGTGCGCGCCTTTTGGTGCGAGTGCTTTTCTGCGTCAAGCGAGAGCGTATACGCGGGGCGCGAAAGGTTCTCGATGCACCAATCGGGAAGCGTGCCGCTTGGTACCGTCATCACGGGCGTAGGATCTCGGAAGCCCATGGCGCGGCCGAGAATTCTGCCGGCCGCCATGGTTTTGGCCGAGAGCTTATCACGGCAGCTACAGGTAATTTGTGCGGCTCCCAGCCGCAGCTCAATGAGGCCCTGCAGATCCTCACCGTAGCCATGCAAAAGGCGGCAGATCGCCGCGCTTTCTGGCTCGCTTTCGGGATATTCGCCGCCAAATCCGTGGGGGCCGCCACCGATCACGCCGTTTTTTTGCTCCAACGCCTTCACGGAAGCAAAGCCGACGCGGTAATTGTGGCCGAGATCCACGCCGCGTGCATTCGCCTGCCAGTCCGAAAAATCCTCACTGCCGTTCATACGGCAAACGCGCTCAAAAAGCGGATTTTCCGCCGTCACCCCCTCCGTAGCATAGGAAATACCGTCGGGGTTCAGCATCGGTATCACCACGATGCGCCTTTCACCAAACAAATATGGCAGGCCGATATCAAAAATTTTCGACCGCTTCTTGTATTGCTCGCTATAATCCTTGATAAAATCGAAAAGCAGCATTGAGATCAAGGCCTCACCTCCACCAATGCCGCCAATGAACACCACGGCCTTTTTCCCCTGCCCCAATGTAAAAACGGGAATTTCCCTTCCCAAAATCGAACGGGTCAGGATGCTGCCCTGCACACCGCAATACGCCTGTGCCTGTTCTGCAATATGAGCAAGCGCACCGTATCCGTCATTGCAATCTGTTGCCATCCACTCACCTCCCATACTGTTTATCTTATGCAAGAATTTACCAAATATGCAAAAAGGATTTGCAATTTTGCTTGATTTGTGGTAAGATGTTAATATATTTCACGTGGGGAGATCATTATGCCGAAAAAATTTCTCAAAACCGCAGCAATCACCGTTTTTCTCGCAATGGCACTATACGCGTTGATACTGGTACCCGCTTACGAGATCATTGCCTGTGACATCATGCTCATGGATACGCTGCTCTTTGATGCCGTGGATCTCGTGATGCAATGGGTGGAGATCTTTGCGTTGGTGCTGATCTGCGCTTTTCTTGCCGTGGGTGTTCACCGCGCGGGGCACGCCAAGGCCTGCCGCACGCTTTATGTTCTGCTTGGCGGTGCGCTTGTTTTTAAATACGTGGGGGCGATCCTGGCGCTCTCTGTGGTGCACGGCGCCTTTGACACGACACTCAGCTACGGCAGCTATGCGGTCTCCTTACTTCTTGAGCTGATTCCCGCCGCGCTTACCGTTTATCTCACGCATCGCTACACCACGGCAACACGCCGCGAAAATGCCGCAAAGGAAAAGGCGGCTGCCACGCTTGGCGTGCCCTTTACCCCCGCAGCCTCCCCCATTCCCTTTGCGCGCCTGTTTGACCGCACCAATCCTCTGCAAAAGGCGGCATACATCGTGCTTGGCGTGCTTACCGGCATTCGTTTTCTGGCCTTTGTGGCATCGGAGATCGCCTTTAGTATGATGGGCTTTGCCTATCAGCTCTCGGATCTGCCCGTCACCCTCATCTATTGCTTGCTGCTGGTGCTGCTTCCCGCATTTATCGGCTATATTCTCTATTTTTACACCGTACGCCTGGCGGATAAGCACTATCGCTAAGGGCCAATCCGGCAACATCCGAAAAAAGCGCTTATGGCAAAAGCCGTAAGCGCTTTTAATTTATTTTTCCTGCAAAAAGCCCTCCGCCCCAATGACAGCGGCTATTTTTTCGGTCAGGCTTTGACAAAGCGAGTCCTCTGCAGCCTCAACCATCACACGTATGACGGGCTCGGTACCGCTTTCGCGCAGGATCACACGCCCCGTGTTCCCCAGCATCTCGCGCACCTCCGTCACCGCCGCCTGCACGGCCGCATTGCTGCTCACCGCCCGCTTATCTTTGACACGCAAATTGCAGGTATGCTGCGGTAAAAGCGTGAGGGCCGACGCCAGTGCAGCGAGCGACTTTCCTGCCCGCGCAGCGGCGGCAAGCAAACGAAGGGCCGTGAGAAACCCGTCACCCGTCACGTGATCGGCAAAAATAATGTGCCCCGCCTGCTCCCCTCCAAGCGAAAAATCGCCCTCGCGCATTTTTTCCGTCACAAAGCGATCTCCAACGGCACTCTCTACCGTAGTCCCCCCCATCGCCTGCAAAGCCCTTGTAAGCCCGAAATTTGACATCACGGTGACAACCACGGTGTCCCGCTTCAGCTTTCCGCGCGCTTTGAGGTCATTTGCAAGAATATAAAGCATATGGTCGCCGTTGAGTACCGCCCCTTCGGCCGTGACGGCAATGCAGCGATCGGCATCTCCGTCAAAGGCGAAGCCGACGTCAAGCGAATGCGCGTGCACGTGCTCCGTAAGTGCCTCGATGTGCAGTGCGCCCGCACCACGATTGATATTGGTGCCGTCGGGCTTGGTGTGAATGGGATAGACATCGGCACCGAGCGCCGCAAACAGTGCCGGCGCCAGCGCCGAGGCCGCACCGTTTGCTGCATCAAGCCCAACGCGTAAGCCATCAAGTCTGACCCCCGCCTGCGAGATCAAATATGAAAGATATCGCTCACGTGCTGCGCCATGATCGTACACTCTGCCAATCTCACTTCCCGTGGCAAAGGGGAGCGTGAGATGGGGAGCACCGTCAAGATAGCGTTCGATCTCATCGGTCAAGGCATCGTCTGCCTTTGCCCCATCGGGGCCGATCAGCTTGATGCCGTTATCTTGATAGGGGTTATGGCTGGCAGTGATCATCACGCCAAGATCGAAACCCTCAGCTGCCACCGTGTAACAAAGGTTTGGCGTGGTAGTCACGTGCAGCACATAGGCGTCTGCCCCCGAGGCCGTAAGCCCTGCGATCAGGGCATATTCAAGCATATAACAAGAAAGCCGCGTATCCTTTCCCACCGCTACACGCAGGCGGCGTCCCGCGCCGCTTGCACCCAAAAATCTGCCGATGCGATAGGCGTGTGTGGCGGTCAGCGTCACGCCCGCCTCGCCGCGAAAGCCATCCGTTCCGAAATATTTTCCCATATCTTTGCCCTCCCTTGATAAAAGCTCCATTTTACAGAATAGCAATCAAGGGGCAAAATGTGACTGCTTTTACGCAAAAATAGGGCGGCCGGCATAGCCGGCCGCCCTGCTGCGGGGGTAATAAATTTACTTCACACGCAGCCGAGCAACTGCCTCCTTATCGGGGGAGACAATGGCGCTCCAGTTGGTGTGATAAATAACGTATCCGGGCTTCGCACCGGGGGTTTTCTTCAGGTTACGCACCGTGGTGTAATCCACCTCTGTTTGGGGTGCGCCCTCCGCGGCCGAGTAAATGGCGGCGATGGAAGCAGCCTCGGTGAAATCCTTGGCGGGTGGCTCTTCTCTGCCCTCAAGCAGCATGACCACGTGAGAGCCCGGCATATTTTTGGCATGGAACCAATAATCGTTTTTGGTAGCCAGCTTATGCGTAATATACTCGTTTTGCAGATTGTTTTTGCCGCAAAGCACACGGTAGCCGCTTGTCGTGCGGTACTCGGCAAAGGCGGGGGCATTGGTGCCGCGTCCCTTTCGCTCCTGCGTCTTCACGCGCGAGGCATAACCGCTTTTGGCAAGCTCCTCGCGGATCTCTAAGAGGTCTGTCGGCGTTTCAGCGGTCAGAAGAGCCGTGTTGACGGTTTCAAGATAAGCAAGCTCGGCCTCGCCGATGGCGATCTGCTTGGTAAGCTCCACCTGCGCGGTTTTGCTTTTGGTATACTTTTTATAATAGCGCTGGGCATTGGCCGTGGGCGAAAGGCGTCCGTCAAGCTCAACCTCCACCGTGCCAAAGCTGCCGTCCTCTCGATAGTCCTCATAATCAATCAAGGAAACGCGCGTTTCGCCGCGCTGCAAGGCATAGCAATTGGCGACGATAAGGTCACCCATGCGCTTATACTCCTCGCCCTTGGCGCAATCGGCAAGCTCGGCGCGCTGCAGCTCCAGCTTATGGGATATGCGCGTGCGCGCGCTACTTAAAAGATGCAAAATATCGGTGGCGCGCTGCTTCACGCGCGTTTCCTTATCACGTGTACCAAACCACACGTCAAGCAACAGGGAGGGGCTCTCAAAGCTGCGATGATCCCCGTACTGCGTGAGGGGCAAAAAGGCATATTCACGCGGCATGCCGCGCTCATCCGTGACAAGCGAAGGAGAAAAGCGCGCAGCGCCCACATCGGCAAACACGGTGGCAAACACCGCAAAGAGCCGTTCGCACGGGATGGCACAAAGCGGCGTGTCGGTTTCGCCCGTCGTGCGGAACACGATCTCGCGCGCCACGGTAGCCGAGGTGCCGAGGAAGGTAGCGGTGATCCACTTATCGGCCGGTCGCTCACCGCCTGCGGCGTAAAGTGCGGCAAAGGCCTTGGCGTCTACCTCCAAGGGGTTGGTTTTATCCTGCGGGGGCGGCAGCTCGTAGCGCATACCGGGCAGCACTTGCCTTAGGGTACTGGTGGTAAAATCAACGGGACGCAACACCGCCGTGATCTTCCCCTCCCCATCGGTAAAAATGAGGTTACTGTACTTGCCCATCATTTCGGTGATGAGACGACATTTGGTGGGAAAGCCCATTTCATCACGGGTATCCCACTCGGTCACCAACACGCGCTCAAAGCCCTCCTGCCACACGCGCGAAAGACGCGCACCCGACAGGCGCTTGCGCAGCAGCATACAAAACTGCGGCGGATTTTGGGGATTTTCAAGCGGGATTTCGGTAAAGCCGATACGGGGGTTGGCGGAGCCCGCATTGATCAGCAAGCGTTTGCCACCCGCGAAGGTACGCATCTGGAGCACCACGGCATCACGCTCGGGCTGATAGACCTTTTCCACGGCGGCGCCGATGGCGGTCTCTTTCAATTCTGCTGCAACGGCGGCGAGAAATCCTGCATCAAATGCCATGGTATCACTCCTTTCAAAAAAGCATTAGAATGGCGGATATTATTTGCCGTAAAGCTCTTGATCCACCTCGTCAAGCGACGGGAAGATATAGTCGGGGCGATCCTTTTCCTCGGCGCGCTCCACATCCTCCATTTTGGTCTCGCCCGACAGCACCAGCACGGCCGTCACGCCATGACGCTTGCCGACGGCAATGTCGGTATAAAGGCGGTCGCCGAAAATGCACATTTGGTCACAGGAGTAGCCCGTGGCCTCACAGATCATTTCAATGGTCTCGCGGTAGGGCTTGCCAAAGTAGGTAGGCACCTTGCCCGTGGAGGCCGTGACGAAGGCGGCAATGGCGCCGCTATCCGGAATGAAGCCGGTTTCCGTGGGACAATTGAAATCGGGATGCGTGGAAAGATACTCAGCGCCGCCGCGCACCAAGCGGCAGGCATTATCCAGCTTTTCATACGTAAGGGTGGTGTCAAAGCTGGTCACCACAATATCGGCGCTTTCCTCCTTGCCGGTCAGCATGGGGATATGGTTCTCACGGAAGTTCTCCACCAGCTCATCGGTGCCGACAAGATAGACGGTCTTACCTGCGCGGTGACGCTTCAGATATTCAATGGTGACGTCGCCCGAGGTCATAATTTCCGAGGGGCTGGGAGAAAAGCCAAGCTTTTCGAGCTTATTTACGTAATAAGCCGTGGTGTGCGAGGCATTATTGGTGAAAAAAAGCACCTTTTTTCCTGCCGCGCGCAGATTGTTGATAAAGCGAATGGCAAACGGAAAGACCTGAAAACCAAGATAAATGGTGCCATCCATATCGAAAATATAGAGCTCCTTATCAGCCAGGGCTGCCATATCGGGATTTTTAAAATTCATGTGTTTTTCCTCCCATAACATACTTTAATTATGATAACACACTATTGATTTTTTTGCAAGGCTGTGCTACAATAATCTTTAGAACAAATTTTTTCACCAAAGGAGGCTGCCTTTATGGGAAAAACCGTACTCGGTATTGACGTTGGCGGCAGCGCCACAAAAATAGTTGGATTTCGTGACATCGGAGGCAAGCAAGAGCTGATTGCCCCGCAATACGTACACGCAAACGATCCCCTCACCTCCATTTACGGGGCGTTTGGCAAATTCACCATGGAAAACGGACTTGCCCTCAACGATATTGAGCGCGTCATGATGACGGGCGTTGGCTCTACCTTTGCCGAAAAGCCGCTTTACGAGGGGCTTGATTGCCGTGTGGTACCCGAATTTGACAGCGTGGGGCGCGGCGGCCTTTATCTTTCGGGACTTGACGAGGCCATTGTGGTCAGCATGGGCACGGGCACGGCGCTGATCTACGCCAAGCGCCGGCAAAACAACGATGTGAAAATCGAGTATCTCGGCGGCACGGGTGTTGGCGGCGGTACGCTGATCGGCCTTTCGCGCCTGATGCTCGGCGTGGATACCGTAGAGCATATCGAGCAGCTTGCAAAAGAGGGCGACCTTGGAAACATTGACCTGCGCATTGGCGATATGTCGCGCAAAAACCTGCACCCCGATATGAACTTAGAGCTCACAGCCTCTAATTTCGGCAAGCTGAATGATCTTGCCGACAAAAACGATATTGCTCTTGGCATTGCCAATCTCGTTGGCGAGACCATCGGTATGCTTTCGGTTTTTGCCGCACGCAGCTATGGGCTTGACCGCGTGGTGCTGACGGGAAATCTCACAACTTTAGCACCGATTCGCCGCGTGTTTGAGATCCTCGAACGCACCTTCCACATTCACTTTATTATTCCCGAAAACGCACAGTACGGCACCGTGATCGGCGCCGCACTCGGTAATATTTAAAAAAGCACGGGGAGAACTGAGTTCAGTTCTCCCCGTGTTTTTGTTATCTCTTAATAACGTAAGTACCGTAGGTGATCTTACGGCTTCCCCAAGTATCGCTGGCATTTTTGAGGCCCTTGGGATTGGTTGCTGCATCGTAAAGCCCATAGTTGGCGCCGCTTGCCTCAACCGTCATGGCAACGTTGTAAAAATCGGAAATGATGATATATTTTACCGAGGACATAGTCACCGTATGGTAAGAAATATATGCAGAGGAGCCCTTTTGCGAGGTCTTTCCCTTTTCCATCACGTCGTTGTAGGCCTCCACCTTATGAGGATACCACACGCACTCGGGCTTGACAAGCTGATAGAGCTCAAGCTCGCAGCCCGTACCGCCATGGTGCGCGATCTGCACCTGGTCACTCTTGAGGTAGCTGCCGTACATGGCGCGCATACAAGCGCTGCCGCCGTGCTGCGTATCACCAAGCCACAAGGTGGTCAGAGGCTTGCTGCCCGCGGTGATATTGCCCTGCCCGTCGGTGTGATATACGGTGGTGCGGAGCGCCACGGAGCTATCGTTATAGCGGTGGATCATTTCGGGATAGATATCCTCGTGGGTGTAAAGCACCTCGATCTCCACATTGCCGATAAAGAACTTCTGACCGGAATGCACCTTGATATAGGTTACGCCACTCATGGTCTTCACAAACTCATCCAGGTTATTGCTAAGCTGAAGGTTGGGGTCATAGCAGTTGTAGGTCTGGGTGGCCGAGGGGAAATTGGTGATGATATAATCAAACTTGATCATGCTGTTGTTGTTCTTAGCAAATTCATAAAAGTTTGTATAGTGGTCACCGTGACCGTGAGAAAGGTACCAGGCTCTGATGTGGATGGGATTGAATTTGCTCGGCGCGGAGCCCGTCATCTGCTTGTGCAAGCCGGTGATGGCATCCTGCAGCAGATTGTTGTTATTCTTGCCGCCGAAGCCGCTATCGTACATAATGTAAGAGCCATCCTCCAGCACGATCACGTAGCAGTTGCCGTAGGAGTCGTTATCATAGTCAAGCTGCACGGCGGTGATGATGGTATCGGTCACGCGCGTGTAGCCCGAGCCGATGGTGAGCAGCTCCTCGGGAATAAGGTTGATGCGGTTATCATCAAGAGAAGCGGAAACAATGCGGATAGCAGGCTCGTAGAAGGTAACCTTCTGTGCTTC
Source organism: Clostridia bacterium (assembly GCA_017453325.1). Lineage (GTDB taxonomy): Bacteria > Bacillota > Clostridia > Oscillospirales > CAG-272 > Firm-07. The sequence continues at coordinate 12,110 of JAFTKK010000064.1, forward strand.
GGCATGCTTATAGGCACAGTAAGTCACGTTGAGGGTGATCTTAGCGGCTTCGTTGACATAGGTGCGGAAGATGCTATCCTCAACCTCGTTTTCCATGTAACGGATATAGCCTGCGGCCTCCAGCTTTTCGCAGTAAGCCTTGTAGGCAGCAGCCGTTACACCGGAACCGGTGTAGTAATATTCAACGGCATTATCGGCAACGTCGGTGGAGCCGGAAAGCAGAATATTCTCGCCCTCGGGCTTCGGGAAATCGGTTACCCAATCGGTCGTGGCGGTTTGCATGCCAACAAAGCCAACGGGCAGCACGACGGTCTTATCCCCTTCCTCGTTTACAAAGCAAGCATCTGCCAGAACATCGCCGAAATAACCGGCGGCCTGGCGCAGCGTCACGTCGCCGGCACCCGCCACAACGACGGTATCGGCCGACACGGAAATGCCATAGCGATCAACGTTGCCAAGACTATTGATAAAGGCCACGGACTGCTCACGGGTGGTGGGGCCGACCAAAATCTCACCCTTCACGTTGCTTGCCTTTGCGGTGGCATCGCTATAGGCCTGGTACTGCATTGCGCGGTATTCGGTCACGCTCTCCAGCTTGTTTTTGAGCTGATTGGCAACAACAACGGGATAGTCAAAACCCTCCTTGTTGTCAGCAGGCTGTCTGTCGGGCTGCACAGAGTCGGCAGAGGAAGCGTCAAGACGGTCGGAATACACCAATCTCCAATCTTTATCAAGGGAAACGACCTCCATCTTCTCACATACCGTTTTTTCAATGGAAAGTACGGAGGAATCGGCCTTTTCACCACAGTATTTGGTGACAAACTCATCGAGCGCCATACCCGTAAAGAGGTTGGTAGTACCTACAATGACGAGCTTAGAGCCAATCACGGTAATAATGTAACCGTGACCCTTGATCTTTTTGAGGGCCTTGGCGGTTTCGGGACGGTTGGTGTTACCCACGAGAATTTCAAGCTCCTCACCCTTCTCCTCGGCGGCTCCCGCCTCTACGGCCGAAAGCTTAATGCGCTCACCCACGGTACCGGAAAGCGTGGTGGCGAAGGCTGTGATCTTATCGCTGAGCAACGTGGAAACATCCTTGGCATAGATCAGCTTATAATCAGTAAAGTCAATGTCTTTGGGTTTTGTGCAGGCAGAAAGTGTGACCAGAGAAGTCAGCACCAGCACCAGTGCCAGCACGAGACTGAGTAGCTTTTTCATATTTGTTCTCCTTTATCAAAATTATACAAAGCTATTATAAAACATAATTCCCTATTTGTCAAGGCAGAACAAAAAACTGCACCGAATATCGGTGCAGTTTTTTGTGTTTATTAAGGCTTGATAAAGTGCGGTGTGCGTGAGGTCACGTAAGACTTGTGACCCGCGTTGTAAATGCCGCCCTCGCCAAAGGTCATATCGGGGCCGCTTGTCTTGATGGTAACGGTGGCGTTGCCCGCGCTGCCGAGAATGATCTCCTCGACGCTTGCCATCTTCACCAGCTTGGCGTTGTCGTTTCGATAGGACTCTGTATTGGCAATGGGCTTGATGATCTCTTTATAATTTTCAAGATACGTCGGCCACCACAGGATCTCTGCCTCGGTCAAGGCATAAAATGCATACTCGCAGCCAAGTGAGCCATGGTGAGAGACCTGAACCATATCGGACTTAAGGTAAGAGCCGTACATGGCGCGCATCCATTGGCTGACACGGGTTTGCACGTCGCCCGTCCATAGCATGGTGGTTGGCGTGTCATTGGCGGCGAAGGCCGTGATGCGCGAGCCGACGCTGCCCGTATCGTGAATGGTCTGCTTGATCACTACACCGGTATCGTTAAAGTACTGGATAGCCCAAGGATACATATCCTCGTGCGTATAGAGCACCTCGAACTCGGAATTGCACAAATAGAATTTCTGACCCGTGTGCACCTTGATGTACTGCATCTCGCCGCCGACCCAGGAACGGATCTCGGCAAATTTGGAATCACGCACGGCGAGGTTCGGGTCGTGGCAGTTGTAGCATTCGTCATCCGAGGGGAAATTGGCGATCAGACGGTCGATTTCCACCTTACTGCCGTGATCGTGGCAGAAATTATAGAAAACGGTATGGTGATCACCGTGAGAATGCGAAAGATACCACATGGAGATCTTCACCTTATTCGTAGAGCTCGGCTGAACCTTCCAAACCTGGTAATACAGGTCGGCAAGCACGTTCCAGAAGGTGTTTGTCAGCGCCTTTTCGCCCGTGCCACCATCCAGTACGGCAAAGGTGCCGTCTTCGAGCGTGATGATATAAGCGTTGCCGCCGTTTTCATTTTTACCGTCAAGACAGAGATTGGTGATCTTCGTCTCGGTTTTTTTGGTATAAGGCTGCATGGTGAGCAGCTCCTCGTCAAGGAGCTTGACGGAATTGAGCGAGGCCGAAACAATGCGGATGCAGGACTCAAACAGGCTCACCTTTTGCTCCTTGGCATAGGTGAAATTATTATACGCCACGTAAAGTGTGGTATTGGCGGCGGTGTTGACGTAAGTGCGGTAGAGGCTACCCTCGATCTCGCCCGAGGAATGGAGCGTATAGCCGCCCGATGTGAGGGTCTCACAATAGCTCTCATATGCAGCGGCGTTCACGCCCTTGCCGGTATATAAGAACTCCAGCGAGCCGTCATATACGTCAGCAGAGCCGGAAAGCGCGATGTTGGCGCCCGTGGGACGCGGGAAATCGAGAACCCAGGAGCTATCGCCCTTCAAGCTTACCTCATACTCGGCGGGAAAGACGGTATAGGTCTTTCTGCCCACCTTGTACGTGCAATCGGTATAAAGATCGTCAAACATCTTCATCGCGAGAGCGAGCGTGGTATCGTTCATGGCGCCCACCACGATCACGCCGTCCTTGATGGAAATGCCGTAATCATTGGCATCGAGATTTGCAAAAAAGCTCTTGGTCGCCTCGCGCAGCACGGGACGGCCGATCTGGATCTCGTTGGCCTGCACCTCGGACTGGTCGTCATAGAGCTTCAGCTCGCCTGCATGGGAGACGACCTTGTCGGCAAAGGTGCTTGCAAGATAGCGGGCATAGTCCTCGCCCTGCTCATTGGAGGGGCGTCCCCAGTTGATGCCCTGCTCCGCATAGCTGTTATCCGCCGTGTGGGAAATGACCAGCGCAAAGGAGGAGCTAAGCGAGAGGGTGGGAAGCGCCACGACCTCCTCCTTGATCTTCAGGGAAGTGGCAGATTTTGCAGAGTCTGCAAAATAGGTGGCGATAAAATCATTCACCGCCTGCATGGCAAAGAAATCGGTGGTGCCGTTCAGCACGATCTTTTTATCGATCACACCGATATAATACCCTGCTTCCTCCAAGCTCTCCAAGGCCTCGGCACTTTCCACGCGCCCCGTGTGACCGATTAGGATCTCGCGCTCGGAGTTGGTGACCCCTTCCTTTTTCTTATCAGCCGTAACCGTCACCTCGGCGCCGGTGGCAAGCTCTAAGACGTTGGCCAGCTCCTTGACCTTAGCCACCATAGTATCGGATACGCCATCTGCATACACAATGCTATAGCCCGAAATATCCACCTTGCCGCAGGAGGCAAAAAGGACGACCGTAGAGCAAAGGAGCAGTATAGCAAGCAATAAGCTGCCGATTCTTTTCATCATAGTTTTCCTTTCAAGTTAGCAACTGTCAAACTGCTTTACTTTGATTTATTTTTTGATATAGGAGGTGGGGGATTTTTTGATCACACCCGACTGCTGCGTGACGTCAGCACCCGCTTCACCTGCGCTGAACACACCCGTCTGGCTGCTGGTACGCAGGGCGTAATCGGGACCGTTTTTGGTAATGGTCAGCGTGTAGTTGAAATCATCGCTCAAAATAATATATTTGACCGACGTCAGCTTGTAATTGATGTTATAGCAGCAGAGGTTATATCCCGTGCTGCCCGAGTTATGAGTGGTAGAAGTCCAACGTGCACGGTTGACGGGCCACCACACGCATTCGGGGGCTACGAGCTGATAAAGCTCCCACTCACAGCCCTGGTAGTTGTGGTGCGCGACCTGTACCATATCACTTTTGAGATAGTCACCGTAGGTCGAGCGCATCCATTTACTGGCATCGAGCTGCGCATCTCCGAGCCAAAGCATACTGGTTTCGGAGCCGGCAGAGATCTTCCCGTTTTCGGTATGGTAAAGTGTCATGCGGAAAACGGTGGAGGAGTCATTATAGATGTGCAGACGGTTGGGATACAGATCCTCGTGCGTGAACATAACCTCAAATTCTGCGTTGGCAATGTAGAAACGCTCGCCGGTGTGAACCTTGATAAACTCAATGCCACCCTCCTTACCGGGAGCATCCTTAATCATCTCGGAATATTTTTCCCAGCCATCGCGAATGACGTTGCTTGAGAGACCCGAGTTATCGTCCTCCTCGTCCGAGGCAAAGTTGGCAATGAGACGGTCGATCGTAATATAGTACGTGCCGTAATAGGCCACATATTGCGTGATAAAATCACTCATGATCCGATAGTGGTCGCCGTGAGCGTGGGAAATCAACCATGCAGAAATGCGGATAGGATCCTCAGCCGTGGGATTGGCACCGCCATGTGTTCTTTGATAAAGGTCAAGCAGCACCTCGTAAAGGCGAGGTACGTTCATTTCATAGCTCTGGCCGCCGTCATACACGATAAAGGAGCCGTCCTCCAGCGTCACAATGTAATTGTTACCGTAAATATTGTGTCCGCTTGCCTGGTACTGACTGTTCAGCTTGACGGCCGTAATGGAGGTAAAGGGCGTGGCGGGCTTGGTATAGGAAAGATCCTGCTTTCGCAGCTCCTCGGGTAGATGCACACCGCTTGACAAGCGCGCGGAAACGATACGCAGGCAGGGCTCATAGAGCGTCACGGCCTGTGTGGTGGCGTGCTTGAAGGCGTTGTAGGATACAAACAAGATGGCATTTGCCGCTTCGTTTTCATACACGCGGAAAATGCTGCTCTCGGCCGTGTTATCCGACAGAAGCTTGTAGCCGGCGGCCACCAGCTTCTCGCAATACTTTTCATACACGGAGGAGGAAAGGCTCACGCCCGTGTAATAATACTCCATCTGATCCTCGCTGACGTCGATCGAACCCGTGAGAGTGAGCGTATCGGGACGCGGGAAATCGGTCAGAAATTGTGTGTTCTTGGTATCGTTGTAAACGCGGGAAAGATCGGCGGGCAGGATAATATTTTTCTTATTTCCCTTCTCCACCACCGAATCCTGCATGATCTCCAAGAAAAGCGCAAAGGCCTTTTCCATCATGCGGTCGTTGAGCGCCGTGACCATAACTTTACTGTTTTGAACGCCGACACCGTAGCCGTTGACGTCCATATTCTTAATAAAATCGTTGGTCTCGCGACGGTCCACCAAGCCGACAAGGATCTCGTCGGAGGCAACATTGGTATCCTTGATCACGTTCATGGAGCCGCTGAGCACCGAGCTGAAGGTCTTGATCGTGGATTTCAGCGCCACGATCTGCTTGTTGATATAATCCTTGGAGCCGTCAAGCTCGGAAGAATAGACAAAGTTGAATTTTTCGGCAATCTCGACCGTGCCGAGATTGCTTTCCCTGATCGTTTTAAAATCAATCGTTTCCAGCTTTTCGTCACCGCCAAGGAATTCCTTGGTGAAACGGTCAAGCGCCAGCGTGGTAAAGATGTTGGTGGTACCGACCAGCACGATCTTCTCACCGATCTTATCGATGATGTAGCCCTGCCCCTCGATTTTTTCAAGGGCGGTCTTTGTTTCGGGGCGATTGGTGTTGCCGATGAGAATTTCATGCTCCTCGGCATCGCTGAGTGCCGCCGTGGCACTCACCTTTTTCACGGAAATGCTACCCTTAATGCTGCGCTTCAAATTGCCCGCAAAATCGGTAAAATACGTAACGGTGCTTGCCGTAGCGTCTTCACCGTATACAACACGGTAGCCATCAAGCGAAATCCCCTCTGTCTTGCCTACACCATCCTTGTTGCAGGAAGCAAGCAGAAGTACCGTACCGAGCAGCATGCACACGCACAGCATCAGGCAAAGTAATCTTTTCATCATAAACGGAAAACCTCTTTCTGTAAATCACGGGCGGGCGAATTGCCCGCCCGAATAAGGGTTAGGATTTTTTCATAAAGGAGGTGGTATGGCTCTTGAACGTGCTCATCGACACGCCCTTAGCCTCACCCGCGCTAAAGATACCGGTTTCACCGCCAATCGAGAAATCGGGGCCGCTTGCGGTGATCTGAACGGTATAGTTGCAATCGTCGCTCATAATGATATACTGCAGCGAGGACAGCTTATGGATCACATTGTAGCTACAGCCTGCACCCACCTCTGCGGAGCCTGCACTGTAAAAGGTTGTCTCAAAACGGTTTCTGCTGTTGGGCCACCATGCGCACATAGGCTTCACAAGCTTATAGAAGGACCATTCCACGCTATTCCAGCCGTGGTGACCGATCTGCACCATATCGGTAGCAAGGTAGTCGCCGTATGTGGCGCGCATCCATTTGCTCGAATCCTCCTGTGCATCACCCAGCCAGAGCATGGAGGTGGAGGAGCCCTCGGTAATGGTGGTGCCGTCGGTGTGGTGAATGTTCATACGGATCACGGTGGTGGAGTTGTTGTAAACGTGAATTCGTTTCGGATACTGATCCTCGTGCGTGTACATCACCTCAAATTCCACGTTGGCCAGCCAGAATTTCTGACCGGTGTGCACCTTAATGTACTCCATGCCGGGTTCTTCCCCGTTTTTATCCTTCACAAGTGCGGAAAGCTGAGCGTAGGTGTCACGAACTTGGGTGTTAATAGGATCACCCGATTCACTGTTATAGAGTTCCTCGTCCGAGGGGAAATTGGCGATCAGACGGTCAATGGTAATTTTATAGGAGCTGTAATCAGCCACATATTTCTTGATAAACAGGCGCATAGCACCGTAGTGGTCACCGTGACCGTGAGAAAGATACCATGCAGCAATACGGATGGGATCGGAGGCGGTAGGCTTGTGACCGTGCGTCTTTTCATAAAGATCGCTCAGAACCGCATACAGACGCTTGCTGTCTTCCTCGATACCCATACCGCCGTCAAGCACCACGAAAGAACCGTCCTCGAGAGTCACAACGTAGAAATTACCATAAACGCCATTTTCCAATTGGGCGCTGTAGTTGAGCTTTACAGCGGTGATGGCGGTGAAAGCATTTTCAAGCTTTTCAAAGGCGGGCATGGTGGCGGAGAGATAGCTGCTGTCAAGCTGGTTGACACAATCAAGGGCAGAAGCAACCACGCGAATGGCCGCCTTGTGCCCGGTTCCCGCTGTCTCGACATGCTTAAAGGCGTTGTAGGCAACGTAGAGCGTGATATTCTTTTCTACATTATTGTAAATGCGGAAGATGATATCCTCGGCTGTGCTATCGGAATAAAGCTCATAGCCGGCTGCTGTCAGCGCTGCACAGTATTTGTTGTAGGCAGCAGCATCTGCACCCTCGTAATAGTATTCCAAGCCGTCGTGCACGTCAATGGTAGCGGTAAGCGTGAGCCCCTCGGGACGCGGAAAATCGGTCACGTAACCGGCCTCGGCATCACTATAAAGGCGAAGCAGATCGGCGGGCATAAAGATGAGCTTTTGGCCATCAACTACGGAAATCGAATCGCGCAGCATCTCGCGGAAAACGTACATGGCCTTCTGCGTCATCACATCATTCAGACCCGTTACCACGATCTTGCCGTTCTTCACAGCTACACCGTAATTATTGGCATTGAAGGTAGCGGTCAGCTCTTTTCTCTCGTTACGCTCAACCACACCAACCAGGATCTCGGTATCGCCGGCAGCCTCAGCATCGGTCATCAACGCCATAGAGGTAGAACGGACGTCGGAAAATTCGTCAATGATCTTTTTGGTGCTCTTGATATCCTCGGCAAGGGCGTCCATATCACCGTCAAGATAGGCGGAATAGACGAACTTCCAGTTCTTGGTCACCTCGATCATTTCCATTTTTTGTACCTTTTCGGTCTTGATCTCAAGCGTGGTCTGCTTGTCGCCGCCAAAGTAGGTTTCGGCGAAGGTCTCCATTGCCACGGTAGTCAACAGATTGGTGGTACCAACGATAACAAGCTTTTTACCGATCACGGTAATGATATAGCCGTGACCCTTGATCTTTTTGAGGGCCTTGGCGGTCTCGGGACGGTTGGTGTTACCTACGAGGATCTCAAACTCCTCGCCGGCATCCTCGTCCGAGGTAGGATCCACCTTTTTGGTGCTGATCTTCTCGCCAACCTTAGCGGCAAAATCAGCCGCAAAGGCCTGAATTTCGGCTGAGGTGGTATCGGAAACGTCCTTACCGTAGATGAGACGGTAATCGGTGAACTCAACTGCCTTCGCACCGCATGAGGTAAACAACAGTGCGGTGGAGGACAGAAGTACAACACACAAAATCAAACTCAGTATTCTTTTCATGCTTTGTTCCTTTCCGGCTAACTGCCCTTTGGGTTAAGAATTATTGTGAAGTGTTTTAATCAAGGAGCTCGAAATGCTGCCCGTTCCCTTGTTACTCTTATTATTCTCGGTAAGAGAATAGTAAGCCACCTTGGTGCCATCCGCCACGGTGCGCACACCCGACTTGTTGGTGATTGCATCGTAAATACCATACTCGGGGCCGTTTGCGGTAATGGTAAGGGTGTAGTTGCAGTCGTCACTCAGAATAATGTACTGCGCGCTCGTCAGCTTATAATTGATGTTATAGCTTACCTTTTTGTAACCGTCGGACTTGGGATCATGGAAGCCCTCGCGGTAGGATTTGCGGCTGGTAGGCCACCACACGCAAACGGGGTTGACCAATTGGTAAAACTCCCATTCACATCCGTTACCGCCGTGGTGCGCAACCTGCACCATATCGCTTTGCAAATATGCGCCGTAGGTAGCACGCATCCATTTGCTGGCGGCAGTCTGGGCATCACCCGTCCACAGCATCGTGGTCTTGGAGTTGGCCGATACTTCGCCGTTTTCGGTGTGATACATGGTCATGCGAATCACGGTGGAGGTGTTGTTGTAAACGTGGATCTGCTCGGGATAAAGATCCTCGTGCGTATACATGACCTCAAGCTCGATGTTGGCAAACCAGAAGCGCTGACCCGTGTGCACCTTGATGTAATCAAAGCCGGTCTTTTCCCCGGGAGCGTCAGACATCCAGGAGGAATATTCGGTCAGCTTATCACGCACGGTATGGTTATACTGGGTAGCAAGGTTCCCCGACTCGGAATTATAATATTCTTCATCCGAGGCAAAGTTAGCAATGACGTAGTCAACGGTGATAAATTTGGTATTATAGCTTTTACAGTAGGTCTTCATAAAGGTGACCATGGAGCCGTAATGATCGTTGTGGCCGTGCGAGAGATACCAGGCCGTGATACGAATGGGATCATTTGTGGTGGGGCCGTTGCCGTTATGCCCTTCCTTATAGAGCTCAAGCAAAACGTTGTAAATACGATCTGCATCGGTCGAATTGGGTGCACCGCCGTCAAGCACGATGAAGGAGCCATCCTCAAGAGTAACGACATAGAGATTGCCGAAGATTCTGGCAACGCCTTGCTCCTGCTCCTCTTTCGTGGGGAAGGTATAGCTGAGCTTGAGCGAGGTAATGGAGGAATCCTGCTTTTTCTCATAGGCGCCGCGAGACAAATACTCGGTAGCAAGCTGCTTGGTAGCACCAAGCGGCGAGGCCACGATGCGGATAGCGGGCTCGTGCGAGGTCACGCCCTGTGCGCTCGCGTGCTTAAAGGCGTTGTAAGCCACGTAGAGCGAAATGTTCTCGGCTTGATCGTTATAAATGCGGAAGATGCTGCCTTCTGCCTCGCTGCCGGAATAAAGCGTGTAGCCTGCAGCCTCCAGCGTCTTGCAGTAGGCGGTGTAGGTCTCGACGCCAAGAGAGCTGCCCGTGTAGTAATACTCCATGGCGCTGTCATGCACGTCGATACTGCCGGAAAGCACCGCACCCTCGGGACGCGGGAAATCGGTGACGTGCTTCTTATTGGAGGTGTCGGAATAAATACGGGAGAATTCGGCAGGCAGGAAGATACGGTTCTTTTCCTTACCGTCCTCTTCCACCGCGCAAACAGAATCCTTCAGGACGTCGGTAAACAAGGCGAAGGCCTTTTGCTGCATGGTATCGTTGAGGGCGGTGACAAGGATCTTGCCGTTTTTCACACCCACACCGTAATTGTTGATATCCATGCCCGCAATAAAGGCATCGGTCTCCTCTCGGTCAACAAGACCCACCAACACCTCTGGCGAGATGTTGAAGCCCTTATCCGAAACCGTGCCCATGGCCGAGCCGGTGATATCGGAGAACTTGCCGATCGCGGCCTTGCATTCGGTGATCAAAGAGTTGATGTAGTCGCGCTTGCCATCGAGACGGTTCGAATAGATAAAGGCCCAGCTGCCGGTAAACTCCAGCATTTCCATTTCATCTACCACGGTGCGCGTCACGGTCAGCGAGGAGCCATCAAGTGCCGTGGGAAGGATCTCGTCCTCAAAATGGTCAATTGCCATGGCGGTGAGCAACGGCGTGGTGCCGGCAATAACCAGCTTCTTCCCTACCGTCATAATCACGTAGCCGTGACCCTTCACCTTTTTGAGGGCCTTTTGTGTTTCGGCACGATTGGTGTTGCCGATCAAAATCTCGGCATCCTGCTCGTCGGCCACGGCATCGTCAGCCTTGACCTTCGAGGCTTCAAAATCACAGTCTGCCTTTTTCTCAAGTGTGCTGACAAAGGTGCGGATCAGGTCAGCGGTGGTATCGGTGACCTCGCTGCCCCAAACAACACTGTATCCCTCAAGGTCAACGGACTTTTTACCGCACGAGGAGAACAGTATAGCTGTGGAGGCCAGCATACACAAACACAGCAAAAGGCAAAGGATTCTTCTTTTCATAAAAACCTCCCGTTTGCGAAACATTGCATAAACAATGCTGCCATATTAAATCATCTTATTATACCATCCATCACCTTTCTTTGCAAGTAAAGACAAAAATGTTTCACATTCCCATCAAAATTTTCATCACTTTAAACAAATTACATCCGTCACTTTTGCGCCATCTGCCCATGGCTATTTTATATAATGATATTTATTTTGGTTTTTTGAGGAAGAAAACCGCATTGCATACTTGACGAAAGGGCAAAAGAGTGCTATAATATTTTCAATATTTTTTCAATGACGAAAGGCCTGTTATTATGAAATGGACTTCTCTTAACGAGCTGCGCGAAAAATATCTTGCTTTCTTTGAAAGCAAGGGTCATTTGCGCCTGCCCTCCTATCCCCTCGTACCCATCAACGACAAATCGCTGTTGCTCATCAACTCCGGCATGGCACCCATGAAAAAGTTTTTCACGGGTGAGGAGGAGCCCCCTCGCAACCGCGTAACCACCTGCCAGAAATGCATCCGCACCCCCGACCTTGACCGCGTGGGTCACACGGCAAGACACGGCACCTTTTTTGAGATGCTGGGTAACTTCTCCTTCGGAGATTACTTCAAGGAGGAGGCAATTCCGTGGGCTTGGGAGTTTCTGACCGAAACGCTGGAGATCCCCGGCGAGCTGCTCTGGCCCTCTATTTACGAAAACGACGAGGAAGCGTTTGAGATCTGGAACAAGAAGATCGGCGTACCTGCCGAGCGCATCACCCGTCTTGGCAAAGCCGACAACTTCTGGGAGCACGGCTCCGGCCCCTGCGGCCCCTGCTCCGAGATCTATTTTGACCGCGGCATCAAATACGGCTGCGGCAGCAAGGACTGCCGCCCCGGCTGCGACTGTGACCGCTATATGGAGATCTGGAACAACGTATTCTCCCAGTTCAATAACGACGGTCACGGCAACTATACCGAGCTGACGCAGAAAAACATTGACACCGGCATGGGTCTTGAGCGCCTTGCTTGCGTCATGCAGGGTGTTGACAATATGTTTGAGGTTGACAGCATCCGCAAGATCCTTGATACCGTTTGCGAAATCGCAGGTAAGACCTACGGCGCCGACAAGGAGAACGACATTTCTATCCGCGTATGCACCGACCATATCAAGAGCGCCATGTTCATGATTGCGGACGGCGTCATTCCCTCCAACGAGGGACGCGGCTACGTGTTGCGCCGCATCATTCGCCGCGCCTGCCGCCACGGCAAGCTGCTTGGCATCAATCACGCATTCCTTTGTGATCTGTGCCGCGTGGCCATCGGTGAAAACCGCGACGCTTATCCCGAGCTGATCGAAAAGGCAGATTATATCCTGAAGGTCATTTCGATGGAGGAGGAGCGCTTTGACGCCACCATCGATGCCGGCCTCTCCATTCTCTCCACCTATATTGAAGCAGCCAAGACCGAGGGCAAGACCGTGATCTCGGGCGAGGATGTATTCAAGCTTTACGATACCTTCGGCTTCCCGCTTGATCTGACAAAGGAGATCCTTGCCGAGAACGGCCTCAGCTCTGATGACGAGACCTTCACCAAGCTGATGAAGGAGCAGCGTGAGCGCGCGCGTGCCGCACGCGGCAACATCAGCGGTTGGGACAACGCCGCCAAGAATCTGATCTCCGACCTCCCTGCCACCAACTTCCGCGGCTTCGACAGCTTCCGCACCGATGACGCAAAGGTACTGGCTATCTTTGTGGAGGACGAGGACGGCACCAAGGCAGTTAACGAGATCAGCGAGGGTGAGTGCACCGTGGTGCTCGACAAAACCGTATTCTACGGTGAGGGCGGCGGTCAGATCGGTGATAGCGGTACGCTGACCTCAAAGGGCGCCGAGCTGCACGTAGGTGACACCAAGAAGACCGACGGCGTTTATTTGCATCTTGCCACCGTTACGAATGGCGTGCTGCACGTAGGTGATGCCGTATGCGCGCGCATTGACGAGGACAAGCGTCTTGCCACCGCACGCAACCACTCCGTAGCGCACCTTCTGCAGGCAGCGCTTCGCGAGGTGCTTGGCAACCACGTAGAGCAGGCAGGCTCTCTTGTTGATACCGAAAAATGTCGCTTTGACTTTACCCACTTTGCCGCCCTCACCGCAGAGGAGCTTGCAAAGGTTGAAGCCATTGTCAACCAATACATCTTTGCAGGTGTGCCGATCTCCATGACGGAAATGCTCCTTGAGGACGCCAAAAAGCTTGGTGCTACTGCCCTGTTTGGCGAAAAATACGGCAAGATCGTGCGCGTGGTGCGCATGGGCACCTTCTCGATCGAATTCTGCGGCGGTACGCACTTGAACAACACCGCACGCATCGGTCTTTTCAAGATCACATCCGAGAGCTCGGTTGCCGCAGGCGTGCGCCGCATTGAGGCCGTCACTGGCGACGGCGTATTGGCTCTGCTTGCCACACGCGAGAAGCTTCTCGCAGACACCGCAAGTGCCCTCAAGGCGCAGAATGTGCTGGATGTTGCCAAGCGTGCGCATGCCGTGCAAGAAGAGGTAAAGGAGCTTCACCGTGAGCTGGATTCCCTCAACCAAAAGCTGGCCTCCTCCAAGCTTGACGAGGTGCTGGCAGGCAGCGTTGAGGTAGGTGGCATTCGCTTGGCGGTTGCTCGCTTTGACGGAATGCAACCCGACGTGGCACGCAGCCTGGCAGACGATATCAAGGCAAACAATGATAGCACCGTAGCCGTTCTGGCCATTGCAGACGGCGCGCGCATCAGCTTTATTGCCGTTGCAGGTAAGGATGCCGTTGCCAAGGGCGCACACGCCGGCAAGCTGGTGGGTGCCGTTGCAGCCATCACGGGCGGCAAGGGCGGCGGACGCCCCGACAATGCCATGGCAGGCGGCAAGGATGCCGACAAGATCACCGAGGCGCTTGATGCTGCCAAGGATATTTTGGCAGGACAACTGAAATAATACAGATATAGCCCAGCCCCGCCCCTCGCGTTTCGAGGGGCGGGGCTGAGATTTTTTGCATAAAAAGAGCAGGCTTGCCATCGCAAGCCTGCGCTTTTTGATACTGATTAATAATCGCCTCTGTTGCGACGACCGCGATTGCGGAAAATGCTCATAATGCTGTCAAAGTCATCCTCGGAGATCGAAGAATCCTCGCTGGCGGCATCATATTTGGGGGCATGCGCGGCGGGTGCGGGCTCTGCCACGGGTGCTGCCTGCTCGGGTGCAGGGGCAGCCTGTTGAACAGGAGCTACGTAAACGGGAGCTGCCTGCTGAACGGGAGCAGCGTATGCGGGTGCTGCGGGAGCAGCCTGCTCCACAACGGGTGCGGGCTCTTCCACCTGCTCCTGCTTCTCAAAGCCGGTCGCAATGATGGTGACGCGCATTTCGTCGTCAAGAGCATCGTCAAAGGCAAGACCCCAGATCACGTTTGCGTCGGGATGAGCCTCGTGCGAGATCATAGAGGAGGCAAGATCCACTTCCTCAAGGCCTACATCGTGCGAAGCGGTAATGCTGATCAGAATACCGTGTGCGCCGTGAATAGAGGTTTCGAGCAGAGGGCTGGAAATAGCAGCGCGCGCAGCCAGCTCAGCCTTGTCGGCACCGGTGGCACCGCCCACGCCCATGTGCGCGTAGCCGGCATTCTTCATCACGGAGGTCACGTCAGCAAAGTCAAGGTTGATAAAGCCGGGAACGTTGATCAGCTCGGAAATGCTCTGCACACCGCGGCGAAGCACGTCATCGGCAATTTCGAAGGCGTTGCCGAGGGTGATGCGGGTATCGGATACCTGCTTGAGCTTCTCGTTGGGGATCACGACCAGGGAGTCCACGTACTGGCGAAGCTCCTTGATGCCCTGCTCTGCCTGCTCAAGACGGCGCTTGCCCTCAAAGCTGAAGGGCTTGGTCACGATACCGATGGTGAGAATGCCCATCTCGTGTGCCAGACGTGCCACAACGGGAGCTGCACCCGTACCGGTGCCGCCGCCCATGCCTGCGGTTACAAACACCATGTCGGCACCCGACAGCATCTGCTTGATCTCATCGATCGATTCCTCTGCAGCGCGTGCACCCACCTCGGGGTTTGCACCTGCGCCAAAGCCCTTGGTGATCTTTTCACCAATCACCATCTGTACGGGCGCCTCAGATTTGCGAAGCGCCTGTCTGTCGGTATTTACAGTTACAAATTCCACACCGCGAATATTGGCGGCGATCATGCGATTGACGGCGTTATTGCCGCCTCCGCCTACACCGATGACGCGGATCACTACACCGCTTTCGCAGTTATTATCGCGTTCAAAAGTCATATGTATATCCTCCGTTATTCTTGACCGCGTGCAAGCACGCATTTTTACGTCATAGTTATTTATTATATTTTAATATATCTTGACTCATTTTGCAAGATGTTTTTATAATAATTTTTAAAATTTTAAATACATATTTCGATATTTTTTATCACGTTTTCTCTTTTCCGCTTATTGCCTGCCCGTAAGCAGCAGGATATCGGCCAAGATCTTTCTGCCGGCATCGGGATGGGAAAAGGCCTTCACGGCCATCTCCACCTCTCGGCGCGCCGCATCATCGGTGAGCAGGCGTCGCACCGCGCGTGTCAAGTCACCGCCGTCAAGCCGATGCTCCTCTACAACCACCGCCGCCCCCGCGTCTGCCAAAGCGGCCGCATTTTTTAGCTGATGATCCCCCGTAACATTGGGGGATGGGATCAGCACGGCGGCGCGTCCCGCGGCAGCCACCTCTCCTAAGGTCATAGCGCCTGCGCGGGAGATCACGACCGTTGCCTCACGCATACGGCGCGGCATATCAGAAATAAAGGGCAGCACCTCAAGACGGGGATCGCCCGAAAGGCCGGCCGCGGCAAGCTCGCGAGAAAAACCTTCCCATTCGCGCTTGCCCGTTGCGTGCACAAAGCGTATCTGCGGCATATCGCGCAGCTCCGCCATCAGCGAAAGCACCGCACGGTTCATGGCGGGAGCACCGAGGCTGCCGCCAAAGGAAAGCACCGTTTTTTGGCTTTGCCCCATCGGGCGTGTCCCCCCGCGCCACAAAGCACTATCTCTGACGGGGTTCCCCACCACCAGCGTCTTGGCACGCCGCGGCAAATGCGCTCTCGCCGCCTCAAAGCCAAGCCAAACGCGCGAGAGCTTTGTTGCCAGCATACGCACGGCAAGACCCGGCACGGCATTGGACTCGTGTACCGCCGTGGGTGTGCCGCGGCGATAGGCGGAAAGAAGCGCGGGATAGCAAGCGTACCCACCCGTGCCGATGACGATATCGGGATGAAAGACATCTATGATGTTGCCTGCCGCGCGGACGGCAGCACGCAACAGCTTCAGCGCGGCAAGCGCCTCTTTCGGGTGCCGACGGGAAAGCCCCTTCACGCTAATGGCACAGATCTCGTATCCCGCCGCACGCACCATCTCATTTTCCATGCCACCCACCGTGCCGATAAACAGGATTTCGCAATCGGCAACCGTTTTTTGCAACAGATCGGCAATGGCAAGCGCGGGCGTAACGTGTCCGCCCGTACCGCCGCAAGCAATAACCACTCTCATACCCTTTTTCCCGTGCTGTATCTCGAAATTGAGAGCACGATCCCCATTTCAAAAATTTGTATAGCCAAAAATGTACCGCCCGAGCTGAAAAACGGCAGCGACACGCCCGTGTTGGGCATGGAATTGGTCACCACGGCAAGATTGAGCGCCGCCTGCAGGGCCAGCTTCAATGAGATGCCGAACACCGCCAGCGAGCAAAAGCGATCGGGTGTGCGTGCGGCAATGCGGAAGCCGCGCAAAACAAGACACAAAAAAAGCAAGATCACCGAAAGCGCGCCCACGAACCCAAGCTCCTCGCAAATGACGGTGAAAATAAAATCGTTTTGCGGCTGAGAAACGTATCCGTGCTTCTGCAGGCCTTGCCCAAGCCCCTTGCCGAAAAGTCCCCCCGCACCGATGGCATAAAGTCCCTGCAGGGTCTGCCAAGCAGCCCCCAGCGGATCGACCTCCTCTATGTGCAGCCAGGTATCCACACGCACCTGTGCGTAGGAGGAGACCAGCACAAGCAAAACGCCTGCCGCGGCCACCACGCCCGCCATGATGCCAAGGTATTTGAGGCGTGTACCACCCAAAAACATCACCGCAACCCCCAGCATACCGATGATCAAAAGCCCCGAAATGTGCTTTTCTGCCGCCACCAGCACTCCCACCGCGCCAATAAGCGCACCCGGCAAAAGCACACCGTAGCGAAAGCTGCCGCCGCGCGGTCGCTTTGAGGTCACTTTATCCTCGTTTTGTGTCATCACCAAGGCGAGCATCAAAATCAGCGCGGGCTTTGCCACCTCGGAGGGCTGTATCGTCAACGGCCCCAGCACAAGCCAACGCTGCGCCCCGCCCCCGACGGTGCCGATCAGCAAAACCAGCACCAGCAGCAACAACGCCCCCGCGTACAGTCCTACCCCGAAATAGCGCCAAAAGCGCGGCGTGGCAAAAAACACAAAGGGGGCGGTGAGCGCGATCGAAAGCAGGGCGAAGAGCACGTAGCGCTTCAAAAAGTAAAAGCCGTCACCGTAAAACTGCGCACCGTATACCGTGCTCGCGCTATACGACATCACGGTGCCGAAAAGCAAGCAGAGGCAAACCAAGAGCAAAAAGCAAAAATCGATCCGCCCACCGCCATCCTCTGCCGTTTTCACATACCTTTGCCAGCGCTCCCTTATCCCAACCATATTTTACCTCCCCAGCAGCATCAAACAGCACAAAATAGCCGTCACGAGCGAAAACAGCACCACAACGGTATTTTCCGAATAGCCCTTTTTTTCGAGATGATGATGAAAGGGTGCCATTAAAAACAGACGGCGACCGTGCGTCAGCTTAAAATACGCGACCTGCAATATCACGCTGCCCGCCTCGGCAAGGTAAATGCCGCCCGCACCCAGCACAGTCAGCGGCTGCGCCGAGAGCAATCCCACACTCGCCACAACACCGCCAAGAAACAAGGAACCCGTATCCCCCATGAACACACGTGCGGGATGGTGATTGAACACCAGAAAGCCGAGCATTGCCGCTGTCAAAAGTGCACCGAAGAAAGAAAACAGACCCTCCCCGCGCAAATTGCCGTACAAGAAGAAAAAAACACCAAGAACCGCCACCGTGGAGGCGAGCAGACCGTCAAGCCCGTCGGTTAAGTTGAGTGCGTTGACCATTCCCGTCAAAAAAAGCAGGGCAAGCGGATAATATAGAATTCCAAGCTCAAGCTCACGCGCGGTAAACGGCAGCGCGATCGCGGTATCGATCAGCTCCAAATATCGCGCGGCAAAGAGCAAGGCCGCAGACACCAGCAGCTGCAGCAGATATTTGTGCATGGCACAAAGCCCCTCGTTTTGACGCTTGCAAAGCTTGCGATAATCGTCAAAAAAGCCAATGGCACCGCAAGCGGCGGCATATAGGATCACCAGCACGGGCGCAAGCAGCGAGGCGCGCTCGCCGCGCAGCAAAAGCCACGCCGCATAGGAGAGAAAAACGGCGAGCAGCGCCATGATAAAGGCAAGACCGCCCATCGTCGGCGTGCCCGATTTTGACATATGCCACACGGGCCCGATCGTCAGAATGGGCTGATCTGCACGGTAACGGCAGAGCACGGGAATGAGCACACGCTCCAGCAGCACCGTCAAGATCAAAACAGCGGCAAAAAGCGCAGCATAAGTATAAATTCCTTCGGTTTTCATCGTTCCCTCCTCAGCGCCTCGATCACACGCTCAAGTGCGGTCTTGCGGCTGGCTTTCAATAAAATGTACGTTCCCTTTGGCGTGGCGCTTAAAAGAGCTGAAGCCAGCTCCGCCTCCTGCCCTGCGGCAAAGGTTTTGATGCACGCCTTCGGCATCCCACCCTCCTGTGCGCCAGCCGCCAGTACGGAGGCATATTCGCCATAAAGAAAGAGTTGCGCAAGGCCGCACCCGGCGGCGCATCTCCCCACGGTACGGTGCAGCGTAGCGGCCTGCTCCCCAAGCTCACCGATATCACCGAGAACTGCGGCACGGGGGGCATCTTTTCCAAGATAGCAAAGTGCTTCAAGCGAGGCAACTACGGCCTCGGGAGAGGCGTTATAGGTATCATCGATCAACACACGCCCCGCCACCTCAATGCGTTGCATACGCGGCGAGGTCCTAACGGCCTTGGCGATTCCGTGGCGGATCGCTGCGTCAGGAACCTCCAAAAGCGTGCCTACCGCCGCGGCAATAGCAAGACAGGACGTCCCGATGCTTCCGGGAATATGCCAACAAAGCCCGTTTAATGCGCGGGCGGGCGTCAAAATATCGGCCGTGACACCCAGCTCATGCGAAACGGCACGGCACACGCGAACATCACACCCTTGTGTACTCCCAAAACGTAACATAGGTGACGAAATGCCACTCAGCGCCGCTTTTGGAATACTGTCGGGCAGAACAAGCACGCCGTTTTCCCTAAGCCCGCAGGAGAGCTTCAGCTTTTCCTCAAGCAGCGTGGCATAATTACCGTATTGCCCGATGTGCGCGGTTCCCACGTTGGTAAGCACGGCAATATCGGGCGCAAGCGCGCGGGAAAGCGGCTCCATCTCATTTTTGTGATTGATACCGATCTCCAGTACAAAATAATCGGCCTCCTCCATACCGAGCAACGACAAGGGCATACCAACCGTGCTGTTATAGTTGCCGGCGCTGCTTTGCACCGTTCCAACCTCTCCGAGCACGGTGGCAAGAAGCTCCTTCACGGTCGTCTTTCCCGTGCTGCCGCTGACCGCGATCACGGTGGCACGCGTTTTTTGCCGTCGCGCGGCAGCAGCGGCCAAAAGGGCGGCGTCACAATCGGGAACACGCAGCCATAGGCAGTTTTCCGCGTAAAATGGCGGCTCGGTCTCGGCGAGCACCGCACACGCGCCGCGCGCGAGTGCCTCACCGATAAAATCCAGCCCATTTTGCCCCCGCCCTTTGCGTGCCACAAACAAATCTCCCGCTTCGGTTCGGCGAGAATCTGTGGTAATACCGCCGATGACAGAGCAAACGCATCCCCGTGCCTGCAAGGTAGCACCCAGCGCCGCCGCAAGACGGCTCGGCTCCCGAAAAACCGAGGCAAGTGAAATCCTCATGCCTCAAACTCCCGCTGCTTTTCTGCCATGCAGGCGGTAACGATATCACGCTCCGAGAAGGCGAGCCGTTCTCTGCCCCTGATCTCGTATTCCTCGTGCCCCTTTCCCGCCAAAAGCAAAATGTCTCCCGGCCTCGCAACATTTACGGCAAAGGCAATAGCCTCTCTCCGATCCTCAATTATTTTGTACGGTTTTTCCTTGTCTATACCCTTGACGATATCGGCAATGATGGCGCTCGGCGACTCGCTGCGCGGATTATCCGACGTAATGACCGTGAGGTCCGCGAGGCGCGTGGCGATCCTGCCCATTTTGCGCCGCTTGCTGCGGTCTCGGTCGCCGCCGCAGCCGAACAGCAAAATGATCCTTTGCCGAGGCAAGCGAAACCGCCTGACCGATAGCAGCAGCTTTTCAAGTGCATCGGGGGTATGCGCATAATCAAGAAACACGCTGATATCAAGATCGTTTTGGGCCACACGCTCCATTCTGCCGCAAACGCCGCCGAAATCCGCCAGCGCAGCCCTCACCGTCTTAGCTTCCACTCCGAGCGAAAGCGCGGTCATGGCGGCAAGTGCTGCGTTTTCAACGCTGAAATCCCCCGGAACGGGCAAAGAAAGCTCTATTGCCTCCCCTTCATGCAGGAGCGTAAAGCAAACGCCCGTGGCGCCGTTTGCCAGAACCTTTGTCACGTTGCCGCGCCCAACCGTTAAAAACGGGGCGGTGATGCTATCGGAAAGAGATTGACCATACGCACCGAACAAAGAGATCACACCCATTTCGCAGCGGGAAAAGAGCTTACGCTTTTCCATAAAATAGCCCGCCATATCACCGTGCAGATCAAGGTGATCGGGCGTGAGATTGGT
Organism: Clostridia bacterium; assembly: GCA_017453325.1. Taxonomy (GTDB): domain Bacteria; phylum Bacillota; class Clostridia; order Oscillospirales; family CAG-272; genus Firm-07. The sequence continues at coordinate 33,012 of JAFTKK010000064.1, forward strand.
AAAGACGGCGCGCTTGAAAAATAGCGGCTCCACCTTATCAAAGCAAAGCGCGTGCGAGGTAACCTCCATCAGAACATACCGAGCCCCGGCATCACGCATATCGGCAAGCAAGCGGTAAAGCTCGGCAGGGTCGGGGGTGGTCATATTGGCGAGCTTATCGGCATTTGGTGCCGATATGACCTGCCCGTTGCAGCGGGCCGCCACCGTGCCGATCACACCGCAGGTATGCCCCGCAGCAAGGAGAATTGCCTCCAGCATGGAAAGCGTGGAGGTCTTGCCGTTCGTACCCGTAATGCCAATCAAGGAAAGATTGGCTGCAGGGTGACCGTACCAGGCATCAAAAAGCCGAGAGAGTGCCGCACGTGCGCTGCCAACGACGAGCGAGGGTATCCCTGCCACGCGGCGCTCTGCCACCACAAAAACAGCTCCGCGAGAGATCGCCTCGCCAATATGCACATAGCCATCCGCATGCAGCCCTCTGATCGCCACAAAAACATTCCCTTGTGCCACGCGGCGGGAATCGGAGGAAATACCGCTGACCTCGATTTCGCCAATGGCATCGCTCACCTCATAACCTGCTGACCGCAAAAGCTCCTTTAGCTTCATCATGTCCCTCACTCCTCCTCTTGTTCATACGGAAACCAAAGCGTGACCAAGCCCCCTTGTGCCAAGGGGGTTCCCGCCGCAGGTGACTGTGCCGTCACCGTTTTATCTACCATAAAGTAATCCTTCGCGCCACTCACCGCAACGTTGAAGCCTTGATCGATCAAAAGTTGATTGGCCTGTGAGGCCGTCAACCCCACGACGTTTGGCACGCTGCGGGAGGTCTCAGCGCCGCCGCTGCCAACCGTCAGCACCACGTTGGCGCCGCTTTTGCGGATACGACTGCCCGCCAAAGGCTGCTGCGCGACAACCGTGTCGCCCTCACCAGTCAGCCGTACCGCGATACCGCCTGCTGCCAGCAGCTTTTCCGCTTCGCTTGCGCTGAGCCCCGTGCAATCGGGCACGGTGACGGTCAGATTTTCTGCCTCCTGCTCGGTGTAGACGGGCTCAACGCCAAGATACGGCAGCACCGCCTCAAACACGTTGCCAACATAGGGAGCAGCCACCACGCTGCCGTATTTGCTGCCGTCCGTCGGCTCATCCACCACGATGATCACGGCAATTTCGGGATCGTCCGCGGGTGCGAAGCCGACGCAGGAGCCGATACGCGCGCTTTTGTCGTCACCGATCTTCTCCGAGGTGCCCGTCTTTGCCGCCACGCGGTAGCCAGCCACGTAGGCATTTTTTGCACCGCCGTCACCTGCGACACCGCCCGCCAAAATCTCCTTGACGGTATTGGCTGTCTCCTCGCTGATCACCTGTCTTTTTACCTCCGTCTCATGTTGCCACACCGCATTTCCCTCCGCATCGGTGATGCGCTCCACCACATAAGGCGTAAGCAGCTTACCGCCGTTTGCCACGGCCGAAATTGCCGTGATCATTTGCAGAACCGAAACCTTAAAATTTTGCCCAAAGGATGCGGTGGCAAGATCAAGCGCGGTAAAATTTGAGGCGGCGTGAAAAATGGAATTTCCCTCGCCCGGCAGATCAATACCTGTTTTTTCAAGCAATCCAAACCCTTTGACGTAATTGTAAAAGCAATCCGTACCGATGCGCGCAGCAATCGTCATCATCACGGGATTGCAGGAGTTTTGCAGCCCCTCCGTGAAGGTCAGACTGCCGTGGCCGCCCACCTTGTGACAATGAATCAAGCGGTCTGCAACTGCCAGCGCGCCGCTGCAAAAAAAGCGCTCCTCCAGATTGGTGACGGCGTCCTCCTCCAGTACCATAGAGCAGGTGAGCGCCTTAAAGGTAGAGCCCGGCATATAGATCTCTGTCACCGCCTTGTTTGACCAGCTCTCCAGCAAAAGTGCACGCTTTGTAGCAGCATATTCCTCGCTGTCCTCGCGCAGCCCGAGCGCCTTGAGCTCAGCCTCGGCATACTGATTGAGTGTAAAGGGATCGTTCAAGTCAAATGTGGGAGCCGTTGCCATAGCCAATACCGCACCCGTATTGACATTCATCACAATGCCGCATACGCGGTTGGCAGCACCGCTTTCGATCATGGTAGCCTCAAGCTGCTCCTCCAAGACAGCCTGCACGTAAGCATCGATGGTGGTGTGCAGCGTTTGCCCATCGGTGGCGGGCACGTAGGCCTCATAACGGTTGGGTAAGCGATTCCCCGTGGAATCGCGCGCGGTAATATAGGAGCCCGCCACCCCGGAAAGCGCGGTGTTATATTGTAACTCGAGACCGTAAAGCCCCTGCCCGTCACTACCCGTAAAGCCAAGCACCTGCGCCGCCAGACTCTCGTAGGGATAATAGCGGTCGCTCACCGCCTCCACCGTCAGCATATCGGAAAGCCCCTCCTCGGCAATAAAGGCAAGCACCTGCCGCGCTGTTTCGGCATCCGTGCTTTTGACCACGGTACGGGAAAGCTCTTTGGTGTGAGAGATATGCTCCATGACCTTCTCGCTTGTCAACCCGGTGACAAGCGAAGATAACCCCTCGGCCACCGTGTTCGCGCAGGATTCCCCTGCCTTGGCAATAGCTGCGGGATAAAGCGAAATGCGATAAGCGGTGCGATTGGTGGCAAGCACGCGCCCTGCGGCATCGAGAATTTCACCGCGTGCCGCGCGCACGGTAGATTCGGTGGTAAGCTGGTCGAAGACCTTTTTTTGATATCGTTCAAAATCAAAAAATTGAATAAAAAAGATACGCACCGTCAAAAAAGCAAACACAAAAACCAAAAAAAGTGCCACGACCGAGGAACGCTTCACGGTAATGGCGGAAAACTGCCGTTTTTTCATCATGCTCCCCTAAAAAAATTCCTGTCGGAAAGAATAAGGGGCGGCGAAGTCCGCTTTCACGGAGCTCGCCGCCCAAGATGGCGACCTGTGCCGCGCATCCTTATTCTATTCCCGACAGGGATAATTTAGACCAGTTTACCAAAGGTAGGAGAGTGCATTGAGAAGTGCATCAAGACCGCTTTCGGGAGCCTTTGTCTCATACACCTCAACGGTGTTTTGATCGGCTGCGGTCAGATAGCCGTCAGAGACCGTTGAAGCGCTGCCCTCAGCGGAAAGCAGCTCGGCAGTCATAACCACCTCGGTGTGCTCTGCCGTCTCCTTGGATTGCGCGAGTGCGGTCTCGCTGTTTTGCAGCATCACACCCGATGCAGCCAGCAAAGCAATAGACATCATCAAAATAAAAGCAAACAATGCGTTCACGAGCATCACGTGACGTCTTGCAAAACGCATACGGCAGGAAAAGGCAGCCTCGCGTGCGGCCTCTCTTTTCTGCTTCTTTGCCGCCTTGTTTTTCTCCACCTTTTGTGCGGCACTCGAAAGTGCGGTACGCACGGCGCCGATGCGATCGCTGCCGCCGTAACGGCGATTAAAATACTCCACAAAGTCGCCCGTAGAAATGCGCACGCCGCCATCGGGCTCGTCGTGCAGATACACGATGGTCGTGGCGTTGGGAGTGGGAGCGTGGTCAACCGCGCTTTTTTTCAGCGCACGCTGAGTGCGGTCGCGATAACGGCTGCGCAGCGCTTCGATCTGATCTTTATAGTTTTCTTGAAAATATACTTTATCATATACTTCTGTTCCGTACATAATGCAGCCTCCTGTTTGTCTGTTTTCTCAAAGCTTTTCTGCCACACGGAGCTTGGCGCTGCGCGCGCGCGGGTTTTCATCTAACTCAGTTTGGCTTGGCAGGATCGGTTTCTTTGTAATGATCTTAGCGGTGGGCTTATTGCCGCACACGCATATGGGCAAGCTTTTGGGGCACGTGCAACCCTCGGCCATGGCGGCGAAGGTCTGCTTCACAATGCGATCCTCGAGGGAATGAAAGGTAATGACCGCCAATCTGCCGCCCGGATTCATGCGTACCATAGCGCTGCGCAGCGCGGGCACGATGGCGTCAAGCTCTCCGTTTACCTCAATGCGAATTGCCTGAAAGGAGCGCTTGGCAGGATGATGCCCTCCCTCGCGTGCCGCAGCAGGCATGGCGCTTTTGATCAGGTCGGATAACTGACGCGTAGTGGCGATGGGCGCCTTTTCGCGCTCCTCCACGATCTTTCTTGCAATGCGAGCCGAGAATTTTTCTTCACCGTAGGTGAAAAGGATATGCTTCAGCTCCTGCTCGCTGTATGTGTTTACGACGGTATACGCAGTTTTTTCCGAACGGCGATCCATGCGCATATCAAGCGGTGCATCCGCTTGGTAGGAAAAGCCGCGCTCGGCCGTGTCGAGCTGATGGGAGGAGACACCAAGATCAAGGAGCATACCGTCGATCCTGTCAACGCCAAGCGCGTCGAGCACCTCGGCCACCTCGGAAAAATTACTGCGATATACGGTTGCGCGCTCTGAAAAGGGGGAAAGTCGCGCGGTTGCGGCGGCGATGGCCGACGCGTCACGGTCAATGGCAATCAGCTTGCCTGTGGTCAGTTTTTCTGCGATATGGTAAGAGTGGCCGCCACCGCCTGCGGTTCCGTCGACGTAAACGCCGTCCGCACGAATGGCAAGACCCTCGATACACTCATCAAGCAATACAGAACGGTGAGAAAATTGTTCCGACATATCAAAGCCCGCTTTCTTCGAGTGCACGGCGAATGGCATCCAGATCAATGCTTGCCACGCGTGCATCGTAGTTCTGCTCAAGCCAGATCTCGCCGAAATCGCCGCAACCGACGATGGCCAGCGTTCTGGTAGCGCCCTCCTCTGCCTTGAGTGCCACACCTGCAAACTCAAGCAAGCTGTTGGGAATGAGCACACGACCGAGAGAATCGGGAGTGACCTGTGCTGCATCGTGATAAAGATACCAGAAGATATCCTCGGAGTTCTTACGTGCCATTTCCTTAATGGGCTTTACGTATTCCTCCCATGCAGCAGCGGAATAAAATCTCAGACATTTGCCGCGCAGGCTGCGGGCGATGACAAAATTCTCACCCAGCTCATCACGCAGCTTTGCAGGAACGGAAACGCGATTTTTTGCATCAAGAGAATGACGGTATTCACCGAACAGCATATTTGCGTCCCCCTTCCCTTTTTTGTGGTTTTGCGGCAAAATTTCTTAACATTTTGCCCCACAACTTACCACTTGACTATATTATATGATAAAATCCATCCCCTTGTCAACCCCTCAAGACTAATTTTTTTGTTGTTTTTTACATTTTTTCAAAAATTTTTTTGGCTTTTTTGCAGGAAATGGGATAGCGTGGAAAAAATTCACAAAAAAAGAGCCGCGACACACAACATTTGTGTGTCGCGGCTCTTTGTTGAAAATCAGCTTTCCAACCGGCTATGCTTTCCTTGCCACGTGTTTCTTGCAACCAGCAGCTTATCAATATCATTCAGAACAGTCAGCTTTTTGCGGCTCCACAAAGGCGCAAGGAGCGTGTCGGGTGCACCGTCACCCGTCAGACGCCCCAAAACCGTTTCGGGAGGCAGCAGCTCAATGGCATCGGCAACCAACGCGATATATCGCTCGCGCTCAAGGGCCTTGTATTCTCCCCTGAGGAAAAGATCTGCCAAAACGGTTCCCTCCACGACATAGAGTAAATGGAGCTTGACCTCATCGGGGCGAAGTGCCGCCACGCGGCGCACGGTATCGAGCATCCTCTCATCGTCCTCACCCGGCAAGCCGAAAATCAGATGCACGCCGATTCGCGCGCGCGGCGCACGCGTGCGGATGCGTGAATAAGTATGAAGAAAGGTCGCAAAATCGTGCCCGCGATTGATAAGTGCGGCCGTGTCATCGTGTACCGTCTGGAGGCCAAGCTCTATGGTAAGCACGGTGCGCTCGGACAGTACGGCGAGGTAGTCAAGCACATCATCGGGCAAGCAATCAGCACGGGTGGCAATATTGAGCCCCACCGCGTCGGGAAGTGTGAGCGCCTCCTCAAAAAGCGCCGTCAAGCGCGACAAGGGCGCATAGGTATTGGTGTGCGCCTGAAAGTACGGAATACATTTTTCCACCTGCCATTTCAGGCTCATTTTCTCGCGTTGCACACGATACTGCTCGGCAAGCGAGAGCGCAGAAGATGCCGTAAAATCGCCGCTGCCGTGCGACGAGCAATAGATACACCCTCCCGTACCGCAGGTGCCGTCGATATTCGGGCAGGTAAAGCCGCCGTCAAGGGTCAGCTTTGCCACCTTGCCGCCGAAGGTGTGGCGCAAATAATAATCGTAGGTATGATAGCGCTTATTGGTATCGGAGTACCGAAAGGGGTTTTGTGCCGACTGTGTGATTTTGCTCATATTTCACCTACATGGAATAAATAACGTGCAAAGCTGTATTCAACTTCCCAAAACCCAAAATGGGGGGAGGAGCTTAGCCGCCTTATAGCTTGATTATAACACCTCACCCCCAAAAAAGCAAGACTTCGCGCCGGCTCTTGACTTTTTCCCGCGTGTGTGCTACGATAAACACAGACCCCGAAAGGAGCAACTGTATGCTGAACTGTAATGTAAAAGAACACGGAGCCATCGGAGACGGTGTACACTTGGATACGGCGGCCATCCAAGCCGCCATAGATGCCTGCGCCGCCGAGGGAGGCGGGCGCGTTTCTCTGGAAGGAGGACGCTTTTTGTGCGGCAGAATTGATTTGAGAAGCGGCGTAGAGCTGCGCATTGAACGAGATGCCGTACTGCTCGGCTCCACCAACGCAGATGACTTCCCCGACGTTGTGACCGATTTTTGGGACACGGAATACGCCCCTCGTTTCAATCAGCGCTGCTTTATTTACGCGGAAAATTGCGAGGACGTTGCCATTACGGGTCGCGGTGCCATTGATTGCCAAGGATGGGCATATGTGGATCCAATGACCGAAGAGCAGCAAGCGCAGCGCCCCTTGATGTCCTTTGTGCGCAAGCCGCGCCCCCTGCCCGAGGGCAGCGCCCCTCTTTCGGAGGCAACGACCATGGTAGGCTCTTACCCGCATCCGCTTGATCCGCGCAACACAAGCCTCGCGCCCGCGCGGGTAGTCATGATGATCGGCTGCAAAAACGTGCTGGTAGAGGACGTGACCATGCGCAATCAGCCCGCAGGATGGAGCTACTGGATCTGCGGCTGCTATAACGTTCACTTTCACCGCGCGCAAATTCTTGCCGCAGTGGATATGCCCAACAACGACGGCATTCACATCAACTGCTGCCAAAACGTGACCGTTTCAGATTGCAATATTACCTGCGGAGATGATTGCATCGTTGTGCGCGCATACTCCGCACCGCTTGGACGCAACACCGTTTGCGAAAAAGTAGCGGTAACCAACTGCAACCTCACCAGTCACACCTGCGCGGTGCGTATCGGTTGGATCAATGACGGCGTGATGCGCGATTGCACCTTCTCCAATCTGAACATCACCGAATCAAACTGCGGCCTTTGTATGTATCTGCCGGCCAATCCCGCAAAGGCACGCATGAGCGATCAGGGCTTTGAAGCAACGCTGATTGAAAACATCAGCTTTTCCGGAATCACCATGGACAGGGGCTACGGTGCACCCATCCGCATCGAGATCGACCCCGACAATCTCTGCACCGCCATCCGTCACATCTATTTCAGCGGCATCCACGCCCGCACCGCCGGCATGCCCGTGATTTGCGGCCGCGAGGATTGCCACGTGCAAAACGTTTATTTTAACGATTGCCATTTTGCTCAGCTTCGCCACGGGGATATCCCCACCGAATTTGCCGCGCGCTTAGCCAAATTGCGGTGCCCGACCCAAGAGCCGGTATTCCGCAGAGTGGATAATCTTTATTTGAACAGCACATTTTTTACAATACTGTAATCTTCACACAAAAGAAATCCGCAGTTCGAACGAACTGCGGATTTCTTTTGTATTTGAATTATGCTGCAAGCAGCTTTTCTACTGCTGCGATCTTCACGCAGAGCGTGAGCACGTGCATAGCGGCCTCCAGATCCTCGTCGGAGGGATAGGTGGGCGCAATGCGGATATTGCTGTCGTCGGGATCCTTGCCGTAAGGATAGGTAGCGCCTACGGTAGTAAGGGTCACGCCTGCCTCCTTGCAAAGCGCATATGCGCGCTTAGCGCAGCCGTTCATCGTGTAAAGGCTGATGAAGTAACCGCCGCGGGGAGAGGTCCAGCGTGCGGTACCCGTGCCGCCGAGATCCTCGTTGAGGATGCGGTCAACAGTCTCAAACTTGGGGCGAATGATATCGGCCAGCACCTTCATGTGCGCCATCATATTCTCAGCGCTCTTGAAGTAGCGTACGTGACGGATCTGGTTCAGCTTGTCAAAGCCGATGGTCTGTGCGCTCATCACGGACTTGATCTGCTTGATGTTTGCCTCAGAGGCAGCAACCATAGCAAGACCTGCACCGGGGAAGGAGATCTTGGAGGTGGAAGCAAAGTAGAATACGCGATCCTCGTTCCCCGCCTCGCGGCATGCGGCAAAGATATCGTAAAGGGTATCCATGCCCTCGGCCTTATAAAGGTCGTGCACCACGTATGCGTTATCCCAGAAGATGCGGAAGTCGGGTGCGCCGGTCTCCATAGCGGCAAGACGTTTTACGGTCTCGTCGGAATAGGTAATGCCATCGGGATTGGAATACTTGGGGTTGCACCAGATGCCCTTCACGGCAGGATCCTTGGCAAGTGCCTCCACAGCATCCATATCGGGGCCGGTCTCGGTCATGGCTACGTTGATCATCTCAATGCCAAGAGACTGGCACACGCCAAAGTGACGGTCATAGCCGGGCACGGGGCAGATGAATTTCACCTTTTCTTCCTTACCCCAGGGACGCTCGCTGCCGACCACACCGTAAAGCATGGCGCGCGCCATAGCATCATACATCAGGTTCAGGGAGGAGTTACCGCCCACAATGATATTGGCTACGGGAATATCCAAAAGATCGGAAAAGAGCTGCTTTGCCTCGGGAATACCGTCAAGCACGCCGTAGTTACGGTTATCAAAGCCGTTGGCGGACTTGCAATCCGCAGGGGTCTTGAGGCAGGTGAGCATATCGGTCAAAAGGTCTACCTGCTTGGCGCCGGGCTTGCCGCGCGAGAGGTCAAGAGAGAGGCCCTTGTCGCAATAGGCCTTGTATTGTGCTTGCAGACCCGCCAGCTCCTTTTGCAGATCGGCTTTACTCATGGTCGTGTAATTCATATTCAAATCTCCTTTACGTCTTTCGGTGAAATGCAGCGTTTCGCAAATAAAATCTTAAAAAGTTGCAAAAAACGCAATCACTATCATTCAGTATAGCATAAATTCGCAAGAATTGCAAGTGGAAATTGCATTTTTCTATAATATTTTATGATGTTTTAATTTTCTGCGTCCTCCCAAAAGCGAGCAACGCGGTGCGCAAGGGAGGCGGCATCTCCTGCGGCGGTAATGCCCTGCCAATGTGCGGGATACAGATGCAGATAAGGCTCCTCGGCATAGCGACTGTCGATGAGTACCACAACGCCCTTGTCCTCCTCGCGCCGTATCACACGCCCCGCGGCCTGCAGCACGCGGTTCATGCCGGGATAGGTATACGCATAGTCATACCCACGCTCACATTTGTTTTCGTAATAATCGCGCAGGATATTGCGCTCATTCGAAAGCCCGGGGATCCCCACGCCGACGATGATACTGCCAATCAGGCGGCTGCCGGGCAGATCGACACCCTCGGAAAAGCTGCCGCCGAGCACGCAAAAGCCCACGCGCAAATGCCCTTCGTCAGCCTTGAAGGAGGCGAGAAACTGTTCACGCTCTCGCGCACTCATGCCGGGGCGCTGAACGATACACGTCACATGGGGATAACGCGCGATAAACTTCTCATACACATGGTCAAGATAATCGTAGGAAGGAAAATACACCATGTAATTCCCCGCCCTCGCGCTGACGGCCGCGGCAATATAGGTAGCCACGCGCTTATAGGATTTTTCTCTGTCCTCCATGCGCGTGCTGATCGAGGGCACGACGGTAAGGGAAAGATTTTCGGGTGCATAGGGTGAGGGCAAGGCTAACGTAAGAGCCCCTTTACCGCCACCCATCACATCAACAAAATAATCAAGGGGGGTGAGTGTTGCCGAGAAGAACACGGCAGCCTTAGCCCGATTGGCGGCGCTATGCAGCACGCCCGCGGGGTCAAGACAGTAAAGCTTGAGGGAAAACGCGCCGTGGCAAAGCACGGCAAAGGTCAAAAAGCGCGTATCGTAATATTCGGCAATGCCGACAAAGCGCTTGAGGGTGGCGACAAGCTCATCAAGCTCGGGCACGAGAGGATGGTCGGGGTTTGCCTTTGTCCACGAGACAAGCGCACGGCGGCAAAGGTCGGCCTGCTCCTGAAAGGAGAGCGACGGCTCGCGATTGAGATAATAGCCACTCTCGGTGCCATCCTCGTGCTTTTGATGATTCTCGGTACAAAGCAAGGCCATGCGCGAGAGCGCCGTAACAAAGCCCCCGAGTGCCTCCTCCAGCTTGTCATCGGCCACGGGATCAACACGTGCATAAACAGCCTCGAAGGGGGCTGCGGTAAGATCGGCGGAATACATATCCCGTGCTCGGTCCGGCAGGTTGTGTGCCTCGTCCACCAAAAATACGTATTCGCCGCGCTCGCCCTCGTTCTCATCAAAGAAGCGACGCAGATAGACGGTGGGGTCAAACACATAATTATAGTCGCATATAATGATCTCGCAAAGGAGCGCCAGATCGAGCGAGAGCTCATAGGGACAAATGCGGTGCCTTTTGGCCACATCTTCTATCAGAATACGTGGGAAACCGTTGGCGGAGCCGAGCAGCTCCTTGAGTGCCCCATCCACACGATCGTAATAGCCGCGCGCATAGGGACATTCATCGGGATTGCAGCGCGAGGCGGTGCCACGCTTGCAGCCACCCTCATTTGAGCACAGCTGCTCCTTGGCATAGAGCACCACAGTACGGAGATTGCCGCCCACCGAAAAGATCTTTGCGGCGGCAGCATAGGCCTCGCGTCTGGTGCTGGCCTTGGCGGTCAGATAAAAAATGCGGTCACAATGCCCTGCCCCCAATGCCTTGACGGCGGGATAAAGCGTGGACATCGTTTTGCCGATGCCCGTGGGTGCTTGCGCAAACAAGCGCTTGCCCTTACGCACCGTACGAAAGACAGTTTCAGCAAGCTCGGTCTGCCCCTCACGGGGATTTTCATACGGAAAGCCGATCGCATCGACGGAGGGCAGATACTCGGTCTTTCGTCTCATTTCAAACTCGGCAAACCAGGCAATGCGCGCAAGCAGCGCGTGATAAAAGCGCCGCAGCTCCTCAGCACTCATTTCGCTGTAATGATCTCGCACGGTGTCGCGGTCGGGATCAAACAGTCGCATGCGCATACGCACACGGGGCAAATGTCGGCTTTCGCACAAAAAATATGCATAGCATCGAAGCTGAGAGTAGGCATCGTCACGCACGCACGCACCTTGGCCGCGCACGGTCTTGATCTCCTCCACCGTCAGCTTGCCGTCCTCCTCCAGCACGCCGTCCGCGCGCCCTGTGACGGTATAGTAAAGCCCCTCGTAAAGCGTGGTGTTGCACAGCGGCACCTCGGCACGGTAATGAGGGCCCTCACGTGACTGCAGGCGTCGGTGCGCCTCGCTGCCCTTTTGCAGAAGTGCGGTGCTTTTCGGGGGGCGGCGTGCATCAAGATGACCGCTTTTATGCGCCATGGCGCAAAGCTCACGCACACTCAGCTCCACCGCAGCCGTTTCGGTATTGTATCGCACGGCACTCCCCCCTTTTCGTTATATTATACTTATACTTTAATATATTTTAACATAGTGCAATAGGAAAGTCAACGGCGGCAAGATGCAAAATTTCCATTATTTTAGGGGTAGCCGCAAGCGCGGTTTTGGCTTATAATGATAGTACTGTGAAAGAGCGTGAAAATTTATGTGAAAGGCGGTGATATTGATGGAATGGATCAAGATCAATCACAACAAGCTCAAGATCATGCTCACACGAGAGGATGCCGCGCGCTATGCCCTCTCTACCGACACCGCCGATTATACCAACACCGAGACCAAGCGCGCCTTTAAGGCAATTCTGACCGACATGCGTGAAAAAACGGGCTTCGATGCGGCCGAGGATAAGGTCTACATACAAATGTACCCCTCACGCGAGGGGGGCTGCGAGCTCTTTATTACGAAAATGGGAATGGAAACCGCACCGAAAAAAGCGGCCTGTGACAAGGAAAAGGTCTCTCCCGCGCGCCAACGCCGCAGCCTTGTATTTTGCTTTGAGAATATGACGCGCCTGATTGCGGTTTGCCGCAGGCTGAGCGAGGTTCACTACAAGGGAGAAAGCTGCGCTTGGCTGGATGATTGCCATCGCTATTGGCTATATCTGACGGAGGATGGCAACCCGCTCACCGCCCGCCGCGACTATGCGTTTGTGAGCGAATACGGTGATATGGAAAGCCGAGAAAACGCCGATCTCATGCTCCCTGAGCACGGCAAAACGCTTTGCGCCTGCCATGCGGTAGAAACACTTGGCACGCTATAGCCGAAGAGGGTCGAACCTTGTGAGTTCGGCTCTCTTCGCCTATAAAAGGAACGGCATCTGTGTTCCGACACAGATGCCGTCCCTTTTTTGTAATATTTTGTAATTTTAATTTGACAAACCGTTGGAAATATGCTATAAATACATAGGCATGCATATCATGCAAGAAAAAAACAAAGGGGATGGCGGCAATCCCGCCTGAAGGATCATGAGCGTTTTATCTGTTATCGTCGTGATATTTTCTATTCTCGCTGCCACAGACTATGTCATTGGAAACAAGCTCGGGCTCGGCGCAGAATTTGAGAAAAGCTTTACACTCCTTGGCATCATGGCCTTGTCCATGATCGGTATGATCGTCATTGCACCGCTGGTTGCCGAGCTTCTTTCTCCTTTTTTTGATTTTGTTTACAGCGTGTTCTCGATAGATCCCTCTGTCATTCCCGCGATGATCTTTTCAAACGATATGGGAGGCGCCCCTCTTGCCACCAGCGTAGCAAGGGATGCCGAGATCGGACGGTGGAGCGCCTTGGTCGTATCCTCCATGATGGGTGCCACGATCTCCTACACCATCCCTGTTTCCCTCGGACTCGTCAAATCGGAAAATCACCGCTATCTCCTTTACGGTTTGCTTTGCGGCGTTGTAACCGTACCCATCGGCTGCTTTGTAAGCGGTCTCATGTGCGGCATAAAAGTCGGTGCACTTCTTATCAATCTCATCCCCCTGCTCCTCTTTTCCCTCATGATCGGTGTGGGGCTGATACTCTTCCCTACTGTCTGTGTCAAAATATTCAGCGGCTTTGCCTACGTGATAAAGCTACTTGTTATGCTTGGATTTTCGCTCGGCATCATCAATTTCCTGGCCGACAAGCCCGTGATAGCAGGCATTGCCACCATAGAAGAGGGCGCGCTCATTTGCTTCAACGCTTGCATTGTTATGACGGGCATGTTCCCACTCATCAGTATTGCCTCAAGGCTCTTGAAAAAACCGCTTCAAGCCTTTGGCAGCCGTGTGGGAATCAATGAGGTTGCCGCGCTGGGGCTTATAACTTCTCTTGCCACGGGAACAGCCACTTACGGCCTGATGAACGATATGAACGGCAAGGGTATTACGGTCAATGCAGCCTTCGCCGTATCGGGCGCCTTTACCTTTGCGGCACACCTTGCATTTACTATGGCGTTTGATGCGACCTACCTCCTGCCTGTGATCGTTGGCAAGCTGATATCGGGCGTAGCGGGATTGATCCTTGCATTTTTGATTTTCGATCGTTTCGGCAAAGAAAAACACACATAACAAAAAGAGGCTGTCTCAAATTGCAATTTGAGACAGCCTCTTTTTTGTTGAAATCATCTTAAAATCGGGCGCAGCGTCTCTTCAAAACGGCAGGCAAAGCGATAAAAGCCAAGGTCGTTGGGATGGCCGCCGTCAACGGTGCAGGCATCCCATGCGTCGCCTGCAAAGATTTCGGCACCGTCAATAAAATAGACGTTTTGATCACCTGCGGCGAGTGCGCGCTCATAGGTCTCGCGGATGATCTCGCGGCGCACGCGACGGTCGCCCGACGGCAAAATCGGACGCAGAAGAATGCCCGGATTGCTGACAAAAACGATCGGCAACGTGGGCTGTGCGTCACGAATGATGCGATAGAAGGGATAGTGTGTGTTGCGTAACCACTCCTCGGAGGGGGCGTTACTGTCATAATCCATCACGAAAATGCTCATATCGAGCGTGGCAATATACGCAGCCATCTCGGGTTCACCGAGACCGTTGCCCGAAAAGCCGAGATTGACGTGATCGACACCAAGGGTACGCGACAGCATGGCCTGATAAGAGTTACCGGGACGGGAGGCGCAGCCGCCCTGCGTGATCGAGCTGCCGTAATAAACGATTGGTTTTTCGTGTTGGTAAGGCGTGGGGGCTGCAAGCTGCGCATCGTGCTTGATGGCCACGTAAAGCTCCTTCACACCGTCATAAAGCGGAAAATTGATGGTATAATCTGTCATTTCACGCGGGGTAAAGATCCCCGAGGAATACCCGTCGGTCAGATCACGGGGCGGCACAAAGCTGCGATAATAGGTGTCTCTGCCCTCCACCACGTGGTAAAGATCAAAGCCCGATTGACCCGTCAGGGGCATATGAGACATATTTTTCACATGATCCATCACGGCGCGAATGGCAATATACTGCGAGTTGGTGCGAAAACGCACGCGACCGCCCGCCGTGTGACGGTTGAGGCCGCCGCGCACACCCTTTGAGATGCCGTTGGCCGTTTCCTGCGGCACGCGCAGATAACAACCCTGCTCCTCATCGTAAAGCACACCGTAGATCACAAAGGGTAGCTCGCGCACATTGAACCAAACAAGATCGGGCTCGGTAATATCGGTGTCAACCTTTAGATTTTTATCAAAATCCTCAATTTTCATTTCTTCAATGCCTTTCTGACATCGCGGCCAATGCGCGTTGCCATGCGCACGAAGCCGCAATCATTGGGGTGCGTACCGTCAACCGTGCAAGCATCCCAGTTATCGCCGCCAAACAGCTGCACACCATCGATAAAATAAACATTGTCATCACCTGCGATGCGCGCATGCTCATAGGTGCGGCGAATGATATTACGTCGTGTAAAGAATCTGCCTCGCCCAAAATAATTCATATTTCCACGCAGCTTTGTGTTCGGTGCGGTCACAAAAACAACGGGCAGATCCGGATGCTTGGCACGCACAGTCTTGAAAAAGAGCTCGTGCGTTGCCAAGAGATGCTCCTCGCTGGGGGTGTTATGATCGTAATCAAGAACAAACACGCTCATATCAAGCGTAGCAATGTATTCTGCCATGGCAAGCTCGCCCTTGGCGTTGCCCGAAAAGCCGAGATTGATATGATCTGCATCGAGCTCGCGGCCGATGATGGCCTGATAGGCATTACCGGGACGCGAGGCACAACCGCCTTGCGTGATCGAGCTGCCGTAATACACCACGGGCTTTTCGATGGCATAGGGCGTGGGGGCGCTTAGATGTGCGCCCTTTTTGAGCGCAATATGCAGTTCCTTCACGCCGTCGTAAAGCGGAAAATTGATGGTGTAATCGCAGTACGTGCCATCGGTTCTGTGACCCGAGGAATAGCCCTCGGTCATACCGTGGGGCGGCACGAATGTCTGATAATAGATCTCCTTGCCTGCCGCGTTTCTGTGATAGAGATCAAATCCCGACTGACCCGTCAGAGGAATATGCGACATCGGGGTGCCGTTGTGCATCACCGCGTGAATGGCAATATACGGAGAATCCGTACGAAACCGCACACGGCCGCCTGCGGTATGGCGGCAAAGCTTTGCCACAGGCTGCGACACGGTCTGCGCCACGGCAATCGGCATACGCACGTAGCAGCCCGCACCCTCGTCATAACTGACCCCATAAAGCCGAAAAGGGGCTTGCTTTGCGTCAAACCATACAAGGTCGGGCTCCGTGAGCGCGGTCTCTACCTTTAAATTTTGGTCAAGATCCTCAATTTTCATTTAAGAAGCACCTTTCTCACATCTTTTCCGATACGCGTGGCCATGCGGAAAAATCCAAGATCGTTGGGGTGGGTGCCATCCACCGTGCAGGCATCCCAATCTTCGCCCTTGAAAAGCTGCGCGCCGTCAATGAAATATACGTTTTTATCACCTGCGATCAGCGCGTTTTCATAGGTGCGCCGAACGATGGCACGACGCGCGGTAAAGCGGCCGTAGCTGAATTTTTCATCGCCCTTTAAAAGAACATTGGGAGCGCTGACAATGATGATGGGGAGCGTGGGATGGGCGGCGCGCACGGCTTTGAAGAAGGGCTCGTGTGTTTGCTTCAAATGCTCCTCGTTATTGGTATTGTGATCGTAATCCATCACAAAGGCGCTCATATCAAGCGTGGCAATATACTCTGCCATACCAAGCTCACCCTTGGCGCTTCCCGAAAAGCCGAGATTGATGTGGTCAACACCAAGATGGCGGGAAATGATGGCCTGGTAAGCGTTACCGGGACGGGAGGCACAGCCGCCCTGCGTGATCGAGCTGCCGTAATAGACAACGGGCTTTTCGATGGCATAGGGCGTGGGCTCACTCAGATGTGCATTGCGCTTGAGAGCCACGTAAAGTTCCTTCACGCCGTCATAAAGCGGGAAATTGATGGTATAATCCGCCTCGGTGCCCTCTACCCAATGCGCAGAGGAATAGCCCTCGGTCATACCGCGGGGCGGCACAAAGGTACGATAATAAAGATCCTTTCCCTTTTTGTCAACGCGGTAAAGATCAAAG
Source organism: Clostridia bacterium (assembly GCA_017453325.1). Classification (GTDB taxonomy): domain Bacteria; phylum Bacillota; class Clostridia; order Oscillospirales; family CAG-272; genus Firm-07. The sequence goes on from JAFTKK010000064.1 coordinate 49,819, forward strand.
CCGGACTGACCCGTCAGGGGCATATGTACCATGGGGCTGCCGTTTTTCATCACGGCCTTGATGGCAATATAGCGCGAATCGGTGCGGAAGCGCACGCGGCCGCCTGCCGTGCAGCGATTAAGGCTTCCCGAAACGTTTTGAGAGATGGCCTCGGCCGTAGCCTGCGGCATACGCACGTAGCAGCCCATAGTTTCGTCGTAAATGACGCCGTAAAGCCGAAACGGCAGCTCGCGCACGTTAAACCAAACAAGATCGGGCTCGGTAATGGTGGTTTCCACCACAAGGTTTTTGTCGATATCTTCAATTCTCATACAAATTCCCTTTCCGCGCTTGCGGGAGAAAATATGCCCGCCGCACATAGCTTTTTCACCGTTATTTTAGCATAACACAAACAAAAAGTAAACCTTTTTCAAGAAAAATAATACAGGATATTGCTTTCGAAAAAAATATTTGCTATAATATTTGCATATTTACTGAAAAATAAAGGAAGTATGTCAAATGGATTGGGAAACGCTGGAAAGCACCTGCCGTGCCTGCCACAAATGTGCGCTTGGAGATACACGCACCAACTGCGTATTCGGTACCGGGAACCGCGAGGCTGAGCTTTTGTTCGTCGGTGAGGCACCCGGTGAGCAGGAGGATCTTTCGGGCACGCCGTTCGTCGGGCGCGCCGGGCAGCTTTTAAACAAATTTCTTGATGCGGTGGATATCCCGCGTGAAAAGGTATATATTGCAAACATTTTAAAATGCCGTCCGCCGCAAAATCGCGATCCCCTGCCCGAGGAGGCGGCGGCTTGCATTGACTATCTGCGTGAGCAGGTGCGTCTCATTCGCCCCAAGGTGATCGTTTGCCTCGGGCGCATTTCGGCCATGAAGCTGATCAAGCCCGATTTCCGCATCACCAAGGAGCACGGCGAGTGGTTTGAGAAAAACGGCTATCTGATGACCGCCGTGTACCACCCCGCCTATCTCTTGCGCGATCCGCGCAAAAAAGAGGATATGCTCACCGATATGAAGCGCCTGCGCGCTAAGCTTGACGAAATACAGTGAGGTAAACCATGGATAGCACTACTTTTTTCAATCTGCTCACCATCATCGGTGTGCTGTTTCTTGTGATGGCGGTCGGCTTTTTGTGCCGCAAGCGCGGCATCATCAACGACGTGGCCTCTAACCGCATGTCAAAGCTCATTATCGAGGTGGGACAGCCACTCTTGATCATCGGATCGCTCATTAGCAAGGAATTCAGCTGGGAGCTTTTTCGCGGCGGTCTGCTCTACCTCGGCATCGGCCTGATCATCCACCCTGTGATGGGTGTGATCGCCATGCTGTGCGGACGCGCTTTTACCGACCCCGACGAAAAAAAGCTTTCGCAATTTGCCCTTACCTTTACCAACTGCGCCTTTATCGGCTTCCCGATTTTGGCTGCCGTCTTCCCCGAAACAGGCGTATTCTACGGCTCGTTTTTCGTTATTGGCTTCCATATTTATATTTGGACGCTCGGCATCTACCTGCTCTCTCGCGGGCGTGAGGATATCCGACTGACACCCAAAAAGGCCGTTCTCAATTTCGGCACCGTGCCCTGCGCCATCGGTTTTGTGCTTTACCTCTTAAAGGCCGTCATACCGATGCCTGCGTTGGTAGTGGATTTTTGCAGCTATATGGGCAGCCTTTGTATGCCCATCTCGGTGCTCATCACAGGTGCGCTGCTTGCCACGCAAAAGCCGAGAGAAATTCTGCAAAATCCCCGTATTTACCTCTTCAATGCCATCAAGCTGCTGATCCTGCCCCTCATTGTCTGTGCACTGGCCAAGCTCTGCACGCTGGGGCTTTCGAACAGCTATGAGATCGTGATGTTCTGCACCGTGATCGCAGCGCTCCCCAGCGCCTCTACCATCACCATGCTGGCAGAGCTTTACGGCATCAAGCCGGGCTATGCCGCGCAGACCGTGGGAACCTCCTCCCTCATTTCGGTCGCCACGCTGCCGCTGATGTACTTTATCGGAGATTTTGTGGCAAAGCTGTAATGCACCGTTCAAAACAAAAAACCTCACCGCCGCGTGCGGTGAGGTTTTTTGTTTGATTAGTTGATCTTGAAAAAATTATCCTACGATCTCAACGATGCCGCCTGTGAAGATATCATACTTACCGTCGATCTCATCGAAGATATCGGGAGCGGGCATTTCAAAATTGAAGTTGCCGCGCCAGAGAATGATGCCGAGACCCTCGTAGGTGGCAGCTACGCCATCCTCATCGTTAAAGATGCCCGTGCCCCATGTAAAGGAGGTACCTGCAGAGCCGGGGTACACGTTGGTAATGGCTGCGATAAAGGCGTTGGCATTCTCCTCACCCTCGCCAAGACCGGTGATACCGTCCTTCGAGAGCGTCATAGTGGGATTGTAATGGTAGTTGTCACCGGGCGTAGCACCAAGAGGCTGACCCGTGAAGATATAAAGCCAGTTGGTATTCTTGATCCACTCGATGTTTTCTGCGTTATAGACTGTGCTGCTGGGGATGTCAAGATGGCCCTTCACACCGTCCGCGCAATGCGACCAAAGAATGACCTGTGCATCGATCAGCTCGTAGCACTCGCTCTCGATACCGTTGCCGCCGTGGTGCGCAGACAGAACCATATCGGACTTGAGATAATCACCCCACAGCGCACGTATCACCATGCTGCCACGCACCTGGAGGTCACCGAGGATCAAATTGCTGATGGCACCGGTTCCGGTCAGGATGTTGCCGCTACCGTCGGTCTCGTGTGCGGTGAGACGGATGACGGTGGAGGTGTTGTTATAGTAGATCATGCTCCAAGGATGAATATCCTCGTGGGTATACATCACCTCAAACTCAAGATTACCGATGAAGAACTTCTGGCCGGTGTGTACCTTGTAGTAAGGAATATCCGTGCCGTTATTCTTATACCAGCTCAAGGTGCCGAGCTTGTTGGCTACGGTCTGGTTGGGGTCCATCGAGTTGTAGATCTCGTCGTTGGAGGCGAAGTTGGCAATGATGGCATTGACCTGAACCTTGGAGGTGTAGCCGCTAGACAAGGAGAACGCATTGCAATAGGTGCTGATGAATTTATCCATCATGCCGTAATGGTCGCCGTGGCCGTGCGAGAGATACCATGCAGCGATCTGAATCTTGTTACTCTTGCTGGGAGCAGTACCGTGCACCTCTTCATACAGCGCCGCCAGCACATTGTAAAGACGCGCGGCATCGGTGGAGTTGTAGGCACCGCCGCCACCATCCAGCACCACAAAGGTACCGTCCTCAAGGGTGTAGATGTAACAGTAACCGAAGTTACCTTCCTTGTTAGTGAGATTATAGCTCACCTCCATGGAGGTCAGCTTGGTAACAGTCTTTTTGCCCGTGGCCGCCACCTGCTTAAAGCTTTCGGGCAGAAGATTGACATAGGTGCCGTCCACCTTTGCGGCGATAATACGGAGGGTGGGCGTAAACATCTTCGCGAGTGTGCCACTCTCACCGAGCTTTTCGGCTGCGGCGTGCGTGTAGGCGGTATACATCACGTGAATCGTGATCTTAGTGGAGGAGTTGTAATAGGTGACAAAGTAGTTGCCCTCAGCCGAGCGCTCGGTCATGTAAACCGTAAAGCCCTTGCTTTCAAGCAACGCGCAATAAGCCTTGTAGTTTGCAACGGTTGCATTCTGATAGTAATATTCAAGCGAGTTGCTGTCTACGTTGACCACGCCCGAAAGCTGGAGACCTGCGGGACGCGGGCACAGGGTGGTGTCAGTCACCAGAGCCTTTACCTCTTCGGCCACGTTGCCGGTGCCGGTAGCGCCTTCCACACTGTCAAAGGCACCCGTAAAGCCGTCGGTGCCGCTCTTCTCTACCGTGTAATCAACGGGCAGCATGTAAACGCCGCTATCGGTTGCGAAGTCCGCAAGGTCCGCGAGGAACAGATCCTTGGCAAGACGCAAAGTGGAATCGTCAAAGGCGGTGATGAAAATATCGCCATCCTTGATCACATAACCGTAATAGCCTGCGTCGTGACCGAGCAACGCGTTGGCAAGCGCCTCTTTGGTGATACCGATCTGAATGGTGTGGTCATCCAGATTGAAGTTGTCGGGCACGTAGGTGAAGTTGTAGCCGGAAGCGTCAAGCTGGTCGCCGATTTTCATCGCAGCAAACACGGGATAGTCCACGTAAGTCTGCTCATTGCCCTCTTTGTTGTAAAGGTGATCGGTAGAACTTTGAATAAAGTTGAAGGATTCGTAAATTCTGGTACCGCCGCCGGTATAGGGCTCCCAGATGTTACCGTCACGCGTATGGGAGAATACGATAGGCGTATCACTGCTCAGCGATACCAATTCGACATTGGAGGCAACACACTCCGAAACGATGAGCTTGCCGTCATCCCCTGCCTCGGGCAGAATGGTATTTTGGAAAACGGAAAGCGCCTGCATCGTCAGCGCATTGGTGGTACCCACGATCACAATCTTGCCGTTGATCACGCCGATGTAATAACCCTCGCCCTCGATCTCGGAGAGTGCGGTGGTGGTTTCGGCTTCGCCCGTGTTACCGACAAGGATGGCGGCACCGGAAGCGGTGTAGCCCTTGGCGCTCAGCGCATTTTTCAGCGTGGTGGTTGCTGCTGTGGTGAGATTGGCGCTGGCATCACTACCTACCGTAACGGCAGTAGAAGGAGTGACGGTACTGACATCATAAGTGTGCTCGTAGCCACAGTAGCTCTTGAGAATTTTCTGCTCCTCGACGTCAAACGAGGTAAAGCCGTACGGATTGTAAATCGAGGTCACCATGTGATTCTCATCGGGCACGGAAACCGTGGTGGTGTAGGCCATTTTTGCCACGTGAGCCATGGTGGAGGCATTGCTCACAACATCGAAATCGCTGTAGTAGTAAACGCCGTCAACCAACACGTACGCAACAGCCGCCAAATTACGGGTATAGTTCTGAATGGAGATCAGCGCCGCGCTGAAGGCGATGCTGCCATCGGACATTTTCACAATACTGTATTTGGCAGGAACATCCACAAAGGCCGTACCGTAAGAGGGGTTCTCCTTTTGCCACTCCTCAAGCAGCGCGTGCGTAAAGCCGCCTGCAGCCAGCACGTAATCCGCAGGGGCGATCAGCGTACCGAAGCTATAGCCCTCGGGCAGCGCGGAAACAACGCCGGCGGGGATATAGGAGGTAAAGCGGATACCCTCGTAATTGGTAGTGACGGCAACGGCGGCGCCGTTATCCATCACGGGTGCATAAGTGCTGTCGGCAGAGGCGTCAGCCGAATAGCAATAGTAGTTTTGGTTATTGTACTTACAAGTCGCAGAGCTCTCGTACAAGCGCACATCGGTGCCAACAAGATCGTTCACGTCGATCATATAGAGCTGCACGTAACGGGAAAGCAGCACGGCGCCGTCCACGATCACGCGGGAGGTACCGACGCTGGCATCAATGATCTGGCTGTTGTTCTCGCGGTTATCGATAAACACACCGCCAAGAAGGTTGATATCCGCACCGGAGATAGCGTAAATGTTCGTGGGGTCGTAATACTGGCCTACGTTTTGCGGAACGACGGACACACCCGTACGAATGATCGCGCCGCCGAAGGTAGCGGAGCTATTATTGAGACGGAAGGTGCCGCCCTGAATGGTGAGAGAGCCGGCGCCCTCGGGAATGAGCATTTTAATCAGGCAAGCGCTGGTACCGGTAAAGCTGCCGTTTTCCACGGTCACGGTACCCGCACCAAGGTTCAGGATCGAGGAGCTGTCAACTGCAGTAAAGGTGCCGTTCAAAATATTCAGCGTGGCGCCCTGCGCCTTCATAGCAATAATATCAGCAGTGGATTGCGCAGTAAAGGTCGCATTGGAAACGGTTACTGTGGAAGCACCCGTTACCTGAATACCATCGACATTATCCTTGACGGTAAGCAAACCGCCCAAGACGCTGACGGTAGCACCGTCGGCATTGACACGGATGAGCGAGCCCTCACCGGACTTGGTATAGGTGCCGCCCGAGGTACAATCGTAGCTCTTTCCGTCCACGGTAAAGGTGCCCTTGGAAAGAATCAGCGTGCCGCCCACGTTTTCATCGGTCTCCATGCCGAAGATGGCACCGGTCGTGCTGGTGCCGGCCAGTTTGAAGGTGCCGCCGTACACGTAAGCCTTGCCCGCTTTTTCAAAATGCAGTACTGCACCGGTGCTGATGTTGGCGGCAGAAACGTAAGTGCCGTCAAAGTTACCGCCGTAGATCTTGAGTACCGCGGAAGCGCTGCGGATATCAACGATCTTGGCATTGAGTTGGCCGGGGTTGTGATAGAAGTTACCGCCGGTAACACTCACAGTACCGTCAACGGAAAGTGCACGGTGACCGAAGAAGGTACCGCCCGACACAATCGCATTGGTACAGGTAGGACCCAGGCGAAGGGCCTGCTGGCTATCACCGCCCATGAAGGTACCGCCGCTGATGCGAACGGGCTTCGAGGTAGCAACATAAACACCGTTGCAGCAGGAAAAACCAAGCGAATTGGAATACTTGGTATCTACCAGGGTGATATCAATCTCTGAAGGATCGGTCAAGGTGTCAACATAGGTAAAGAAGCCGTCGGTAATGGTCACCGTAGTGCCGTCATAGGCTCTGAGAATATAGGCACCCGACAAGGAGTAAAAGCGACCGCCGTTGACCGTAAGCTCACCCAACTGAGAGTTAACAGGATAGTACGAGCCGGAGCCGCTGGCAGTAACCACGGGATCCTTACTGCTATCATCCGGATTGCCGTTAATGGTAAGATGGCCGGTGCTGGTCGACATATAGATTGCGGCGCCGCCGGAGTAGCTACCGGTTGTGAAATCCCAGGTAAACGTACCGCCGTTGATGGTAAAGGCAGTATACTGCCTTGCCAAACGCACCAAATAGGAAGCACCCGTATTCTTGGTGTTCTGCGAAAAAGTACCGCCATTGATGGTCAGTACGGTATCCTGCGTCGACGTGCCGCCGGTGGAGCCTGCGTCCGAGGCATAGGTGCCTACCGCACCGACGAAGGTGCCGTCGCTGATCGTCACCGTCGCTGAGCCGTCAACGGTGACGGCTGCGGCCACCTCGGTCGTAGTACCCTGCGAGGTGTAGGAACCGCTTTCGATGGTCACCACGGTGGAAGCGCCGTTGATCATCACCGCGTTATCCTGCTTGGAAAGCACGGTAATGCTCTTGAGCGTGACCGTACCCGCATTGATGCAAAGGCTGCCGCTTGAAAGCGTAATGGTGACGCTCTCGCTGCTGCCCGTGACCGTGTAGGACTTAGCCTCACTCAAGGCGATATCACCTGCTACGGTAACGTTTTCGGTTACCGTGACGGTTCCGCCATTGGCTACGGCCGCAACCGCTTCCTCAAGCGTAGCATAAGAGCTCCCTCCCGTGCTGAACGGGGTGGCAGCAGAGGCTACCACCGCGGTGACGGTGACCAAAAGAAGCACCATAACCGCGAAGAGAATCACACGCAATTGTTTTTTCATGTTCTTTCTCCTTTCCTGATGCGGAAATGCGCATAGCACGCGCGCTGGCAGCGCGTATGCATGCGCGTATATATAATACATAATAAATAATACCACTCTCTTTTTTGGCTGTCAAGCACAGCATTTGCATTTTCTCTCTTTTTACCAATTTTAAGAATAAAATTATTTTTCAAAACGTGGCACCATAAGGGTTTGGCGCATCTGCTTATTTTTTCATTTTGTTTAAATTCACCAAATGCATTTCAGCAAGAGCCCTCGCCTCACAAGCAAAGCCACTATTTCAAGCAGTGCTTGCCACAACCACCAAAGCCTCTGCTTTCGGTTAGGAAAGCAGAGGCTTTTTTCATCCGTTTGACAGCAGCTGCTGCATGAGAGTATAGAGTGTGTCGTACACCACGGCGTCCTTGGGGGTAAAGCAAAAGGCGGTGCCGTCAGCGTAAAAATAGATTTCATTTTCAGTAAAATACAGTTCCGCGCGCGTACCGTCGGCCGCACGGAGCTGCCACTTGAGATCCCAGGCTCCTGACAGCATTTTGCGGTTTTCGGTATTGTGAAATCCCGCCCGCACAACAACCGCCAGCTTTTCGCGCAAGGCCGTCACATCCTGCGCACGCAGCAAGACCTCCTTGCCGCGCGAGGCAAGCGGATCATCGGTTTTAAAAAGCGGGTCTATGAGCAGCGCTTCTTCATAACCGCCAAATCGAAGCTGCTCCACGCGGTCATAAAACATACGGTTTTCACGGGTATAGGGTACGAATATCGTCAAAAAAATGATGATGACGGCAAGTGCCAGTACCACAATGCCGGCAAGTGTCACGCCATATCCCTTTTGGGATGTCTTTTTTTGCATCTTGCTCTCCTGTTTTTGATGTTTGATATATTATACCAAACGCAGCATCAAAAGTCAAGATTGCTTTTTGCGACGGACAAAGAGCGAGAGCAAGGCCTTGAGGTCAAACGGGATCAAGGGATAAAGATAGCTGTGAGTGCCGTTAACCGTTTTATTGGAAAGGATCAGCAGCAGGATCAGCAGCACACCGATGACAAAGCCCCAGATGTTGAAAAAGGCGATCAGCGTGAGCAGGAGGATGCGCATGAATTTCAACGCGTATCCCAGCTCAAAGCTGGTTTGGGTAAAGTTGGCAATGGCAACAAAGGCCATATAGAGTATCACCTCGGGGATAAGCCAACCGACACCGACGGCAAAATCACCGAGAATGAGGCCGCCCACCACAGAAAGCGAGTTGGCAAGCATATCGGGTGTATTCATGGAGGCCATGCGCAATCCGTCGATCACAAATTCCGTGAGCAGCAGCTGCAAGTAAATGGGCAGCTTTCCCCGTTCCTCCGGGAGCGCAAACGCAAGCCACTCCGGCACCATCTCGGGGTTCAGCACGCCAAGAAACCATAGCGGCGTCATAAAAAGCGTGAGCCAAAGCACCGCGTGGCGCACAAAGCGCAAATACGTGCCCGTGAGGGGCGGCAGATAAAAATCACTGCTCTCCTGCAAAAAATCAAAAATGGCGGTGGGCAATATCATGGCGGCAGGAGAGTTGTCGAGCAGCACGATCACACTTCCCTCTAACAGATGTGCCGAGGCCACGTCGGGACGCTCTGTATAGCGAATTTTGGGAAAGGGATTGTACCAACGGCTTTTGATCAGCGTTTCAGCCAATGATTCATGCCCCATCGTTAAGGCATCGGTTTTTATGCTGCTGATCTTATCCTTCACGTGCCTCACCAGCTTGGGATCGGCGCGGTCCTTCATATAGCAGATCACAATATCGCTTTTCGAAGCCTTACCCATGGTGGTATAGTGCATGGTGAGTGCCGTATCGCGAATGCGGCGACGAATGAGGGCGGTGTTAAAGACAAGCGTTTCCACAAAGCCGTCTCGCGGGCCGCGCATAACGCGGTCGTTTTCGGGCTCGGCCGTCTCTCTTGCGGGATAGGTGCGCGCGTCGATCACCATGCCCTCGGCGCCAAATGTGCTGCCAAAAAGCGCCGTCGCACCCGATAGCACCATTTGCTGCAGCAGCTTCACATCGGAGGTAACATCGCATTCGACGTACGGCATATTTTTTTCCAAAAAATCGGTGGCGGTCGGCGGCAGCTGCTTCAGCGACAGCAAATAGATAAACAGCTTTTGCATTGCCCCGTCCTTGATCAGCCCGTCAATATAAAAAAGCGTGACCTCATCCTCCCCGATCCTCAGCACCTTTTTGATGATGTCAAAATTTTCCTGCACACGGAGCGTGCGCTCAAACAACGCCACATTCTCGCTGTATTTTTCCTGTAATTCAAGCATAGCAATCCCTCCCGTTTTGGGTAGTATGTGCCAAAACGGGGTGAAAAATACAAAAAACGGGCTGCATCAAATGACGCAGCCCGTTTGGGGCAAAGATCAATCAATGATAAAAAACTGCGGCAGACCCTGGGCGTAAGCAGGTGTGCCCTCGCCCGCAATCAAGGGCAGCAGATATTCGGCACACTCCTTTGTGATGTGGTTGGCACGCGCGTTGATGAACTCAGCGGGCACTTCCTTGATCTGATTGGCGATCTTGGATACGTCGCTGTGGTCAACGTGATAGGTATAAGGCTTGGTGCTGTCACGTACGATGATCATCATCTCGCGCGTCACGCCCTCGCTGGCTGCTTTTACGGCGGCGCGGCCGACAGTCACCGATTCGGCAAGGTCGGTAGCCGAAGCAATATGTGCACCGCAGCGCTGGGAAATATTCAGCTCGACCGAGCGCACCTTGCAGCCAAGCTCTGCCTTAACGGCATGCTCCAGCGCCTTGCCTGTACCCGAAAGCTGCTTGTGGCCAAAGGCATCGGTGGAAGCAATGCCAAAGCCCTCGCAAACATAAGTGCCGTCGGCGAAGCGAATACCCTCGGATACCGCAATCACCACGTTGGGGTGCTTGGCAAGCACTGCACGCACATCCTCAAAGAACTCCTCTTTGTTAAATGCGCGCTCGGGCAGATAGATCAGATCCGGCACGATACCGTTGGCAGCAAGACCGATGCCCGCAGCAGCGGTCAGCCAGCCCGCGTCACGGCCCATGATCTCCACAATGGTCACGGCGGGGGTGGTATATACGGCACAGTCGCGAATGATCTCCTGCATGGTTACCGCAATATATTTGGCAGCAGAACCGAAGCCGGGTGTGTGGTCAGTTACCACAAGGTCGTTATCGATGGTCTTCGGCACGCCCATAATGCACATTTCATAGTCATGCCCCTTGGTATAGGCAGAAAGCTTAGCGACGGTATCCATCGAATCATTGCCGCCAATGTAAAAGAAATAGCGAATATTGTATTTTTTAAAGATGGCAAGGAGCTTTTCGTAAACCGCATCGTTCTCCCCTGCCTTGGGCAGCTTTTTGCGGCAGGAGCCGAGCGCCGCTGCGGGCGTATGCTCCAGCATATCAATATTTTTTTCATCAGCAAAGAGCTCATTGAGATTGACAAGGCGCTCCTCAAGCAAGCCCTCCACGCCGTTTCTCATACCGTATAGGGTCTTAATGGCTCCATCGCCCACATTTTCAAGCACGCCGCGAATAACACCGGCGAGCGTAGCGTTGATGGCGGCGGTGGGGCCGCCGGATTGGCCGACAACGGCATTACCGATTAATTTTTTCATCTTAGGACCTCCAAAGATAACATTGCGTTAAAATTATACCAAAAAAAGTGGTACATGTCAAGCGAAAACGCCGCATTATTCGTTATTTTGGACAGGCGGCGGCACATATGGTAAGGCGGAGGTGATTTACATGTTTTCTTATCTGCTCTCTCTTATCCTTGGCGCCGTTCATCTTTTGCTTGGCATCGGCACGCCGCAAAAATTTCCGCCGCCCCTCACCGCCGCCGAGGAACGCGAGGCCTTTGCTGCCAAGGCGCGGGGGGACGATGCGGCAAGGGAAAAGCTGATCCTGCACAATTTGCGTCTGGTAGCACACATCGTGCGCAAATACTACGGCGCTGCCAAAAACGCGGAGGATCTCGTTTCGATCGGCACCATCGGTCTCATCAAGGCCGTGGATACCTTTAACCCCGCCAACGGTGCGCGTTTTGCCACCTACGCCGCCAAATGCATTCAAAACGAGATCCTGATGCATTTTCGTGCACAAAAGAAGCTCTCGGCCGAGGTCTCGATCAACGAGACCATTGACGTGGACAGAGATGGCAATCCTCTGACCTACATCGACGTGATCGCCACGGAGGACAACGTGGAGGAAGAGGTGGACAAAGCCATCAAATCCACGCGTGTGCGCCGCCTGGTAACAACCGTGCTTGACGCGCGCGAGCGCGAGATCATTTCCCTGCGCTACGGCCTCACGGGCAAGCCGCCCCTCACGCAACGCGAGGTCGCAGAGCTGCTGCACATTTCACGCTCCTACGTCAGCCGCATTGAAAAGGGCGCACTTGAAACGCTACGGGAACATTGCTGAAAATAAACACGGGGCTGTCTCAAATGCCACGGCATTTGGTCGACAAGCCCCTATGGTTTTTGTTTGGCGGCTAAACACCGCCATGTTTAGCCGTAGCGAAATCGAACACATAAGGTTTTGAGGGGCAAATTTTTCCCTATACTTCACCGAATTTTTCTTAAATATCCGCATATTTCTCAAAAAATTCGATTTGTCTATGAAAAAATTTGCACGCTCAAAACTGCTCCGCACCATACGGCGAATAAATTTTTGACGGATTTTGCCGCAGCTTGCCAAAGTCAAGTGCGGACTTTACAAGGCAAGATGTGGTAAAAGACGCGGAAATTTATCGCCGTAGGGCTTATGTGTTCGACTCCGCTACGGCTACCCGATAAACGGGTAAAAAACACAAATTCCCGGCGTCAAAAAGCCTACCGTCGCCTTTTTGACGCGAAGAGGGTGTCTCAAATTTCAATTTGAGACACCCTCGTAATTTTATCAGAGATAAATGCAGGGTGTGACAACACGCCCCCAGCAACGGATAAAGGCAACATAAGGGCTTTCCTCTACCGTGCGAGGCTGGAACGGCAGCACCTCTTCGTCAAGCTCGGGCAGGCTGCTGACAGCGCCCGTCAAATACTCGTTGATGCGGTCAACCGTTGTCACAAGGCGCATACGCAGACCGCCGAGACGCTGCTCCTGCACCTCAAAGCCGAAGGGCTTGCTTTCGGTGTACCATTGGCGACGGTGAGAGGCGTGGAACACATCCAGCTTCTCGACTATCACGGGGATTTCGGCTGCAAGAGCCTTCAAGGCTTCCTTGTCGCCTGCCTTGTATGCGCGGCGCAGGCGCACCGAGAAATCAGCCTTTTGCACCAGGATCGCGCAAAGATTGGCAAGGTTTTCAAAGATGTATCCAAATCTCTTATGCCCTGCAAGCGCACGCAGACGCGCTTCATTGGCACGGTAAGCATCGGCTACCGTATCGGGATTCATATGCAGGTTGAAAAGACCCTCAATGGGATCGTTATACAGAAGATATTTGCAAGGATTGATGGGGTTTTTCACAAAGCTCTCCGTGCCGGGCAGCTCATTGGGAGCATCCACCGTCAAAAACTCCTCAAAGCCAATGTCAAAGCAGGCACGGGCGCGGGCCTCAAGCTGCTCCTTAGTGGGCTTTGTAGTGCTGTATGCCGCCTCGGCAAAATACAGCAGCGTGGGATAGTGGGCAAAATGAGAGGTCTCGCTGCCGTTATCGCCCCAAGCGGTCACAATGATATCGTTGATGCCGCGCTTGAAGCACTCCTCACATTGCATTTCGCTGTAATAAAGCGAGAAACGGTTGCGCGGCGCAAAGGTGCCCCAGCGCCAAGCGCCGCCCGCAAAGGCCACGGGCACGCCCTGAAGCTTCGTGTGACAATCGACCATATGGCCAAAGAATTCGCTATCCTTTGCGTAATAGTCCCAATAGATAAGCGTGACGTCACGCGGGATCTTGGCAGCGACCTCGGCGGGGATCTCACCCTCGCGCACGTAATATTTATGGTCAAAGGCCATGCGGAAGAACATATCGCTCCACATCATGGGGGCCAGTTCATACTTCTTGCAAAGCTCCACCACACGCGTCAGGTGCTCAAGAATGATCTCGTGTGCGGGACGATATCCGTTCTGATCAAGATATTTGCCGCGACCGAGGTTGTGCGCCTCATCCATGCCGATGTTGATACGGCGGGAACGGAAGGTCTTTGACATGGTAGCGATCATCGTTTCGATCAGCTTATCCGTTTCGGGGTTGCCTACCAGCAAAATATCATCCATATCGTTGATGGGGGTAAAGACATTCCAGTTCAGCGCCTGCTTCATGTGCGCGAGAGTTTGAATACAGGGAATGACCTCAATACCGAGGGCGTATGCATAATCGTCGATCTCACGCAGCTCGGCAAGAGAGTATTTACCGCGCATATAACCGAAATAAGGATAATCGGGCAGCTCGTAGGTATCCTCGGTATAGAGCATCAAGCTATCATAGCCCATCAAAGCAAGATCGCGAAGCATCTGCTTGACACCGTCCATATGCATGACCGCGTTACGGGACATATCCTCCATCAGGCAGAGCGTGGTAGCACGGCAGCGCTCGGTGATATCGGCACCGCCGTCAAGCTTTGACTTCAAATGCGAAAGTGCGCGAAAAAAATCGGTCGCGCGCTCGGCGGTGATCACAAGTGAATCCCCCTCCGAGGTCAGCGCAAGGCCCTTGCCGCGCTTCACCGTAACGGGGGTACCGTCAGCGGCGGTGGTAAGACCAAGCTCGGGCAGAAGCTCGGCGGTTCCCTGCTTCCATTCCTCGGGCAGGTTCAAAAAACGGATTTTACTCATGGCGTACTCCTTTCTAAGAGGGCAATCATTCATGAATTTTACAAAAACATTATATATCGTAACATTATATATCGTCCGCAAGAGCAAGTCAACAAACGATGTTGCGCTTTTGTGGCACAAACTTGCTGATCCACACCATTTTATCACGCCTTTTCGCCGAAAAACAAGCTATATTTTGCTATTTAAAGATCAAAGTTGTATTATATTGACATCGTGGGCGAATTTTGCGGTGACATCAGCCGCCGAAGAAACAGGAGGCGTAACGCGACCACAACCGCAAAGCCGCCAAGGTACCCAAGCGCCGCACCGAATGCCCCGCATCCGAAATAAATGAGGACCAGAGTGAGTGCCACGTTAAAAGCAGCACCCAAAAGGGTGGATAGCGTCAATAGCCCCGTGCGCTGCAGCGTGCCAAAGAGAGGCTCTAAAAAATCGGCCAGAACCGATAGGAGTGCGCCCACAAGAATGGGCGGAATGAGTGCGCGCGCACCGTCATAAGCAGGTGCAATAAAATTCGGAAAAATCCATAGCCCAAGGTATACCGCGGGAATCAAAGCAAGCGCTGCGAGCAGCAGCACGCAGCAAAGCAGCTTCAGCTTGTGCGTATAATACGCCTTATCTGTCCTCTGCCCCGCCTCCCCGTAGCCCTTGGCAAAGGAGTACTCCTGCCAGGCAAAGCGAAAGGCACTCCCCACCAAAAAGGCGATCTGCGCAAACTTCATGGCTACGGCAAATTCACCGCCCGCCGACGCGCCCACCCAGAGCGTGACCAGCACGCGATTGCAGGAGGAAAGCAGCAGAAAGGCCGCCGCGCCCAGCCCAAGCGGCAGACAAAAGCGAAACAATGCCTTCAATTCTTTGCCGATCGGGGGGAACTTCCTTACCGTCATGAGCACACCGGAGCTGCCAAACAACACCAGTGCTCCCAGCATCGCGCTGATATCATAGGAAATGTAAAGCGCCTCGTAGCCAAAGCGGCCACCAAGCAGAAAAATGAGATTGAGCGCAATCTGCAAAAGCGTCACGCCAACGCCCGTGACCGCATAAATCAGCGTTTTCCCCTTGGCGCGTGCAAAATACCCCGACGCGGTAAAAAAGGCATACGCGATACCGTAGCGCACCACAAGCTCGGCATGCGGTACCGCCGTGAGGCGAGCAATGGCAAACGCCACGGGAAAATAAACGGCAAGCGAAACGGCCAAAAGAACCAGCCCCGCCAGTAGGATCGCATCCCCCGTATCCTGTGCACGGCGGGCAAGATAAAAGCGCATCACGCCAATGCCCACATCGAGAAAAAGAAAGGAGGAGACGAACACCGTGGCGGCCACGGCGGTATCAAACACGCCCATATCGGCTGTCGGGATGTGCGCTGTGTACACCGGCAACATGAAAAACAACGCCAGCTTCGAGAGCAAATTGCCGAGAAAATAAACAAGGGAGGCGCGCCAAAAGCGCGGCCTTTGCGCCGTGTTTTGCACCATCGCACCTCCTTTTAAAATTTATTGCCAGAAAAAGCGGTATGGCAGCGCGTCATACCAAAGCGCGCTACGCGCAAACAAAATGAAGAAAAAGTACGCAAGCGCGACCAAAAGCACAACAATTTCCACCACGGGAAATGCCAGATGCTTGTGTTTCTTTTCAAAAAAAGCGGGCGGCACCACCATGGGCAGCCACAGTAAATAAAAAACCTCAAAATAATTGAAAACGCGCTGCAGCTGACCGAACTGTGTCATCATGGCGGCCACGACCACGCCGATCAGCATCATCAAGGTAAGAAAGCCGCACTCGTCTACCCTACCCTTTATAATCTCTGCCGTCGTCGCGGTCTTGGCATAATACAACCGCCATACACCGTAACCGGTTACGATCACGAAGAGCGCGAGAAATCCGTAAAGAGCGAGAAACGTGGTCGGCTCATAGTCGGCATAACGCGGCAAAAGCGCAGTCACCCATCCGAGCAGCGGACGAACAAAAACGGCGCCTGCAACCGCCAGCAAGACCGTAGCGGGCAGCAGAATGCGCAGGCTTTTTTTGCTGACCGGAATGAGTGTGAGCAAGGGACACAGCAAAAACATCAAGGCGCTTGTGTGGAAGGTAGCAGCGAGAAGCACCAAAAAAGAAAAACGCAAAAAATGCTTTTGTCGGAACGCCCCCCACGCAAAAAGCAGCACCGAGATGGCAAGTGCCTGCCGCATCACGTTGAGATACCACGGATAGAGCATCAAGGTCAGATATAAAAAGCAAGCAAGGTATGGGTTTTGTGTGTGACGGTATATGAACACGCACACCGACACATGGATGATTACCGACGTAACCACCACCAGCCATTGTCCGTTTGAGGTAAATTGCGCAAGCAACCAACAAAGCAAGCGAAATCCGGGCTCTACCCAAGAGGAAAAAATCTGCGTATCAAGAAATCCTCTACCGTGCAGCTTATCAAACACATCCAAAAACAGCGCCGTATCACGCCCCACCTCGGGGGCACGGCAAGCAGCAAAAAGGACGAAGAGCATGCAGCAAGTGCCAACGAAGATGCGGCGATTTTTTTGTGTATCCTGTGGCAAGCAAAGGCGCAGCAGCACCATCACCAGCAAAATACCGACGTAAACCATGCCATTCTCCTTTCCTAAAAATCATTTCAAGCTGCCATAAAAGCTATGCAGCGCTGCGGCCGCATCACGAAGACGGTATCCGCAAGCCGCCGCCTCAGCCTCGCGGCTCTGCCTTGGCCCTTGGTCGGCCGCACGCAGGGCGGCAACCCACGCCGCCACATCGTGATTATCGGCAAAGGTCACAAGACCGCTGAAATCCACCTCGCGCGTGATCGTATCCGACACGACACACACAAGACCCGCAGTCTGCGCCTCAATCAGCGTGAGCGGAAGCCCCTCAAAGCGGGATGGGAGGATAAAACGATCCATGGCGGCATAAAGTGCGGGTAAATCCCCGCGAACACCGAGGAAGCGCACCGCGCCGGAGGGAAACATCAGGCGCACAAGCGTCTCAATCGACGGGCGCAGGTGCCCATCCCCAATGAGGAGCAGCACGGCCGTGGGATCGACTCTGCGATAGGCCTCAAAGATCGACAGCGCAGCCATATGGTTTTTTTGCGGGCTAAAACGTGCCACCATGCCAATCAGCGTGGTTTTTTCATCAACACCGAGCGCGGCGCGCGTCGTGCGACGCAGCTCACCCCGAAAAGCGAAGGCGGCAAGATCAATGCCGTTTTTCAAGATCGTCACGCGCCCCTCCTTGAGTGCTGCCGTGCCAAAGGAAAGCTTTGCCGCCGCTTCTCCGCAAGCAAACAGATCGGTAGCAATGCGGCGGGCGCGCCAAAACAGGTATTGATGCCACAGGCGGCGCAGCGGATTTTTTTCCCGCCTTGCCGCGTGCGTATGCTGAATACGGCAAGAAACGCCGCATTTTTTCGCTGCAGCCAGAGCAATTGCCCCCCACTCGGTGGTGTGCACGTGCACCGCATCGGGACGATAACGGCAGAACAGCTCGCGCAGCGCTCTGATGTGCTTTATTATTTTTTTGCGGCGCGGCACGATGTGTACGGTAACACCCAAGCCCTCAAAGCGCGCAGCGCATTCGGGCACGCGCACCTCATGCGCCACGATATGAAACTCGATATCACGCGGCATATGAGAGATCAAGGCATACAAAAGGGCCTCAACACCGCCGTTTTCAAATCCGGATATGATATGAAACACACGCATGCCAACGCCCTCCCTCATGAATATATTAAAAAAATTATACTACATAAAGTAGAGAAAATCAACCCCATTGACAGGAAAGTTTCGCGAAATCAAAAAACAAAGGCAGTCTTTCCACAGTTCCACCATCAAAAACGACCTGCGCTCCCTAAAAAACGGCAACGGCCTTCTGCGATAACGCAGAAGGCCGTTGCCACTCGCGGTCTTGTTATTCATTTTCCTCTTTTACGGGGGTAAGATATTTTTCCTTATCCGCTTCGGGCATCACCGCGACAAATGCCATGATGGCACACTCGATCATACCGTCGTCGGGCTCGCGCACGGTGATACGCTGCAGCCACATACCGGGTGCCGAGATGATACGGGTGAGGATGTTGTCGTACTTCCCTGCCAGCTTTAAGAGCTCATAACCGATACCCATCATCACGGGAATAAGCAGAATTTTGACGGCAGCACGCACCAGCGTATTGGGAAGCCCTGTGAGGCTACCGAATTGCACAGGAATAAACCAACCGATAAAAATGCTGACAAGAAGCATTAAAATCAAGAAAGAAGTGCCGCAACGGGGGTGAAAACGACGTTGTTTTTTTACATTTTCAACCGTCAATGGCATATCGTCCTCATAGCAAAAAATGGTCTTGTGCTCAGCACCGTGATACATGAAGGTGCGGCGAATATCCTTCATCAAGGAAACCAACGCCATATAGGCAACCAGAATGGCAATCTTGAAAAGTCCCTCAAAAACCGAACGAACCAATCGGTTTGCAGCAACACTTTCGGGCAGCACGTGATCAGCCAGAAGCTGATAAATAAATGCGGGCAGCCAAAAGACGAGGCCGAATGCAAGTACTACGCCAAGCACGGTAGCGATCACCATAATGGCTGTCATGGTTGCCTTGCCGAACGCGCTTTGCGGCGCCTTTTGGGCAGGCGCCTCCTCACCCTTGGCGGAAACGGCGGCATCGGATGTCACCGCAGCGTTTTCCGACACCGTTTCGGCACTTTCCTCTGTATTCTGCTCCTCTTCCTCACAAAAGATCTCGGCAGAGCGCATCAAATACTTATAGCCAAGACGCATGGAGTCAATAAAACCGAACACACCGCGCACCAGCGGCCAGCGACAGATGGCGGGACGCTTTTTCTTTACATTTGGCTCCTCCTCAAAAAAGATCTCGCCATTGGGGCGGCGCACCGCCATGGCGCTTCTTTCGGGGCCGCGCATCATAATGCCCTCCATCAGCGCCTGTCCGCCGATCGAGGTTTTGCGACACACGGTCGCCTTGCACGCTTTCTTTTCTTTCATGTGCTACCTTTCAAATTAAGAACGCCGCCGAATGTGGGAAACCCACGTGACAGATCCGACGGCGTTGCTGAAATTATTTATTTTTGTTAAAATCGATCTTGATCTGGCCACCCTGTGCCTTCTTATGCTTGTCAACCAGCTTGTGAATGCGCTTAGCGGGATCAAGAAGACCGCTGATGGTATCGTCATGGTTGAGGGTGTCAAGAATATATGCAACATATTTGCACATGTTGACCTCAACGTACCACTCCTTAGCATGCAGCTCGGGGGTACGGTAAACGAGGTTGGTGGTGAAGATACGGTCGATCATGCCGTCCTTGTAAGCCTTGTCGAACTTATCGAAAGCATCGGTAAACAGACCAAAGGTGGCAAAGTTGAAGATGCGCTTCGCGCCCTTCTCCTTGAGCTGCTTGGCAACGTCAAGCAGGGATTCACCGGAGGAGATCATATCATCGACAATGATCACATCCTTGCCTGCCACGTCCTTACCGAGGTACTCATGTGCCTCAATGGGGTTTCTTCCGTTGACAATGCGGGAATAATCGCGACGCTTATAGAACATACCGATATCAAGTCCCAGCACCGAGGAGAAATACATGCAACGACCCATCGCACCCTCGTCGGGCGAGATGATCATCAGATCCTCTTTATCAAGAGAAATATCGGGATACTGGCGAACCAACGCCTTGATCATCTGATACGTGGGACGTACATCGTCAAAGCCGCTGAGGGGAATGGCGTTTTGCACACGGGCATCGTGCGCGTCGAAGGTGATGATGTTCTTAACACCCATGCTGACCAGTTCCTGGAGCATGAGCGCACAGTCAAGAGACTCGCGGGCGGAGCGCTTGTGCTGTCTGCCCTCGTAGAGCATGGGCATAATAACGGATACACGGCGAGCCTTGCCTGCAATGGCAGCGATCACGCGCTTGATATCGGCAAAGTGATCGTCAGGGCTCATGGGCACTTCACGGCCGTACATCTTGTAAGTAACGCCGTAATTAAAGGGGTCGGCAATGATATACACATCGTGA
>JAFTKK010000065.1 GCA_017453325.1 Clostridia bacterium
CACATAAGCCCTACGGCGATAAATTTCCGCGTCTTTTACCGCATCCTGCCTTGTAAAGTCCGCACTTGACTTCGGCAAGCTGCGGCAAAATCCGTCAAAAATTTATTCGCCGTATGGTGCGGAGCAGTTTTGAGCGTGCAATTTTTTCATAGACAAACCGAATTTTTTGAGAAATATGCGGATATTTAAGAAAAATTCGGTGAAGTATAGGGAAAAATTTACCGTTCAAAACCTTGTGTGTTCGATTCCGCTACGGCTACTTGTGCAATACACTCTCAGCATACCACATTTTCTCAAAAAAAGCAAGGGATAAGCCGTTATTTTCTCACCGTTTGGCCACTTCTACCGTCGGTAGAGCGCATTTTCGCCAATTCTACTGTTACAAAACGTGAAGTATCGTAAGTTTTGTGCGGCTTTTGATTGACTTTGCACGCCTTTTGCGGTATAATATAGGTATGCTGGTATATTATGGCATATATGAAGCAAAACACGAACAGGAGGTTGCAATCATATGCAAACCAATACGTTTCAGATTTTTACCGACTCCGGTTGTGATATTTCTCCCGCATTGCTTGCCGAATGGGGCGTGGCCTGCGAGGCACTGACCTTCCGCTTCAACGACTCCGAGCGGGAATACAGCAACGGCGACATTCCCATCAAGGAATTTTATCAAAAAATGCGTGACGGGCTTGTTGCCAAAACCGCCGCCATCAACACAGAAACCTTTGGGGCAGCATTCGAGACCGCACTCGCCGAGGGCAAGGATGTGCTTTATGTCGGCTTCTCCTCTGGCATCAGCAACACCTATAATGCAGGCCGTCTTGCTGCCGAGCAACTGCGCGAAAAATATCCCGAGCGCAAGATCGTCGCCCTCGACTCTCTTTGCGCCTCCGCAGGCGAGGGTCTGCTCGTCTATCTTGCCGTACGCAAGGCAAAGGAGGGCGCTACACTCGAGGAAACCGCACAGTATCTTGAGGAGGTGCGTCCCGGCCTTTGCCATTGGTTCACGGTCGATAGCCTCGTATACCTCAAGCGCGGCGGCCGCGTCAGCCCCACCACGGCTTTGATCGGCAACGCATTGCAGATCAAGCCCGTCATGCACGTGGATGACGCCGGTAAGCTCGTAAAGGTCACCACCGCACACGGCCGCAAAAAATCCATCGCGGCACTCGCGGCAAAATATAAGGAACTCGCAACCACCCCCGCCACGGGTCACGTCTTTATCTCTCACGGTGACTGTGAGGAGGACGCACAGCTTTTGGCCAAAATGCTGCGTGAACAAAACGGCGTTGAGGTCGAGCTCATCACCGATGTCGGTCCCGTCATCGGCGCACACTCCGGCCCCGGTACGCTCGCGCTCTTCTTTGTTGGCAGCGCACGCTAACGCTTAAAAACCATTACAATAACGAGGTGCATCATGGATAAAAACACCGAAAAAGATACCAATCAGTTGCTTGACGGCCGCCTGCTGGCACAAATGGCGCAGGGCGGTGCAGCCCTTCTTCGCTCCAACGCGGAGGAAGTCAACAAATTAAACGTATTCCCCGTGCCGGACGGTGACACCGGCGACAATATGCGTATGACCATCGAGAGTGGTATCGCCGCCCTCGAAAAGGTCGATTCTGCCGATCTTGCCGAGGTCATGAAGACCCTTTCCCACGGCATGCTGCTCGGCGCACGCGGCAACTCGGGCGTCATTCTCTCTCAGCTCTTCGCCGGCATGGCCAAGGGCTTTGACAGCTGCGAAAAGGCGGATGCCACCACCATCGGCCACGCACTCACGCTCGGCGTCAAGCAGGCCTATAACTCTGTTATGACCCCCACCGAGGGCACCATCCTCACCGTCGCACGTGAGTCGGTAGACTATGCCGTCGCCCGCATCACCCCCGAGAGCACCATCCGCAGCTTCTTTGCCGATCTTGTCAAGGAAATGCACGCTTCCCTCAACCGCACGCCCGACCTGCTCATCAACCTCAAGGAAGCAGGCGTGGTAGATAGCGGCGGCGCAGGACTTCTGTACATCATGGACGGCTTTAACAAGATCCTCAACGGCGAGGAGATCAAGGCAGAGCCCATCGCCCTTGACGAGAAAAAGCCGCTTGATCTCTCGGGCTTCACCGCCGATAGCGAGATGACCTACGGCTACTGCACCGAGCTGCTCCTGCAGCTGCAAAACAGCAAGGTCGATGCCGAAAACTTTGACAACAACATCATCACCGAGTTCCTTTGCGGCATCGGTGATTCGGTGGTTTCCTTCAAGACGGGCACCATCGTCAAGATCCACGTGCACACCCTCACGCCCGATAAGGTTCTCGCGTTCTGCCGTCAATACGGCGAGTTCCTCACCGTCAAGATCGAAAATATGTCGGTGCAGCACAGCGAGATCGCCGTTGAGGAGACCGCACCCGCAGCCCCCGCCGTCACCGAGAACAAGAAATACGGCATGGTTGCCGTTGCCAGCGGCAGCGGTATCGCCAATACCTTCCTTGAGCTCGGTGTTGATACCATCGTCGAGGGCGGCCAGACCCAAAATCCCTCCACCAACGATTTTCTTGACGCCTTTGCCAAGGTCAACGCAGAGCACATCTTCGTGTTCCCCAATAACGGCAATATTCTGATGGCCGCCAAGCAGGCCGCCGAGATCTACACCGATGCCACCGTCCACGTCATCGAGAGCAAAAACCTCGGCGACGGTTACGTAGCCATTTGCGCAGCGGATTACGATAACGACGACGCAGAAGCGATCGTCCGATGCTTCCACGACGCCATGTCGGGCGTGATCACGGGCAACGTTTCCCCCTCCATCCGTGATGCCGAGCTCAATGGCGTGCAGATCAAGAACGGTGACTTTATCGGCTTTGTGGGTAAGCAAATGCTGACCTCCAACAAGGAAATGACCGATACCACCCACGCACTCGTTGACAAAATGCTGGAGGACGGCGAGAAATTCATGCTCACCGTGTTCTGCGGCAAGGATTGCAGCGCCGAGGACAAGGCCGATCTTGAGGCCTACCTCGCCGGCAACCACGCCGATATCGAAACCTACTTTATCGACGGCGGACAGGATGTCTATCCCTTCATTTTCGTAGCGGAATAAGCACTTCCGTCGCCCTTCAAACAAAAAAAGGTGTCTCAAACTCCCAATTTGAGACACCTTTTTTGTTATTTTTCCTGCTTCGCCGCTTTTCGTTTTCCCGAAAAAAGGCTGGCAACCACCGATACCGTCACAATACCGCCCGCAATGCCGATGCCAATGAGCAGCGCGCGCACCAAATAGTCGGCACAGCTGCTAAAATCCCCCGATAGGAGATAGCGCATCGTGTAGTAAAGGTCCCCGCCCGGCACGATCGGGATGGCTCCCGGCACCAAAAAAACAAGCGCGGGCGCGCGTCGCAGACGCGCGCAGCATTCGGAAAACAGCGTTGCCGCGGCGCTTGCAACAAATGCCGCCACAAACAAAGAGCCACCAAAAAAAGCGACGGTATAATACAGCCCATAGGTCAAAATACCGCAAGCCGACGCAAAGGGCAAATGCCTTACCTGCACCTTAAAAAGCACGGCAAAGCCCAGCGTGCCAAGGCACGCGGTCAGTACCTGCACAAAGAACTCAAGCGTAAAAAAATCGCTCATACCGCACCTCCCATCACCGCCATGGAAAGCAAATAGCCAAAGGCGATCATCAGGGCAGCAAGGCAAGCCTGCATTGTTTTGAGACCGCCCGCGATCAGATCACCGCAGAGCAGATCGCGCAGCGCCGTGCCAAAAGCAACACCCGGCACAAGCAGCATGATGGTGCCGATCATAATAATACCGCTGTCAGCGCCCGACACAAGCAGAGCTGCCACCGAGGAAAAGAGCCCTGCCACAAAGGCAGCCACCACGGTTTTTGCGAGTTCATTCACGCGGTCGGCAGCAAGCAGATCGATCACCCCAAGCAAGGCACCGATCAAAAGCGCCGCAAGCGCCTCGGCCACGCCGCCGCCGAAAAATACCGCAAATGCCGCTGCCGCCACCGCAGAGGCGGGGATCGCCGCAAACTTGGGGTAGGCGTTTTTCCTTTTTGCTTCCCTAATGCGACTATCCACCTCGGCAGGCGACGGGGCTTCTGCGCAAATATCGCGCGAGATCTTATTAAAGAGCTCCAGTCGGTACATATCGGTGCCCGTGCTGCGAATGCGACGCATTTGTGCGGAGTGTGTACCGTCGGGCATATGTACCGAAGCGTTGATCATCGAAATAATGCTGAATACCTCTACGTGTACCGCGCCGTACGCGCGGCAAATACGCTCAACGGTGCGCTCGACACGGCTGACCTCGCCGCCGTTCTTCAGCATGCCCTCGCCCACGTCCAGCGCAAGACACAACACGGTCTCGGCGCAATAGGCATTGCATAACTTCACTTCCGTTGCTTCCATGTTACTTCACCGTACGTCACGTGCAGGAAGCGCCCGCACAAAGGCAAGCAGCTCGTCGTAGCCGCCGTGCGGATACCGGCTGATATCCGCCCCGTTTTTGTTGATCAGATACTCTGTCAATAAAAATACGGACATACCCGCCTCGGTGGCGGGCTCCATATCGTCGGTCACGTCGTTGCCCACCATCAGACACTCTGCAGGGGCAAGACCGATCTTCTCAAGCACCTCGCGGTAATAGCCCACGCTCGGCTTGCAATAGGTCGAATTTTCATAGGTCGTATAAAGGTTGAAGTCCGCAGGAGTAAGCCCCACGTAACCCATGCGCGTTTCGGTTGCCACGGCAGGAAAAGCGGGCGCAGTCGCCAGCACACAGTCAAGGCCCTTGGCCTTTACCGCATCCACAATGGCGCGCGGACGCGCATCCTCGCCGCACACGGCGCGCGTTCTCGGAAAATCCTCGGCATAAAACGCATCAAACAAGCCAATGGGCGGGAGCGTCTTAGGCGTGTAAAAGCTGCCAAATACCTCCCAGAAAAGCGCTTCATTGGTCTTGCTGCCATCGTTTTTGACCATCGCATCGGTGCCCGCAAGCAAAGCCTTCATAAAGGTTCCCGCCTCGTAGCCGCTTTTCACCATTTTTTCGGTCAAAAGCCCGAAATAGGTCTTTAAAAACATATTCTGATCCATCGGCAGCAGCGTCCCGTCAAGATCAAACAAAACAGCCTTGATCGCCATTATATCGCCTCCTTTGCGGCACGGTAGGCCGCCTGCATAAAGAGCGCATCCTCGGTCATCGTCCCTGCCGACTCGCAAATGATGCGCGGACAAAGTCCATCCTTTGCGAGCGCCTCGGCAAGCGGCTCAAATGCGGGGCCATACGCTCTGTCGGCAAAGGTCAGATGCCGCTTTTCGCCCGCATCGGTAAACTCAATTTTGGAGAAATGGCAATGCATATAGCGTGCCTTTTCATCCCCCAGGCTCAGGGCCACGCGGTCAAACACGCGGCGGTAGCTATCTGCATCGGGGAAAAACCCACCCCGTTCGCGAGCATTCATGTGCCCAAAGTCCACCACGGGATAAAAATGCGGATCCAGCGCACAGAGCGTCAGCATCTCGTCAAGCGTACCGAGCTGATTGATCTTGCCCATGGTTTCAAGCCCGATGTGCACGGGGGTGTCGCCCACCGCCTCAATCGTTTTTAAGAGCGTGTCGCTCGCCAAGGCCATGGCCTCCTCGCGGCTGATCTTGGCTGCCGAGCCGCAATGCACCACAATGGTATCTGCCCCCAGCCACGCGGCGGCCTGTAACGAGCGCTCGATATACCCAATGCTCTTGAGGCGCTTTTCGGTTTCCACGCCCGACAGCGAAATAAAATAAGGGGTGTGGAGCGACAGCTCTATGCCGTGCTTTTGCGCCTCCTCGCCGATTGCCCTCAGAGTCTTTTCTCCTGCGTTGAGGCCGTTTCCTGCCTCAAATTCATATGCACCGAGCCCGAGCGCCGCCAGATACGCCGGCGCCTCCACGGTGGATTTGTGACCCGCCGCATAAAAGCTTTCGCTGTTGCCGCCGGGGCCGAAAATAGCTGTTTTTCTCATCACGTATGCTCACTTTCCATCTGTTCCCTGATCTCCTCGGTAATCGGATTTCCCTCTCGCACGTCGGGTTGATCGGGGTGCTTTTTATAATAGCGCTTCAAAATTCCGCGCTCCAGTCTGCGCTTAAAGCGTGTGCCTCGATCGCGCCTGTCCCAAATGGGGGGCACCAAAAAAGCACGTGCCCCGCAAAGCCGCGCGCAGCACACGTCGGTAAAGATCTGGTCACCCATAAAGGCGGTCGTCTTTTTCGTGCCGCCAAGACTCCGAAACAAGGCCTTTGCGCGCCCCGTCAGCGGCTTATGTGCATCATAGCGGCAGCCAAGCCCCAACTCACCGTTAAAAAGCTCCACGCGCTCACTGTGATTGTTTGAAAGAAAGGCCACGGCAATACCCGCCTCACAAAGCGAGGAAAGCCACGCCTTGAGGCGCTCGTCGGGCAAGGGCTGCTCGTAGGGCGCTAACGTATTGTCTATATCCAGCAGCAGGGTGTTGATGCCCTGCTCCTTTAAAAAATCAGCCGTCAGATGAAAATAAGCACGAAATGTGTAATGCGGTGTAAATAAAGACACAGCGGCGGCTCCTTTCACAATTTTACTTATTTATTGTACCATATCCCCACCCTTTTGGCAAGTGTCGCACCAAAAAAAGAGAGCGCGCGTGACAGGAGCACGGGTTTTTGTAAAAAAACCTTATTTTTTTCAAATTTACTCTTGACAACGCCTATGCATTTGTGGTATTATTGTATGGCAGTTTTGAGAACACACCACAGGCGGGTGTAGTTCAATGGTAGAATTCCAGCCTTCCAAGCTGGCCGCGTGGGTTCGATTCCCATCACCCGCTCCATGTACGCGCCTTTAGCTCAGCTGGATAGAGCAACTGCCTTCTAAGCAGTAGGTCGGGGGTTCGAGCCCCTCAAGGCGCGCCACTGCAAAAAATAAATATGGTGAGTGTAGCTCAGTTGGTTAGAGCGCCAGGTTGTGGCCCTGGAGGCCGTGGGTTCGAATCCCATCACCCACCCCATAACAAAAAGGCACCCGGTCGGGTGCCTTTTTGTTATGGGACGGAGTGATGCAGGCTTCGAACCCTGAAAGCTTTCGTAGTTGTTCCAAATTTAAACTACACGACACAAAGCTTTCCATTTCGGCGCCCGCGCCGAAATAAATCGAACTCCCATCACCCACCCCAATCGGGGTGCTCTTCTTTTCTTGCGGTGGGTGTTTGGGAGTGAGAGCCCTGAAAGCTTTCGTAGTTGCTCCAATTTTAAACTGCATGACACAAAAAATCGTTTTTTGCCTCAACGTCCTTGCATCACTCGCACAAGCATGCTATAATATTGATGATCGTAAAATGCGAAAGGAGCAATATCATGAATTTAAAATATCTCGGCACGGCCGCCGCCGAAGGCATCCCCGGTGTGTTTTGCGAATGTGAAACCTGTAAAAAGGCGCTTGCCCTGGGAGGCAGACATATCCGTACCAGAAGCCAAGCCGTCATTGATAACGCCCTGCTGATCGACCTGCCTGCGGATACGTATCTGCACTACCTGCAGCACAGATTCCCCCTTTATTCTATCAAGCAATGCCTCATCACCCACTCCCACGCCGATCACCTGTACCCGTTAGAGCTTGAAATGATCAAAAAGGGATATTCACACCTCTCGGATTACTCCCCCCTTCACATTTACTCCGATGTAGATGGCTACAACAAGCTCAGCGAGGTAGTCAACTATTACAGCATCGGCGAGGTGCGGCTGCACCTCATCAAGCTGAACAAACCGTTTGCGGCGGGGGAATACACCGTCACCGCCCTGCGTGCCGCACACGGCAGAGCATCCTCTCCCGTGGTTTACATCATTGAAAAGGACGGCAAGTCTATTTTCTACTCTAACGACACCAGCGAATACCCCGAGGAAAGCTGGGCTTATCTGCGCACCCTGGAAAAGCCGCTTGACCTCATTTCCCTGGATTGTACCGAGGCCTGCAATAACGCCGAATATGAGGGGCACCTGACACTTGACCGTTGCGCTGCGCTGCGCGATGAGCTGATCCGCGCAGGTGCTGCCAATGCGCACACCCAATTTATTCTCAACCACTTCTCCCACAACGGAAAACACGTTTCCTACGATGAGTTCGTCCCACTCGCCAAAGAGCGCGGCTTTGCGGTCTCCTACGACGGCATGGAAGTTGAGGTCTGATCATGGAAGCCGATATTTACCGTGAGCCCTGTGGCCTGCCCACCGAAACGATCCGCCGCTACAATAACGATCTGGTGCAGCTCTTCAGCCTTTACCTCAACCTCATGCCCGACGCCATCGACAACGATATGGTCACCGAGCTGGCTGCAAGCTGCCGCATTTCCCGCGCCGAGGCCTACGCGCAGTATCTTGCCGCCATGGCAGGGCTGGATGCGGGCGGGCGCGACCGCCTGTTTTTCCGCTACTGGCTCGCCCCCGCCATTCGCGAGCTCGATCCCGCAGCCTACACCAACGACCCATATTTTTGCCATATCCGCATCCCCACCGAAAAGCGTGGCAAATGGGAGCTGAAAACCGAGTCCTTGCGCCCGCTTGAGGCCTTTGTGTGCAATGATTTCGTCATCACCCCCGACAGACGTATGATCCCGCAGATCGGCTTTTTCAATACCGAATATCCCTTCCCCGCTGTCCTTGAAAACGGCCGCGAATGGATGACTCTGCAGCCAAACGAAATGGTTACCACCTACCCCGCCATTGATGCCGCGCACGGCAGAGTGCTCACCTTCGGCCTCGGCCTTGGCTACTTTGCCTACCATGCCGCCGAAAAGGAAAACGTGACGAGCGTGACGGTTGTCGATCTCAGCCCCGACGTCATCGAGCTGTTCCAAACACATATCCTGCCCCAATTCCCTCACAGAGAAAAGATCACGCTCGTGTGCGAGGATGCCTTTTCCTTTGCCGACACCAAAATGGCGGGCAGCTTTGATTTTGTGTTTGCCGATATTTGGCACGACGCAGGAGACGGTAAGGATCTATACTTAAAGATGAAAGAATATGAAAAAAAGCACCCCGATATTGACTTTAGCTTTTGGCTTGAGGACACCATCAAATGCTATCTTGACGAAACTCTTTGGTAAAGGGGCCGTCTCAAAGCCGTGGCATTTGGTCGACAGGCCCTGTGGTTTTTGTTTGGCGGCTAAACACCGCCTTAGCCGTAGCGGAATCGAACACACAAGGTTTTGAGTGGCAAATTTTTCCCTATACTTCACCGAATTTTTCTTAAATATCCGCATATTTCTCAAAAAATTCGGTTTGTCTATGAAAAAATTTGCACGCTCAAAACTGCTCCGCACCATACGGCGAATAAATTTTTGACGGATTTTGCCGCAGCTTGCCGAAGTCAAGTGCGGACTTTACAAGGCAGGATGCGGTAAAAGACGCGGAAATTTA
>JAFTKK010000066.1 GCA_017453325.1 Clostridia bacterium
AGACCTACCGCCTGCTTGGCGCGCAGATCGTGGGGCGTGAGGGCGTGGATAAGCGCATTGACGTGTTGGCCACCGCCATTCACGCGGGGGTGAAGGCAACTGAATTGAAGGATTTGGATCTCGCCTACGCGCCGCCCTATTCCTCGGCAAAGGACCCCGTCAATATGGCGGGCTTTATGATCGACAATATTGCAAGCGGTACGCTGAAGCAGTGGCACGTGGAGGAGCTTTCTGCTCTTTTGCGGCGTGGTGACGTCACCCTGCTGGATACCCGCACCCGCCGCGAGTATGCCATGGGACATATCGAGGGTTTTGTCAATATCCCTGTGGATGAGCTGCGCGAGCGGCTTGCCGAGGTGCCGCAGGGCAAGTCGGTGTACGTGATCTGCCAAAGCGGTCTGCGGAGCTATATTGCCACCCGCATTTTGGAGGGGAACGGTTATGCCGCCTACAATTTCTCGGGCGGCTACCGCTTTTTTGCCACCGTCATGCAGGATCGCGCTCTCACCGCACGCGCTACCCCCTGCGGAATGGATGAATGAAAGGAGAATCGGCATGAACTTTACCGAGATTGCAGAACAAAGACAGTCCTGTCGTAGCTATGATCCCACCCGCGCCGTGGAGCAGGAGAAGTTGGACGCGATCCTCGCGACCGCACGTTTGTCGCCCTCGGCGTGTAACGGTCAGCCTTATCATATCACCGTTTGCAAGGGTGAAGCAGCAAAAGCCGTAGCCAAGGCAACGCAGGGAATGGGCATGAACAAATTTGCCACCGATGCACCCGTGCTGTTGGTGATCTCGGAGAAGCCCTACGTCGCCTCTGCCGCCCTTGGTGCCAAGGTCAAAAAGAATGACTATCGCTCCATTGATATCGGCATCCTCGCCGCCTATATCACCGCCGAAGCCACAGCACAAGGGCTCGGTACCTGCATCCTCGGTTGGCTGGATGACAAAAAGCTCCGCGAGTTCTGCCACCTCGATGCCCCTGTCCGCCTCGTCATCACCCTTGGCTACGCCAAGGAAGGCGATCCGCTTCGCCCTAAAAAGCGCAAGGAGCTTGTCGAGCTGGTGAATGTAATTGAAAATTAAAAACGCCATGACAAAACAAGAACTGTTTGGTTTGTGTTTGAATTTGTACGGCACCTCGCCCGACTACCCGTTTGACGAGGATTTTGAAACGGCGGTGTTGCGGCATGGGGACACGCGAAAGTGGTATGCCATTGTGATGCGCGTGCCGCGTTGCAAGTTCGGGCAGGGAAGCGACGAAGTCATTGACGTGGTCAACCTCAAGCTGCCGCCCGAGATGTTCGGCTCCTTTGGCGCCGCCGAGGGTGTCTATCCCGCCTATCACATGAACAAGCTGCATTGGATTTCTGTGCTTTTGCCGGATGCACCCGATGACGTGGTGCAGTTCCTTGTGAACGCTAGCTTTGAGATCACACGCGCCAAAAGACAAGCAAAATAAGAGCAGCCCCGAGGCACAAAATGTGCCTCGGGGCCTTTGTATGGCAGGTTATTCTTTTGTGGGTAAATGATCTAAATATTCTTGCGCGGCGGGTAGAACTTGACGTCCGGTTACTTGCGTCTTTTTTGCCGTTTGAAGTGGGGTGACAAGTCCCAACGCTTCCATCAAATCAACAAGCATTGCGGCAGTTCCGTAGCCCACCTTCAATTTTCTTTGTAAGAGCGACGTGGCGCAGCTTTGCTTTTCAACTACTAAGGCGAGCGCGGCGGCAAAATACTTTTCGTAAACGGTCTGCAGCTTTTCATTGTATTCCTTCAGATCTTTTTCGGTTCGCTCCGTTTCAGCAGCGACAAGATTTTTAATAACAAGATCAATAGCACTTACATTGTTAGACATAGCGTTTTCCTCCAAATTTTCCGGAGGGCACGCAAGGCAAATCACATTTTCTGAAATGAAGCGTGCCCTGCCTTTTTTCACAAGACCCTTTGCCCGTTTTGGGTAGGTCGCTTCCAGTGTGTTTCCTTGTTCGTCCACAACAATAATGTTTTTTTCGATGGGTGTCATCCCCCTTGCTGTAAACTGTGAATTTCGTTTTTTGTAATGGGTGTCTCCCCCGATTCCTCTTTATTTTAACACAAAAGTAGGGAACAGTCAATCCCAACTTACTTCAAAGAGGTCCCCGTTTCGGGACCCCCTTTCGTATTTGAATGCGTTATGAGATGCAATGGTTTATGTGGTGAAAAGCAGATAGCGGGTATGGCAGAAGAGAAAACGGAATAATGATAGCGCTAGGAGTCCCATCACGGAAACGTGATGGGACTTTTACTTTTGGCGAAATTTTGAAAATTAACCTATCAAAACGCCAAAAAGTTGGACAAGTAATAGTAGGGGGATAATTTTCCCTTGATCCTTGACAACTGAATATGTGTTATGCAGTGAGGCACTCCAGCGCGAAAATATCCGCTTTCATGCCCGCACGGCGGACGCCGTTGCCTGCCTTGAGCTGGGATACGCCATGATGCTTTGCTTCTTTCGCAGTATGGGGATGCTGCACGACGATATGGAGCAAAAGCACCGCGAGGTGTTCCACGGGATGATGCTGTCACTGGCGGCGAAGCAGGCGGCGTACGTGGAATCGGACAAGCCCACGCACATTTTCATCCGCAAGCTGATGGGTTTGCTCGATGCAGGGAAATGCGCCGTTCTGCCGCGAAGCACGTCAAGTACGCTGCCGCCCAACTTCGTGGGATACGAGGACGAGGAGTTTTATTATCTCATTCTCGAGAACACGCACCGTCTGGTCAAGCACATGTGCGACACCCAGGACGAGAGCTTTGCCATCAGTGCCAAGGCACTTTCCAAGGCATTGTTTGAGGAAGGGTACCTGCAACAGATCAGCGGCAAGAACACCGGTACCATGCGTTTTGGCAACGTGAGCCGCCGCGTGCTGCGCCTG
Organism: Clostridia bacterium; assembly: GCA_017453325.1. Lineage (GTDB taxonomy): Bacteria > Bacillota > Clostridia > Oscillospirales > CAG-272 > Firm-07. The sequence continues at coordinate 2,922 of JAFTKK010000066.1, forward strand.
CGCAAATCGGCTGTAGAGGAGGTGATGCGCTGTGAGTAAAACAAGCGGTACAAGCGGTACGGCGTGGCACTGCCTTGCGATAACGCTGTTTTCAAGCGGTACGCGATGCGGTTTTGTATCGCGTACAAGTCAGCGCAAACCCTTGCGGCGCCTGCCGTATCGCGTGTATCGTAAAATTTACGAGAGGAGTCAAAGGAGGAAAGGTTGCAAAAATAAGGGGATTTTCGCCTTGATTTTCCATGTCGAAAATCAAGCAGGTGAAAGGCTCTGGGTCGGTAAACCGCCCCGAGTCGACTCACATCGGACGGCAGAGCCGACCGTTTGGGGCTTTGCGGGCTTTCGCGAGATGTCCAAAAGTGTGGGTCAAAATGAGGAGGCGTAGGTCGATTTTTGGGTCACGCACTGCGCAAAGCGCCAAAGGGCGCGGTTTTAACAGGAGTTATGGGTAGGGGTCAACCCCAGAAAGGAGAAAATATGCCAAGATCGGTTGAATTAGATGAAAGAAAAGAGAAATTTGCGCTTTACATCAAAAAATCCACATTGGATGTGGCGCGGTAGTGGTACCAAAAGGATACGTGTACCAGTATGAGTCAGTTTATTGAAAAGGCAATTTTGTTTTACGGTGGGTACATTGCCAACGAGCACAATCCCAATTATCTGCCCAACATTGTGGTGTCCACCTTGAAAAGTATCGTGCGCGACAGCGACAATCGGCAAAATAAGATGCTATTTAAGCTTTGCGTGGAAATGAGCTTGATGATGAACGTGATCGCCGCCACGCACAAGATTTCCAAGGATAGCATCGGCAAATTGCGCACGCTCTGCGAGGATGAGGTTAGACGCGTGAACGGTATGATTTCGCCCTATAAGGCGATAGATTGGCAGGCGTGATATGGGAAGGCCCAAGAAGCAAGAAAAAAGCATTCGTTTCAGATTGCCTGTGAGAGGAGAATCGAGGTATATGATCAACAGAGCAGCGGTCGATTATTTCAAAGATTGCCCCGACGTTATGCGGGTCAAGGACGTCGCAAAGGCGTTGCATTGCAGCAAAAACACCATCTATGATTTCATTGATCGGGGCGGCTGGAAGCGCTCAAGGTCGGGCGCAATTTTAAGATCCCCAAGCACACCTTGGCGGATTTTGTGGTCAATGAAAAGCTTTATTACATCATTTCCCCCAACGTCCCTAAAAATCTTTTGCAAAATTCGGAAAAAGTTGTGGTATGTTGTGCGGTGCCGACAAACGCACCCGTGCAAAATCCACCGCGAAAGGAGCGAGTAAATGAGGAGAATTACGGGACATTTACATGATAAGAACGGCAAATGGTATGCCATCGTCAACCATTACGATACCGAGGGGAAACGAAAGGTCAGGTGGCACAATCTTGAACTTCCCGTGACCAAGGGCAACAAAAAGGAGGCGCAACACCGCCTCCAAAGGTTGCTGGATCAGATCAACACGGGGGATCTTTATTTGATGGAAAATATGTCCCCGCCGAGCGCGAGCGCCATCGCCTTGCCGAGAGCTTGGTGGAGGACTACTTGCTCGAATGGATCGAAAGCCACTCCAAAAAGGTCGCTACCACCACGGCAGAGCAGTATCGCCGTTACCTTGAGCTGCGCGTGATCCCGTTTTTTAAGGAACTGCACGTCAAGATGAAGGAGGTCACGGGCGACGAGATCAACGCGTTTTACGAAACTCTGGTGGCGGACGGACTCAAGGGCACCTCTCAGCAACGCTATCACGGCGTGCTGCACAAGGCGTTCAAGGATGCGATGAAGCGCCGCATCATTCCGAATAACCCCGTGGAGCAGGCGGATCGCCCGCGCAGCGTGCCCTACATTAGCGAGTATTACAACGCCACCGAGATCAAAAAGCTCCTTGAGGTGGCGCGAAACGAGGATATTTATCTGGTGATCGCGCTGACCGCTCACTACGGCTTGCGCCGTAGCGAGGTGCTGGGGCTGAAGTGGTCTGCCATAGACTTTGACGGCAATATGATCCGCGTGCGCCATAAGGTGCTGCCCGGGCCTAACGGACCCACGGGCGAGGACGTGATGAAAACCGCATCCTCGCACCGCGCACTGGGGTTGAGTCCTGCCATCAAGGCGCTGTTGCTGGCAGAAAAGGAAAAGCAGGCGGAGCGCGCCAAGGTGCTTGGCAACGCGTATTGCCGCAAGGATGCGGACTACGTGTGCCTGAACGCGCTGGGCGAGCT
>JAFTKK010000067.1 GCA_017453325.1 Clostridia bacterium
CCGATCATGAGGAACAGCCCGAGGAGCAGGCAGTGCGTGGTGAAGTCGATCTCCTTTAAGGGGTCAAGGAGCGCGTGCAGGTTCTTCTTTTTGATGAGGTTGTAAGCAAGGCCGATGAGGAGAATGGCACAGCAGATGAGGCCGTTGATCTCGGCGGGGAGATTCCAGCTATCGGGCGCAAAGGAGGCCAGAACCAAACACACAATGGTGCCCACAAGCAGCACAGTGGGCACGTAATCGGTGACCTTGGTGCGCTCAAAGATCTTCGGGATAGGGTCCTTTTCGCGGCGGAACAAAAAGGCGAGAATGATGGCGGAGAGCACGGCGCCGAGCTCTACGGCAAAGAAGATGGAGGGTCTTGCGCCGTACCAGAAGAAGTTGAGGAAGGACATATCCAGCGCGGAGCCGAGCATGATGGCCGTGGTGTCACCCACCAGCGTAGCGGCGCCTTGCAGGTTGGAGGAGACCGCAATGGCAATGATGAAGGGCACGGGGTTGGTCTTGAGCTTTTTGCAGATCTCAAGTGCCACGGGTGCTACCATCAGCACGGTCGCCACGTTATCGACAAACGCGGAAATAATGCCCGCAAAGAGAGCGAGCGATACCGCCGCCCACTTCACGTTCGGTACCTTTTCCATAATGAGGTCGGCGAGGAGTGCGGGCATTTTGCTCTCAATAAAGAGCGAGACCAGTCCCATCGTGCCCGCGATCATCAGGAGCACGTTAAAATCAATGGCGCCGAGCACGTCCCTGAGGGGGAGCATGCCTGTCGCGATAAAGATCACGCCCGAGGCAAGGGCAATGATCGGGCGGAACTTGCCAAACACGAGCATGAGCACGTAGGTGACGGCAAATAAAACAATAGCAGGTATCATAAGGTGTTGTCCTTTCGTGTGAAATGGGGGCAAACCATATTATTTATGATATGATTCTATACTTTTATTTTATCTATAAACAATAGTACTGTCAATATCAATGAATATAACCGTTTTTTATCCATTGATTGCGAAAAACTATCGAAAGCGTGAGATTTTCGCTCAAAATCGCCCCGCATTGCCCGCCATTGCCCCAAACGGGCTTTATTTGGCTTTAAACGCGTTTGATTTTTCCAAAAAGCTATGTTATAATGTTAAACCGTTAGCAAAGCATAACAAATTCACAAAAAGGAGTTGGTGAAATGGATCCGTTACCGCGAAGTTGCCCTTTGTATAGCCTTGATTGCGATGATCTTTCCAAAAGTATCTTCGTTTGTGCGTACCCCTAGGCAATGATACCCTTTGTGTTGCTGTGTTAAACACGCCAAACATTGATTACCGCATTTTGAATTATTTTTGGAGGATTTATGGACATCGTAAAGCAGTTATTGCTGCAACTGATACTGATTTTACTCAATGCATTTTTTGCCGCCACCGAGATCGCCGTGATCTCCCTCAACGAGAAAAAGGTGAGAGCGCAGGCCGAGGACGGAGATAAAAAGGCTGCAAAAATTTTAAAAATTATCGAGGAGCCCACGCGCTTCCTCTCTGCCATTCAGGTGGGCATCACCTTGGCGGGCTTTCTCGGCTCGGCCTTCGCTGCCGATAACTTTGCCGAGCGCCTCTCGGCCTTTGTGATCAAAAGCTTTGAGATCGCGCCCAAATACTACGGGCTGATCAACACCGTGTCGGTGGTGCTGATCACATTGGTGCTCTCCTATTTTACGCTGGTGCTGGGCGAGCTGGTGCCCAAGCGTGTGGCGATGCGCCACAAGGAAAAGCTGGCAAACGCCGTCTGCGGCTTCATCGGGGGGCTTACCACGGTTTTGAAGCCCGTTATCTGGCTTCTGACCGTCTCTACCAACGGTATGCTGCGTTTGTTTGGCATTGATCCCCACGCCAAGGACGAAGCGGTATCCGAGGAGGATATCGTGATCATGCTCGATGCGGGCGCCGACGAGGGCACGCTGAACGAGGATGATATCGAATACATCAAAAACGTGTTCAAGCTTGACCGCCTCTGTGCTGCCGACGTGATGACGCAGCGCAGCAGCATGGTCGTCATAGAAGAGGGCGCCGACGAGGCGCAAATCCTTGAGACCCTGGCAAACGAGGGCTATTCGCGCATTCCCGTGTTTGACGGCGAGGGCGAAAAGGTCGTTGGTATTTTGCACGCGCGCGAATACCTCTTACACAAAGCTGACGCTGATTTTACGCTTGACAGCGTGCTGCTTGCCCCCGTGTTCGTGCCCGAAACGGCGCACCTTGATGCGTTGTTTAAGGATATGCAGAACGATCACCGCCATATGGTGATCGTCGTCAACGAATACGGCCAGGTTTCGGGTATTGTGACCATGGAGGACATTCTTGAACAGATCGTGGGCGAGATCTGGGATGAGCAGGACGAGGCCACCGAGGAGATCGTTGCCGTGGGTGAGGATACATATCGCGTGCTTTCGAGCATTTCTCTTGAGGCCTTCTTTGCATTTTTCGGCACAGAGGTCGAGGAGGGCATTCTGTCTACCACGGTCAACGGCTGGTTAACCGAGCAATGCGGCTGCATTCCGCAGATCGGCACCACCATCACACACGAAAATCTTACCATCACCGTCACCAATGCAGACGACGTGATGACACACGAGCTCACGGTGAAAAAGGCCGAGCCTGTGACAGAAGCCGAGGCCGATTCGGAAGAATAAAGGGGCTGCGTCATCCGCGCAGACCAAAAACACACGAAACAAATAAAGCCGCTTTTGCTATCAAGTATCGATAGTAAAGGCGGCCTTCTCATTTTAAGGTAGAAATTCTTACGAATTTCAATTTTTATGTGTGTTTTTTTAGACGCGCTCTCGGCACTCGACGTATATCTATACGCCTATCATGCCGAGATCACGCCTTCTGCATCAAATGCCACAGCCCGTTATCTTGCCAAACTCGCAAAAATATGCTATACTAAAAGCAGTCATACGTAAAGGAGAAACAACATGAGTGAACTGTTCGGTATCAAGGGCAAGCTGGGCTTTGGCTGTATGCGTCTGCCGATGGCGGGGGATGCGGTCGATACGGCAGAGTTTTCCCGTTTGGTGGATCTGTTTATGGAAAGCGGCTTCAATTATTTTGATACCGCGCGCGGGTATCTTGGGGGCAAGAGCGAAACGGCCTTGCGCACCTGCCTTACCTCGCGCTATCCGCGTGACAGCTACGTGCTGACCAACAAGCTTTCGCACAACTTTTTTAGCACCAATGCCGACATTCGCCCGTATTTTGAAAGTCAGCTGGCGGCCTGCGGCGTGGATTATTTCGATATTTATCTCATGCACGCGCAGGATCGCAGCCTTTATGAAAAATACAAAAAGCACCACGCCTATGAGACCGCGCTTGCTTTCCGGGACGAGGGTCGCATCAAGCATTTCGGCATTTCCTTCCATGACGATGCCGCCACACTCCGCAGAATTCTCACCGATTACCCCGAGATCGAGGTGGTGCAGCTTCAATTTAACTATCTTGACTATGAGGATCCCTCGGTGCAGGGGCGCCTTTGCTACGAGGTCTGCCGCGAGTTTGGCAAGCCCGTTTTGGTGATGGAGCCCGTCAAGGGCGGCAGACTGGTCAAGGATCTGCCCGATGAGGCAAAGGCGGTATTTGATGCGCTCGGTGCGGGCTCCTATGCTTCCTTCGCCATCCGCTTTGCGGCAGGCTTCGAGGGGGTCGTTTCGGTGCTCTCGGGTATGGGAAGTGCCGAAATGGTGCGCGATAACGTGGCATATATGAAGGATTTTCAGCCCCTTGACGCGCGCGAGCGCGAGGCGGTCGCGCAGGTGACGGCGCTTTTGCGCACGCAGGACCTTATCCCATGTACGGCCTGCAGGTATTGCACCGAGGTCTGCCCCGTGGGACTGCCGATCCCCGAGATCCTCAGTGCGGTCAATTCCATGCGCATCTGCAATTCCTGGAACGCCAAGCATTATTACACCGCGTTCACGAGCAACGCACCGAAGGCCTCGGCCTGCATCGGGTGCGGCAAGTGCGAGAGTGCCTGCCCGCAGCATCTTGGTATTCGTGCACATCTTAACGAGGCCGTCACGGCATTTGAAAAATAAGGAGTGTTATGCAGGATTTGATAACGGCCAAAACGGTATTGAAAAGCGGGGATTATACCTGCGTGCTTTGCCGCGGTGCGTGTACCCACACCGCCACCGCGCGCGGCGTGGCGCCGCTGCTGCAATGGCTGGAGGATGAAACCGACCTTCGCGGCTTTTTTGCGGCCGATAAGGTGGTAGGGGGCGCCGCTGCCTTTCTATACGTGCTGCTCGGCGTGGCACACGTGCACGCGTGCGTGATCAGCGCACGTGCCATCGACGTTTTGACGGCAAACGGGATCGCTTTCAGCTATGATACTGCTGTGCCCGCCATCAAAAACCGCACGGGGGACGGATTTTGCCCCATGGAGCGCGCTACGGCGAGCCTGCCCGTGTGTGCGCCCGCGGACGCGCTTGCGGTGATAAAAGAAACGCTTTTGCGCTTGAAAAGAGGGGGAACGGTGTGAAAAAAGGGCTTGTTTTAGAGGGCGGCGCCATGCGCGGCCTGTTTACGGCAGGCATTCTTGACGTGCTGATGGAAAACGGCGTGGAATTTGACGGCCTCGTCGGTGTGTCGGCGGGGGCAGCCTTTGGCTGCAACTATAAGTCGGGGCAGATCGGCAGAACGCTCAGATACAACGTAAAATACTGCCGCGATAAGCGCTATTGCAGCTGGCGCTCTCTTTTTAAAACGGGAGATATGTACGGGGCGGAGTTTTGCTACCGCGAGCTGCCCAAAAGGCTTGACGTGTTTGACGAGGAGGCCTTTGACGCTTCCCCGATGGAATTTTACGTGGTGGCAACCGACGTGCAGACGGGCAAGGCGGTCTATCACCGTTGCGACAGCGCGCGGGGCACCGAGATCCTTGACTGGATCCGCGCCTCGGCCTCCATGCCCTTTGTGTCCCGTGTGGTACAGATCGGCGAGGGGCGCTATCTTGACGGCGCCATGGCAGATTCCGTGCCGCTGGCGTATTTTGAAAGCATCGGCTATGACCGCAACGTGGTGATCCTGACCAACGAAAAGGGCTACCGCAAGCGCAAATTCCGCGCCACGCTCGCCCTGCGCCTGCTGCTGCGCAAATATCCCAAGGCGGCCGAGGCGATGGCAACGCGCCACGTCTTTTACAATGAAACGCTTGACGCTCTGGCCGAGCGCGAGGCGCGCGGTGAGGTGCTGGTGCTGCGCCCCGAGGGAAAGCTCCCCATCAAGCGCGTGACGCACAGCGAAAAAAAGCTGCGGGCCGCTTACGAGATGGGCCGCGCGCTTGCCGTGAAGCGCCTTCCCGAGATCAAGGCTTTTTTGACCGAAACGTAAAGGAGCGCGCGATGAAAAAAAGATATATTTTGATCATTTCAGCCGCTTTGCTGCTGGCGGGGGTCATTGCTCTTACCGCATGGTATTACACGCCAAAAAGATTTTTGCGCGGGGTGTCGCCCGAGGAGGTGGCCGCTGTGGAGGTGCTTTGCGGTAGTACGGGAGAGCGCTTTACCGTCACCGACAGCGCCGAGATCGCCACGCTCGTGACGGGCATACAGGCGGTTTCGCTGCGGCGAGACAATATTTCTCAAGGGTACAAGGGCTTTATTTACCGCTTGACATTTTTCTCTGCCGAGGGCGCCGTGATCGACACCTTTATCATGAACAGCAGCACCACCGTTCGCTTCGATCCGTTTTTTTACCGCTGCCAAGAGGATCTGCTGCCCTTTGGCTACGTAACCGAGCTTTACGGCAAATACGTGCCCGCACCTGCGGAGTAATGACTGTAATACAAAAAGGGGCTGTCTCAATGCGAAACGCATTTGAGACAGCCCCTTTTTCTTTGTCGTGCCATCGGCACACGGGGGATTTTTTAATTCAAGCTATCGTATTTGATGGGGTCGGTTTCGGGCGTGCCGTACAGCTTCATGATATCGTTGATCACCTTTTTCACACGCGAGGAAACGGTGTAAAAGTCGCCCACGCCGTTGACGGTGGTAAAGTACTGACGAGGGTAGGAAAGATCCTCATAGAAGCAATATTCGCGTACAATGACCTCACCCGTCTCCTCGTAATAGCCGGTATCCTCGTTGAGCTCACGTAGCACGTACTTGATGCGGATCACAAGCGCGGCGCCCTCGGCGCCCGAGGCAATATACGACTCCTTTTTCTCTTCGGAAAGCGAGGAGTAGCCCGAGCAGGTGGTATATAGCAGCGAGCTGTAGAAGGTCTTGAACTGCTTGGCGTTCAGCGCCTTCATCGCGGAATCGCGCACCACCACCTTGTCGGCGGTCAGCTGCGAGGTGGCAGCGTCTTGGGTGGCAAGATAGGCAAGCGTGTCGGAGTTGTCAAGCGAGAAGGTCTCCTCGTAGCCCTCGGGATACTTGTCGGCAAGACCCGGGGCGATCTTGATATACATTTCCTCCATATAGGCAATGTGACCCGTAAAGAGGTCGTAGGAGATCCAGTCCTTCTCTGTGAAGAACAGGAACCCAAGCTGCTCTTCGCTCAGCGCCACGATCATATTGTAGCCGTCAGCCGGCTTGGTGAAGTCCTTGGTCGCTTCATCGTAGACGTAGCAGATATTGTAGGCGTAATAATATCCGTCCTCCTGCTTGTCGCTGATGAGGATGATGTGCTTTTCCTGGTCTGCTTTTTTGATCACGTCCTTGCCTGTTTCGCTGTTGTAGGTGCGATCCTTGTTAAAGGTAAAGGTCACGCGGTAAGGATAGGAATCGTTATCAAGGCCGTAGGGCTTCAGCCACTCGTTGATATCAGCGTCGGCCATGTCCTTGGTCGTGCCAAGCTCGGCCACAAAGTCGGGCATCCAGGTGTAGAGGGTATAAAGGCAGTCGTCTACACGGTAGGAGTTGATCGAATAGCCGGAAAGATCTCCGTCGGTGGTGTAGGGAATACTTGCGTAATAGGTATTGTAGCGCAGGTCGATCGAGCCGCGGTAGGAGAATGCAATAAAGGGCTTCTTGCCGCCGTTTTGCAGCTCCTCGGCGGTGGGGGCGCCGTTTTTATAGAGCTTGAAGTCGGTGATGTCAAAATAGTTGCTCGATTCCATGTTATCCGAGGCGGTGGGGGGCGTGACGTAGTCCTCCACCTTGCCAAACAGGGCGTCGGCATAGGTCTTGTTGTAGTCGCTTGCGGTCAGCTCGCTCAGCACGTAAACGGCGTCGCGTCCCTCGTAGCGGGCGAAATAGCCGTCTCCGGAGGGCACCTCGTCACCGAGGATCACCTTGTGCTTGGTACCGTCCATGGCGGTGATGACAAAGTAGCGCGTGGCATTGGCGGTATCCTCGGGCAGGCCGTATTCGGCATAGCCGAGCTCCTTCACGCGATTGGTATCAAGGCGCAGGAGCGTGCGGGTGTTGCCCGTGCAGTAGATCAGCGTGGCAAAGATGATGGATTGATCAACGGGGATATCCTCTCTGCCGTCGATGATGAACTTGGTGGTTTCCTCACCCGTGTCGGGGTCCTTGTAAAGGATCTTGATAAATTTGAAGCTGCCGTTTTCGTTGTGCACCTCGATCTCGGAAATGTTGGCGCGTTCGAGAAGCGGGTAAAGCAGCACGTCATAGGAGGTGGTGCTGGTGTCAAATTTCACGACGTCGCCGTCCTCCGAGAGAACCGCGGCCACGGTGCTGTGTGCGCCCGTTTCGTCGTCCACGTAAACGATGGTGCCGGCCAGGGTCACGTAGTTGCCGCCCTCGGTGGTGGAGAGCACCTCACCCGAGGTGGTCTTCAGCACGTAAAGCCCGTCCTCCTTGGCTACGTAATATTTGGTGCCGTCGGTGGGGTCATAAAACGCCGTGCGCGAGGTGAAAAAGAGCGTCAGGCCAAAGGCCACGCCGAGCAGCGCCACCGCGATCAGCAGATAAAGCAGCGTGCGGCGCTGGCGCGCAAGGGCGGATTTGACACGTACGACCGAGCGGTTGGTGTTCTGTTCCGTCATGCGTGCTTTCTCCTTATCATCACATAAATACCGGCGATGAAGATAGCTGCGGTCGGTACTACGGTGAATATCACGGTGATGGTGCTCGCTTCCTTGGCGGTGATGCCGGTGATCTCCATGCTGGCGTAATACTTGCAGTCAAGCGACACGGGCACCACAAGGCTGCCCATGGTATTGCAGGCGTAGGAGAGCACGGATGCGTTGCCGTAGCGGCTGTCCAGCGCGGCGGCTGCGGCAAAGTCGGTCGAGGCGGAGGCCAGCACGAAGGAGTGCGAGATGGTCTGCGTGTCGTCGTTGATGACCGACTGGCAGGAGAGCATCATATAGGCAAAGGGTGCGTCTGCCGTGGCAAAATCAACCTCCTCGCCCTTGGCCATGGCAACGGCCTCGGGGGAGGACACAAATACGTTGTAGCAGGTGCGGTCGTTGACGTTACCGGTATAGGAGGCGCAACGGTAGTCCTCGTAAAGCGTTTCCTTGTAAAGGGAGGAGAAGCGGAAGGCGGTGGTGTTCGGGAAGGCAACGGTCTTGGGAACCGCTTCCTCGCGCATATGCGCGATGATCTGCGAGCCCGTGCCGCCCGTTTCGTAAACGGCCTTGTTGGTGTAACCGTTGACCGTCAGAGACGAGGCAAGGTCGCGGATGACGGTATTGTCGTTCTTGTCGGAGCGATCCACCTCAATGCCCCACTCGGCAAGCAGCTGCTCGAGGTTCTGGAGATAGGGCGTGTCCTTGTCAAAGAACACCATCATGGAGTTGTTGCCGTCAAGATAGGCCTCGATCTTGTCGATCTCGGAGACCTCGGAAAGGGCGCCCTTCTCATAGAAGTCGCGCAAGGGGTCAAAGATCACCAAAAGGCGGCAATCCGCAGGGAGCTCCTCACTCGTGAGGTCTACGGTCTTTACCTCAAAGCCGATCTGCGTGAGCAGCGTGCCGAGCGCCTCGTAGCCTGCCTCACCGTGGTTGCTTGTCAGGCACGCGACGGGCGAGAAGGCCTGCGTGACAGAGAGCAGCGAGGAGACGAACACCTGCTCGCCGTCGTAACCCGTGACGTATCCGTTGTCGTCAAGCACGAAAAAGTCCTCTAAGTTGTAAACACGCACGGCGGTGCCGCAGGTAATGATCACGCTCTGCGAGGTGATGTTCTTGCCGGTCTGCTCCTTGTAGGTGTTCACGGCCGAGGGGTTGGTATAGATGTCGGTATAGGTAACCTTGACATTGGGGAAGTATTTTTCAATATCCAGCGCAGTTTTTAAAACCTCAAGCTGAACGGTATCCATCTCCCAGGCGTATTTTTCGTCGCACAGGATGATGTTCACTTCCTCGGCATGGCCGTTTTCGTCGGTCATTTGACCAAGGAGCGCCTTGGCCTCCTCGGAGAGGGTGAAGCGGGGCTCGGGGGTCATATCAATGTACCAGAGATATTTTTCGCTGAGTGCGCTGAAAATGGCGTTCACAAGGATCACCGCAGCGATCACCACAACGGTCAGGGCCAGCGATACGCTGCCGTGGCGGAATTTTTTGGTGTGTAACAGCTTCATCTGCATCGCCTCCCATCAGCCCCAACGGCGCTTATCGTAGATGCGCACCGTGAGGAAAATAAACACACCGGCAATGGATACGTAGTATAGCAATGCCGAGAAATCAAACATGCCCATGGCAAAATTGTCATAGCGGCTGAGCACCGAGATCCAGTCAAGCACGGTGCGCACGGGGGCGGCGTTGACGTAAGCGGCCACCACGCCCACCAGCACCATCACCGCTAAGACCGCGATGGTGATGATCGCGGAGGCAAGCTGGTTTTCGGTCAGCGAGGAGATAAACAGGCCAATGGCAATAAATGCGGCGCCCACCAGCAAAAGGCCGATGACGCAGCCAACGATCTGGCCGCCAACGGGGCCGATATGCGTGTCGGCGGTTGCGGCAGATTGCTCCGAGAGAGCATAGCCGATGAGGGGCAGGAAGTTGATGCAGGAGGCAAGCACGGAGGAGGCAAAGAGCGTCATTGCCGCAAAAAACTTGCCAAGCACCATGCCCGTGAGGGTCACGGGTGCGGTGAGCAGCAGCTGCTCGGTTCTGGTCTTGCGCTCCTCGGCAAACATACGCATGGTGAGCAACGGGATCAGAACGATGAACAAAAAGAGCAGGTATTGAAAGAACGAGGAGGTATTATAGCTTGCCTGCTGCACGGTGGTAAAGGCGCAGATCAGCGCGGAAACGGCAAGAAACACGCCAACGTATATGTACCCGATGGGGGTCGTGAAGTAAGCGCGCAATTCCTTTTTGTAAATAGCGAACATATCGTTTCGGTCAGCCCGCGGGGGCGGGCGCTCCTTTCAGTTATTCATCGCCCTCGTAGGGTGCGATCTCGTTTTGTTTGGCGGCGGTGGCATCGAGGATGGACTGCGCAATGTCCTTTTCCACGGTGCGGGTGCGTCCCTTTTTGGCACCCTTTGCCGATTTCTGCTCGGCGGCACCGTCGGTCTTGTCCACCACGGAGATGAAGATATCCTCAAGGTTCATGCCAAGCGTTTCAAGACCCACCAGAGGCCAGCCCTTGGCGCTGAGTGCATAGAACAGAGATTTGCGGATGTCCACACCCTTGGTGCCCTCAATGTGATAGATGTAAGCCTCGCCGTCGCGTGCGGCAAGCACCTCGGCGTAAGCCACGTCGGGGCGCTCACGCAGCATGGCAAGCACCTCGCGCTGGGGGCCGCAGATCTTGGCCTGGTAGCGGCAGGTGTTGGAGGCCACGCGGTTGATGTTTTCGGTCAGCTCGTCCGCCACGATCTTGCCCTTGTTGATGATGATAATGCGGTCGCAAACGGCCTGCACCTCCTGCAAAATGTGCGTCGAGAGAATGACGGTGTGGTCGCGTCCGAGCGTGCGGATGAGGTTGCGCACCTCAATGATCTGCTTGGGGTCAAGGCCAACGGTCGGCTCGTCAAAGATGATGACGGGCGGATTGCCGATCAGCGCTTGCGCAATGCCGACGCGCTGACGGAAGCCCTTGGAGAGATTTTTGATCAGGCGGTGGTAAACGTCGGTCAGCTTCACCACCTCACAGATCTCCTGCAGGTGCTTGGTGCGGTTGAGGGTGCAGCCCTTGAGGTTATAGACGAAAATGAGGTATTCCTCCACCGTCATATCAAGGTACAGCGGGGGCTGCTCGGGCAGGTAGCCGATGCGCTTTTTGACCTCAAGCGGCTGATCAAGGACGTTCAAGCCGTCCACAATGACGCGTCCTGCGGTAGAGGAAAGATAGCCCGCTAAAATATTCATGGTCGTCGATTTGCCGGCGCCGTTCGGGCCGAGCAGACCAACGATCTCGCCGCGCTCCACCTCGAAGCTGATGTCGTCGACTGCGGGGGTTGCGCCGTAGTTTTTGACCAAATGATCGATTTTTATCATATGGAATTCCTTTCAGCGGTCGGGGACCGCAAATTATACAGATAAAAATATTTTATCATATTATCTTGAATAAATCAACCGCCAAGCGCCACTTTTTCGCGCGCGTGTGTGATATTTTTCTGAATTTTTCTCTATTTTGCGAAACTTTTTGGGTTGTTTGGCAAAAAGAGCCCCACCGCCGCGGCGGTGGGGCTCTTCATCACAGTTGCTTGTGCACACTCTTATATTCATCATAAAAGCGGTAATAGGGGCACGCGGCATTGTCGCCCTTTAAAAAACGGATCATTTCGTCCTCGTCCAGACGCATTTTACAGGTGTATTCCTCGTAATATTCGTCATAATCGTAAAACTCGCAGCTTTCGCAGTTGGATACGGGGGGCTTTTTGGGGCTTTGCTTTGCTTGCATGACGTGTTCACCTCGCTCTTTCTGTTGACAGTATAACACACATGTCCCCAAAATGCAAGCACTTGATTTATCCGATGCCGAAGCAAAGCGGGAAAAATCCGCAGCAAAAATGCGTCACAGCGCACCCCCAAACGGCGCGCTCGCGCATAAAAATCCACCCCGTTACAAGGGATAATGCCATGGCGGCCAGCATCATTTCAATGCCGTATACCACGTGAAAGGTGCCAAAGGTGAGGGCACAGAGGAAATTGGCCACGTGCGGGTGCTTTTGATCGAACACCGCTTCAAAGCTGTAAAACATCACGCTCTTGGCCAAAATTTCTTGAAAGGGCGCCACCACAAAATAGGTCATGCGCGAAATATCTCCCGTAACGTGCCAGGAAAAGGGGATATTCCCCCCCGCAAGCCATGATATGGCGGCCAATATCGCCACAAACACAAGCCCCACTCCGCCGCCGAGCGCGATCGAGCGAAACAGTACCCGTCGGGGCACCAATATACCCATTTCCTCAAAGCGCATGGGAGTAAAAACGGCAAGCGCGGTAAAAAGCCCCAGCGCGAGCAGCTCAATCAAGCGTCCGTAATAATAAACGGGAAAGCTGAAAAAGCAGATCAGAATCTGCCATAGGATCAAATAGACCGCCACGGTCACGGTCAAAAAGGTCAGCGTAAGCACCCCGTGCTTTTCTTTCATGACATCACCCCCACGGGTGCAGTTTTTCCCAAAGGCGCGGGAAATATGCTGTGAGTTGGTTAATTCCCGTATAGCTATTATTTATCCTTGACATATACTCCTATATAAGATATACTAAAATAAAGAGATTGTCAATTAGGTATATATTCGATAAAATATATACCAAAGGAGTGGTGGTAATGGTAAGATTGATGATAGATCGATATTTGGATGAGCGCGGAATTACTCGATATGAGTTAGCCAAGCGAACTGAGGTCAAATTTCAAACGATTGACCGCTACTATAAAAATCGTGTTGTGCGGTATGACTGTTACATTTTAGACCGCATATGCGCGGCGCTGGAGTGCGATATCGGTGATATCATCGAGTACGTGAAGGAAGATGAAGCTCTTTTGGTTTGATGATACGGGTAAATTGGGTGTATCCCCTATGATAAAAAATGCTTTTCTCCGTGAGGAGAAAAGCTTGGTGATTTATTAAAATCCGCTTTCGAAAGAAGGCGGATTTTTGTTTGCTCGGCAGAGGAGTTCGATTCCCGTCGCCTATGGCGACGGTGGAAGGTTCGCCAAAGAAAGCAAAGGTTGAAGCTTTTAGCGGAACCTTCCATAGGTTCGCCTCCTCCCATGCCCGCGGCATGAGGGAGTTCGATTCCCGTCGCCTGCGGCGACGGTGGAAGGTTCGCGGAAGAAAGCAAAGGTTGAAGCTTTTAGCGGAACCTTCCATAGGTTCGCCTCGCCCCATGCCCGCGGCATGAGGGAGTTCGATTCCCGTCGCCTGCGGCGACGGAGGAAGGTTCGCCAAAGAAAGCAAAGGTTGAAGCTTTTTGCTGAACCTTCCAGGGGTTCGCCTCGCCCCATGCCAGAGCATAAAGAAAAGCCCCCACATCGTGGGGGCTTTTCTTTATGGCGCGGCATGAGGGATTCGAACCCCCGACCTACTGGTTCGTAGCCAGGCACTCTATCCGGCTGAGCTAATGCCGCACGTCGCTTTTCGGCGTACTTCGGTATTATAGCACAAAGAAAAGGGCTTGTCAAGAGGAAAAATAAAAAAATCAGAAAAAATTTGTAAGAGATGTTTTTGCGCCTCGGCGGCGGGGCGCGCTGTTAGAGCGCGCCGCCGAGCCTGAGGAGAAATGCGGCAAGGAAAATGGAGAAGGCGGCCACCAGCGTGGACCACACCACCAGCTGACCCGCCAGGGTCACGTCACCGTTCATTTCCTGCACCATGGGTACGCTGGGCACGGCCACGGGCGAGGCAAACAGAGAAACAAAGGCGGCAAACTGCGCCTTGCCGAGATCGGCGCGGAAGCAGAAATAAGCAATGCCAAGGGCAAACAGGGGCACGATCACGCAGCGCACCACGGTGCCGAAGATGATCTCCTTTTTGAGCGCCGAAACGGCGGAAAACTCAAACTGTGCGCCAAGCACAAGGAGTGCCAAGGGGATGGCAAGGCTCGAAATGTATTCGATCACTTCCATCACGGGGCCGACGTTCGCGAGGCGGAAGTCCACACCCCACTCGATGAAGAGCATGCGGATGCCGATGGCAACAAGGCCCGACACGATGCCGATAATGAGGGGGTTTTTGATGATGCCCATGACGATGCGCTTCACACTCACGCGTTCGCCTGCGTCGTTGCCGAGCGCCGAAAGGCTGATAACGGCCAGCACGTTGAACACGGGAATGACGGCAGCAGAGAGGAGCGCTGCGGCCATGGCGCCCTCCTCACCGTACAGCGACTGTGCAAGCGGAATACCGATGAGGGAATAGCCCGAACGGAAGGAGGCCTGCACCAAGACGCCGCGGCGATCCTTTTTGCCCGCGATGAGGATCGAGGCGGGAACCGCGAGCGCGAAAATGATCAAAAGTGCCACAACGGCATAGAGAATAAAGGTCAGATTGACGTTTGACAGATCCTGAATGCGGTATATCTTGAGGAAAAGCATCACGGGCATAAACACGCGGAACACGAGCTTGTTGCCTGCGTTTGCAAACGCCTCGGGGATCATACCGATCCGTTTGAGGAAATAGCCGATCGCCACCATCAGCACGATAGGGGCTACGGCGCTGAGCGCATAAATAAGAGAGTCCATTTTTGCACCATCCGTTTTTTTATTTTATAATAGGAAAAAAACAACGCGCTTATTGTAACACTTTTTGTGCCTGAATGCAACCCTTATTTTGTTGAAATTTTGACGAAATTTCGCCCTGATTTCGACAATTTTTTTGTTACATAATCAAGCACTTATGAAAGCATAATATATATCATATCAATTTGCACCAAAAAGGGGCTGCGCCATTTGACGCAGCCCGTTTTACGTTAATTTTCTGCGGTATATACGATCTTGCCGTCCACTATCGTCATGTACGCTGCGGCGCCGACCGTTATCAGCGGATCGGCTTGCCAGATCACCACGTCGCCGTCCTTCCCCACTTCAAGGCTGCCCACGCGGTCACCAATGCCGGTTTGCACCGCGGGGTTGATGGTAATGGCGCGCCAGCCCTCTTCTATCGGGAGCCCTGCAGCAACCGCCAGCCCCGCACAGAGCGGTAGGGCTTCAAGCGGCGTCACGGGGGCGTCCGTGATAATGCTGATCGGCACACCGGCCGCATGCAGGGCGGCAGGCGTCTTAAAGCTTTTGCCTGTCAATTCGATCTTGGATTTTGAGCCAAACGAGGGGCCGACAAAAGCGGGGTAGCGCTCCTGTGCCAGCTCGTCCGCGATCAATGCGCCGTCGGTGCAGTGGTCAAGTGTAAGTCCCACGCCAAATTCCTTGGCAATGCGAATCGAGGTGAAGATATCATCTGCACGATGGGCGTGTGCCTTTAAGGGGATCTCACCCTTCAGCACAGGGATCATGGCCTCCAGCTTGATGTCAAATGAGGGAGACTTGCCCGCCTCCTTATCCTCCATGTATCTGCGCGTCTTAAAGAGTAGCTCGCGCAAAAGAGCCGCCGTGCCCATGCGGGTCGCGGGATTCTTTTTGGCGCCCTGCCCGTATGCATTTTTGGGGTTCTCGCCAAACGCGCATTTCATTGCCACGGGATTCTTGATGACCATTTTGTCAACCCGTTTGCCCACTAATTTGATGGCGGCAAAGGTACCTCCCACCACGTTGACACTACCGGGGCCCGTGCAAGCAGCGGTCACACCGTGCGAAATGGCCGCGGCAAATGCCTCGTCCTGCGGATATATGGCATCGATCGCGCGCAGGTGAGGTGTCAGCGGGTCATAGCGCTCGTTGTGGTCCTTGCCCTCCCAGCCCATCGCCTGATCGTGCAGAGCGATGTGGCAATGTGCCTCTACGCATCCGGGCGTGACAAGCTTGCCCTTGGCGTCAATTACTGTTGCGCCCGCAGGGGTGGCAATGTCCTTACCAACGGCAAGGATCTTGCCGTCATCACCGATCAGCACCGCACCGTTTTCAATGTCGGGGCCTACCATTGTTTTTACGTGTCCGTTTTGGATCAGTAGCATTGCCAACCTCCGTTTTCACAAAAAGTGCCAATATGTCATTCAAAAAGTGGGGTGGAAAAATAGCGCTCTGCCGTGTCGGGCAGGACGGTCACAACGGTCTTGCCGCGCCCCAGCTTTTTCGCCAGACGAATGGCGGCGGCCACGTTGGTGCCGCTCGAAATGCCGCACATGATACCCTCCTCCGAGGCCAGACGCTTCGCGGTAGAAAGCGCCTCCTCGTCGCCGATGATGCAGATATCGTTGTAGATCTCGGTGTTAAGAATGGGGGGGATAAGGCCGTCACCAATGCCCATTTGCAGGTGTGTGCCGATCGAGCCGCCCGAAAGGATCGCGGCGTGCTCGGGCTCCACCGCCCAAATTTCAATATCGGGGTTGGCGGCCTTTAGGGTCTCGCCAATGCCCGTGATGGTGCCGCCCGTGCCGATGCCCGAGCAAAAGCCGTGGATGGGGCCGCCGACGGCCTCTAAGATCTCCACGCCCGTCTGCTCGCGCTGGATGGCGACGTTGTTGGGATTTTCAAATTGCTGAGGGACGAACACGCGGGGGTCCTCGCGCTGCATACGGAGCGCCGTTTGCAGGCATTCCTCAATGCAGTCGCCAATGTTGCCCGCATCGTGAATGAGAATGACCTCTGCGCCGTAATGCTCCACCAGCTTGCGGCGTTCTTCGCTGACGGAATCGGGCATAATGATCTTGGTTTTGTAGCCGCGCACCGCGCCAACAAGCGAGAGGCCAATGCCTTGGTTGCCGCTGGTCGGCTCTACGATGACGGTATCGGGGCCGATCTTTCCCTCAGCCTCTGCTGCGCGGATCATGTTATAGGCGGTACGGGTCTTGATCGAGCCGCCGACGTTAAGACCTTCAAATTTCACCAAGATCTCGGCGCTCTCGGGCTCTGCCATGCGCGAAAGGCGAATAAGGGGCGTGTTGCCGAGTGCATCAAGAATAGAGTTACAAATCATATCAAAAACCTCATAAAAACAGTCTGTTGACATTTTATACTAAAATGGCGAAAATGTCAACTGCTTTTTGCAAACATGGCGGCGAGCAGGCAACCGGCTTTTTAGCGAAAGGGAG
This sequence comes from Clostridia bacterium, assembly GCA_017453325.1. Lineage (GTDB taxonomy): Bacteria > Bacillota > Clostridia > Oscillospirales > CAG-272 > Firm-07. The sequence continues at coordinate 17,062 of JAFTKK010000067.1, forward strand.
GGGTATGTATGTGCCAAACCCTCTTGAAAAATATTCCATCGCGCACAGAAAAGTCTTGTGCGAACAAACCGCGCCCTCGGCCTCTTGCCTCGGTCGAGATCCTTCGCTCGGCTTTCTTGCCTCGCTCAGGATGACACAAGAACACAGGGGCGCTGTCCTGTGTGGGGGAGCTGTCCTCGGCTTTGCCGAGCACGTTGACACACCTACGGTGGTCACGGGCCTTGTGTCCTCCCGTTTCATTGGTTTTTTCATCGTTGTTTTCGGGCGGAGCGAGCCCCGCCCCTACATCGAATTAGGCGTGTTGCCGCAATGTTTGCACATTTCTTCCCCGTAAGGGGCTGTCCTCGGCGAAGCCGAGGACAGCCCCTTACGATAAACGGAGCAAAATTGCAGCTTGCTCCTTCCGTGTTGAGGCGCTGCGTGTGATCGGGTACTTCTCGCGCTCCCTCGCGGATGATAGGCACATGCGCGAAGCTAAAAAAGGCCGCGCCAAAGCGCGGCCTGTAAGATCGTTTGTGCAATGGGGCAAATAAGCGCGGTGTCGGAGAAGAGAGCAAAAGCGGTCAAAAGCGCAGCTAACCCCCGAAATGTTATTGATTTTTCAGCGTTTCGTTCAGCTTGTCGCAATACTCGGACATGGTGATCACGCTGCCCTCCACGCGGGATTTTTCTGCGGCAAAGGCCATGAGGTGATTGTCAACCGACTGGCGCAGGGAGCAGATGGATTTGCCCGCATAGGTGCCCTTCATACGGGCGAAGAAGGCCTGCATAATGCCCTGGTCGCCGCCGCCGTGGCCGCCGCCGAAGTGCTCGCTGGTTTTGGCGGCATCGTCGATCATGATCTTGGTGGTTTCCCCCGTTTTAAAGGAGAAGTAGGTAAAGAAGGGATCCTTCATGCGGCCGTGCAGCGAGCCGTCGGTGCCCATGACATAGATATCACGTCCACCCTCGTTAAAGGCGGCCATTGACAGACTGGCGGTGGCGCCGCCCTCAAACTCCATGTTCACCACCTGGTGGTCTACCACGTCGTTATCGGTTTGGAATACGCATTTCCCAAAAGCGCTGGTGCGGAGTGCTTCCTGCAGCTGCTCCTTTGTGGGGTTCGGGCACTTGGCAACCGCTTCCTTCATCCAGGCGTGGCAGTCGTCGGACAGATAGATCTTTTCGCAATGGTAGTGGCAGGTGTCTGCTGCGGGGCAGCCGTCGGTGCAGCGAAGCGGTGCGCCCTCGGGGCAATTTTCCTTGGTGAAGTAGCTAAGAGAGCCAAAGCTCTGCACACGGGTGCATTTCTCGCCGATCAGCCATTGCAGAATATCCAGGTCGTGGCAGCATTTTTGCAGGATCATGGGCGTGGAGCGCTCTGCATTCGCCCAGTTGCCGCGCACGAAGCTATGGCTCTGGTGCAGGTGGCCCACGTCCTCGGTGTGGCGGATCTGCATCACGCGGCCGACGTAGCCGTCGTCAATGAGGTTTTTCAGCTTGTTGAAGAAGGGGGTGTAGCGCAGCACGTGACAAACCAGCACGTTTACGCCCTTTTCCTCGGCATAATTGGCCAGCAGCATGCACTCCTCGGGATTTTCGGCCACGGGCTTTTCGAGCAGGATCTCGTAGCCCTTGTCAATGGCGGCTACGGTCGGCTCGGTGTGCTCCCTATCCATGGTGCAGATGATGCAGGCGTCGGCAATTTTGGGCAGAGCCATAAGGTCTCGCCAGTCGGCAAACACGCGATCTCTGGGAATGTGATGCTTTTTGGCGATATATTCGCGGCGTGCGGCAATGGGCTCGGCCACGCCGACGACCTCGTAAAGGTCGGGGTATTTGGCCATATCGTCTGTATAGACCTTGCCGCGGTTGCCCGCGCCAAGCAGAATAGCGGAAATTTTCTTTTGAGACATGGTTTCCCTCCATAGCGAAATTTGAAATGCATTCATACAAATTCATTGTAGCATAACCAAAAACACGCGTCAAGGCGAAAATAGACACTATATGTATAAAAAAAGACATATGCGTGGGCGAAAAAACGCATTGACATCATCTTGTTGCCATGCTATAATGTGGTTGATATTCATGAAAGAAGGGACATTTCAATGAAAAGGAATGTAAGGCAAGCTGCGGGACAATGGGGCATGGATCTCCTTTTTGCCGTGTGCGCGGGCTTGATCGTGGCGTTTGCCTATCATGTTTTTCAGAACAGCAACGGCTTTGCGCCCGGCGGTGTCGGGGGTCTTGCCACGATTACATACCATTTGCTCGGTTATCGCATCAAATGGGCGTTTTTGATGCTGGCGTTCAATCTTCCCATATTTGCTCTGGTCACGGTGTTTGTGAACCGCAAGTTCGGCAGTATGCTGATGCTTTATATGGTTGTGCAGTCGCTGGGAGTGGAGCTCTTTGATCGCATCGGCGTGACCCCGTATGCGGCGGCTACCGCAGGTGAGGATTTTGAGATCGCGTTTGCCTGTATTGCCACGGGTGTGATATCGGGCATGGGCTTTTCATTGATGCTGCGTCGCTTCGGTGCCAGTGGCGGCACTTATGCGATTTCTGCACTCATCAAGCATTGGAAGCCCGAAACGAATATTGCCCATCTTTCCTTTTACCTCGACGGCAGCGTGGTTGCCATTGCCTTTTTCGTGTACGGTATGCAGATCACCCCCGTGATCTGTACACTCATCAACCTGTTTGTGGCGAACGTGGTGGTCGATAATCTGCTGGCGGGCACACACAACGGTTACAAATTCGAGATCGTCACCTCAAACCCCGAAGCGCTGGCAAAGGAGCTGATCGAGACCTTGGGTCACGGCGTGACCGAGGTGAATGTGGTCGGCATGTACTCACATACCGAAAGATATATGCTGATCTGTATCATCCGCAAGCGTCAGATCGGCAAAATGATGCGCATCATCAAAAAATACCCCGACACCTTTGCAAGCTTTTCTAAGGTGAGTGAGGTTTTCGGAAGATTTAAAAAATGACGCTTTGCGATCCGCAAAAAGCGCTGTCCCACACGCAAATCGGTGCAGGACAGTGCTTTTTTTGTAACTTTAGTAGAAAAAACCACCACCTAAGACGGTGGAATAAAGGCGTGGAGCGATCGTAGCCTTCCCCAGTAGGGGAAGGTGGCACGCGAATGCGTGACGGATGAGGTGTTACAGACGCAAGGTAACTCCTCATCCACCGCTAACGCGGTCCCCCTTCTCCCGCAGGAGAAGGCTGATTAGCTGAATTTTCAGCTGTGGTGCTTTTGGCGCGATTGGA
>JAFTKK010000011.1 GCA_017453325.1 Clostridia bacterium
AAAGGTAAATTTGCTTGCGCAAATTCTCTATCCCGTCATACAAAACAACGTCCAATTTTGTATAAAAAAGGGGATGGAAAAAGCCTTTGAAATAGGCGGTTTTCCATCTTGTAACTGCTTTTGGGGCTTTTGTGGGCTTTGGCCTATCTCAGTCATTCAAATCACATTTTTCTGTGTAGAACGACTTTAGACATGACAAATAACTGACGGCACACACTTACCTCCACGCGAAGCTCGCGCCAAGCACCGGTCATTCGACGGCCGACACGTGCAGCACCTGACAGCATCACATCTTCCATTATTTTACGGCACTCACAAAAGAAATTTAATTTGGAAGGTTCCTTGGCGGATCAAGTTTTATTTTTGTGTGGTTGTGTACCTTTCGCCACCTTACATACAAACCGGACCGATGCTGCCCAAAAAGCGGTGGCTGCTTTTTACGCATTTAGATTGCCGCTTATCATATTACGGATATATTCAACTTATTCTTGAAAGCAACAGGAATTTAATTGAGTGAAAATATCCAAAAAAATATTGTGAAAACTATTGAAAATTCACGATTTTTTGTGATTTTCACAAAAAGATTTGCGCTTTTTATGGATCTATGATATACTTGTTTTTGAGCAAAATTTTTATAGCAAAATACATATTTTCGGAGGTTTCTATGGCTATCAAAATGCGTGTTCTTTGCGCTTCCAAAAAAAGCAAAATTGCCGAAATGGCACAGCTGATCAAGGCTGAATATGACCTTGCCATCAACGCTGTTGACAACATTCCCCCTGCTTACTCCTGCAACAACGAGCGTATCGTGATCCTGATGCTCTCCCTCAAGGGCGATCCCGAGGATCAGCTTCGTCTGTTCTGCCGTGAGCTGACCAAGGCACGTGCACAGAACGTGGCTCTGGTGATCGACGGCAACGAGGCTGCCGCCAACAAGATGAAGGCAATCCTTGCCGAGTCGGGCACCACCGTAGCTGAGGAGGTTCACTACGTGAAGTGCGGCCTGCTTTCCTTCCTTGATAAAATCAAGCCCGAGGAAAAAGAGGCTCTGCTCGCCTTTACCCACCGTATTGTTGACAATCTGCAATAATTGTGCAAAAAAGCGCCGTTTGCCACGCAAACGGCGCTTTTTTTCTTGTTTTTTAAAAAATTTTTGTTCTTGGTGTTGCCCTGCCCTCATTTTTATGCTATAATAACTTGATATAATATTCTCGCGCGCAAAATGCACGCGCATACTGAGGTGACCTATGAAATATCTTGTTTTAATTCCGGACGGCATGGCCGATGAACCCATCGAGGCGCTTGGGGGGCTCACTCCCATGGCAAAAGCGCACAAGCCCTGCATGGATGCGCTTGCCAAGGTTTCGCTCGTTGGTACGGTTTCCAACGTTCCCGCCGATATGGTGCCTGAAAGTGACACCGCCAATCTGGCAATCCTTTCCTATGACCCCAAGATCTATTCCAAGGGACGCTCGCCCCTGGAGGCGGTCAGCATGGGCATTGAGATGCAGCCCGACGAAACGGCATATCGCTGCAACGTCGTCACGCTTTCCGACAACGGCGAAGCATACGAGGATAAGATCATCATCGACCATAGCGCCGATGAGATCACCACTGCCGAGGCTGACGAGCTGATCAAGGCTCTGCAGGCTCATTTCGGCAATGACGAGCGCCATTTTTACACGGGCGTCAGCTACCGCCATTGTCTGATCCGCAAAAACGGAAACGATCAGTATAATTTCATGCGCCCCCACGACATTCTCGGGCGCCGCATTGGCGACTATCTGCCCCGTGTAGACGACGGCGGCGAGGAGTTTTACCGCATGATGAAGGAGAGCTTTGACGTTCTCAATCATCATCCTATCAACGAAGCACGCCGCGCACGCGGCCTGAAGCCCGCGAACTCGGCTTGGTTCTGGAGCCCCGGCAAAAAGCCGCAGCTTCCCTCCTTTACCGAAAAATGGAATCTCGCGGGTGCCGTGATCTCCGCCGTTGACCTCATCAAGGGCATCGGCCTTTGTGCGGGTATGAAATCCATCGACGTTGCAGGTGCCACGGGCAACGTTCACACCAATTATAAGGGCAAAGCCGACGCCGCGATCGAAGCTTTTAAAGACGGTGCCGAGCTGGTTTACGTTCATGTGGAGGGTCCCGATGAGTGCGGTCACCGCGCCGAGCTTGAAAACAAGGTGATCTCCGTGGAGCGTATTGATGCCGAGATCCTCACCCCCGTGCTTGCCTACCTGCGCGAAACGGGCGAGGACTTCAAGATCATGATCCTGCCCGATCATCCCACCCCCATCCGTGCACGCACGCACACCATCGATCCCGTTCCCTTCCTCATTTACTCCTCCGATGCTGTTCTTACGGGTGTCGATACCTTCAACGAAGAAACTGCCGCTGCCAAGAAAAATTATCTTGCCAACGGCTACCGCCTGATGGAGCTGCTCACAGGCAACTGAGAACAAGGAGAAACGATATTGAGTGCCAAACACAAGAGCGTGCCGCAAAAGGGCACGTTTGCCTCAAACCTCATTGAATATCTTGAAATGTTCGTGCTGGCCGTTTGCTTTGTGGTCTTGGTCATGACCTTTTGCGTCCGCCTTTGCGAGGTGGACGGCCCCTCAATGAACAACACCCTCGCGCACGGCGAAAAGCTGGTGATATCCGATCTCTTTTACACACCCGAAACCGGTGACATTATCGTTTTTCACCTTTCGGATTCGGATGTGGAGTACTACAACAAGCCCATTGTCAAGCGCGTGATCGCAACAGAAGGACAGTTTGTGAAGATCGATTATCAAAACAAGCAGGTCTTTGTTTCTGACGACGAGGTCTTTACCGAGGATGAGGCGCTGGACGAAAGCGGTTACGCTTATTATGACCGCGGCTTTTTCACCGAGGCTCTGACCGATACCGAAAGCGAGGTATTTGCCGTGCCCGCGCATCATTTGTTTGTCATGGGTGATAACCGCAACAATTCCGCCGATAGCCGCAACGCGCACATCGGCATGATAAACGAGAGCTGTGTGCTCGGACGCGCGCTCTTCCGCCTTGCGCCCTTTACCGTATTCAAATGAGGTGACCTATGCCAACCGATATTATACAATGGTTTCCCGGCCACATGGCGAAAACGCGCCGTCTGATCGGTGAGAACCTTAAAAACGTGGATATCGTTATCGAGCTGCTCGATGCGCGTATCCCGCAAAGCTCCCGCAACCCCGAGATCATGCGCCTGACCGAAGGCAAGCCGTTGATCACGCTGCTGAACAAATCCACGCTGGCCGACCCTGCCGAAACCGAAAAATGGGTGCGCCGTTACACGGGCGAGGGACACATTTGCCTGCCCTTTGATTGCGTTGCCAAAAAAGGCACGGAACGCCTTTTGCCCGCCATTCGCGAGGTGCTGGCCGAAAAGCTCGCACGCTATCACCAAAAGGGCATGGACGGCCGCAAGCTGAAGGCTATGGTCGTGGGAATTCCCAACGTGGGAAAATCCTCGCTCATTAACCTGCTCGGCGGCACCAAAAAAGCCAAGGTGGAAAACCGCCCCGGCGTAACGCTGACCCCGCAATGGGTCACCACCAAGGAGGGACTTGACCTCATGGATATGCCGGGCGTGCTCTGGCCGCGCTTTGACGACCGTGAAACGGGTGAAAACCTGGCCATCACGGGCGCCATTAAGGACGACGTGGTAGAGATCGAAACGCTTGCCCTGGCCCTTTGCCGCAAGCTTCGCCGCCAATACCCTGCCCTGCTTGCCGCGCGCTATAAGCTGGAGCTTGATACCGTGACCGGTGATGCACTTGACGATTACGGCCTGTTTGAGCTGATCGGCAAAAAACGCGGCTTTCTCATCAGCGGCGGTGAGATCAACACCGAGCGCACCGCCAATATGCTGCTTGACGAATTTCGCGCCGCCAAGATCGGACGCATCACACTCGATACCATTGCGAAAGGAGACCTGCCATGCTGACGTATGAGCTGGAGGCAGCTCTTGAAAACGAGGGCTACACCGCCGTTTGCGGCGTAGATGAAGCGGGACGCGGCCCACTCTGCGGCCCGGTAGCAGCCGCCGCGTGCATTTTGCCGACGGGACTTGTGATCGAGGGTCTTGACGACTCCAAAAAGCTGACCGAAAAGAAGCGCGAAAAGCTGTATGACGAGATCATCGAAAAGGCCGTGGCCTATTGCGTGGTGCTGGGCAGCGTGGAGGAGATCAACGAAACCGATATTCTTGCCACTACCCTGCACGCCATGCGCCGTACCATAGACGGTCTTTCCGTCAAAGCAGATTTTGCTCTCATTGACGGCAACCAGACGCGCGGCTTCACACTTCCCTGCCGTGCCGTGGTGCACGGAGATGCCGTTTCTCCCTCTATTGCGGCTGCCTCGATCTTAGCCAAGGTCACGCGTGACCGTTTGTGTGTCGAGCTTGATGCCGCCCATCCCGAATACGGCATTGCCAAGCACAAGGGCTACGGCACCAAGGCGCATATGGATGCGCTGCGCAAATATGGCCCGTGTGAGATCTACCGCACCAAATTTATCCGTTTTCTTGATCGTGAATGAAGACTTATACCCCACAAAAAGTCGGAAAAACGGGAGAAAAGCATGCCGCCCGTATGCTGCGCCGCGCAGGCTACCGCGTGCTGGCGCGCAACAAGCATTTTGGTAAAAACGAGCTTGATCTAGTTGTAAAGAACAAGCAATATATTGTATTTGTTGAGGTCAAGACGCGTACCGCCGAGGGCGCCAAGACCCTGGGCACCCGCCCCGCGGAAGCGGTTGACCACAGCAAGCGACGGCACGTAGCAGACGCTGCCATTGCCTATCTTGGAGCCAACCCCACTCCGCTTTGTCCGCGCTTTGACGTGGTGGAGGTCTATCTTGACCGTGCCAAGCGCTTAAAGCTGTTAAAAATCAATCATATTATTGACGCGTTTTCCGTAAACGGAAAAGCACGTCATTGATCTGTCGTAAACAAAGAATAGTATCAAAGGAGTTCCAAACAATGAAATTTCAAAGCACACGCGATCAAAAGGCCGCTAAATTCAGCGCGGCAGAGGTAATTAAGCAGGGTCTTGCCAACGATGGCGGCCTGTTTGTGCCGGAGTCTATCCCTACCTTGGCAAAGGAGGAGATCGATGCTCTTTGCAGCATGGATTATCCCGCCCGCGCCGCTACCGTGCTCGGCAAATTTTTAACCGATTACACGCCCGAAGAGTTGCTGGCCGACTGCCGGGCTGCCTACGCCCCCACCTCCTTCGTTGGCGGTGCCGCACCCTTACATAAGCTGAATGACAGCACCCACGTCATGGAGCTGTGGCACGGCCCGACCGCCGCTTTCAAGGATATGGCGTTGCAGATCATGCCCCGCCTGCTCTCCCGCGCGCTGGTCAAGACCGGCGAGGAGCGCACCGCGCTGATCCTGGTAGCCACCTCGGGTGACACGGGTAAGGCCGCACTTGAGGGCTACAAGGATATTGACCGCATTAAAATGATGGTATTTTATCCCGTGGACGGCGTTTCCACCGTGCAGAAGCTGCAGATGCAGACCCAGACCGGCAACAACGTCAACGTAACCGCCATCAAGGGCAATTTTGACGATGCGCAAACCGGCGTGAAAAAGATCTTTTCCGATGCCGACCTTGCCAAGGAGCTTGACGGCAAGGGCTATTTCCTCTCCTCTGCCAACTCCATCAACTGGGGACGTCTCGCGCCTCAGATCGTTTATTATGTTTCCGCTTACTGCGATCTGTTGAATGCGGGCGAGATCAAGTATGGCGACAAGATCAACGTCACGGTGCCCACGGGCAACTTCGGCAACATTTTTGCCGCTTATCTTGCCAAGCTGATGGGTCTGCCGATCGACCGCTTGATCTGCGCTTCCAATAAAAACAATATTCTCACCGATTTCCTTACCACCGGTACCTATGACCGCAACCGTGATTTTTATCTCACTATGTCCCCCTCAATGGATATCCTCATTTCGAGCAACCTCGAGCGTTTGCTCTACTTTGTGTCGGGTGCCGAAAAGACTGCCGCTTACATGAAGCAGCTGAACACCACGGGCGCCTATACTGTGGATAGTGCGGATCTTGCAGCCATCAAGGCAAGCTTTAACGGCTATTTTGCCGATGAGGCTGCTACCGCTGCTACCATCCGCCGCACCATGCAGGAAAGCGGCTATCTGATCGACACGCACACCGCAGTTGCCGTCAGCGCCGCAGCACAGTACCAAAAGGAAACGGGCGACTGCAAGCCCATGGTCGTAGCCTCCACCGCCAGCCCCTACAAATTCGCGGCTGACGTTTACACCTCGCTTTACGGCGAGGCGCCGGCCTCCGATCTTGCCGCCCTTGACCAGCTTTCGGAAAAAACCGGCGTTGAGATCACGTATCCGCTGCGCGGCATCGGCGAGCGCACGGTGCGCTTTACCGACGTGGTAAATGCCGACGGCATGCAGGATGCCATGCTGGCTTATCTGACCAAATAAAAAAGCGGAGTTGCCCGAAAAATCGGGCAACTCCTTTGAAAAAGATAAAATCAGTCCTTCTTGGGCTTAAAAGTGGCGCATACCGTATCGGTGCTGGAGGTGGCAAAGCTGGGGCCGACCGCGATCTTTTGCGCGGTGCAATGGCAATCACCCTCATGGTATTGACAGTTCTTTACGTCACAGGTAATACCCTCGTTTACATTCTTGCAGCAGTTATCATTTCTTTCCATTTTGCATACTCTCTCCTTTCAAGGGATACTATCAGTATGCGCCGCGCCCCCGATGTTTATACCGAATTTCAGAAAGGAGCCGTCACATGTCGGTCTTTACCATAGCGGATCTGCATCTTTCCACCGCCTCCGATCACGGGATGGACGTGTTCGGCTCGCGTTGGCGCGATTATACTCAAAAAATTGTCAAAAACTGGCGTGCTGTCGTCACCGACAACGATACCGTCATCATACCGGGTGACATCTCCTGGGCCATGACACTCGCCGATACCAAGAACGACTTTGCGCTGCTTGAAAGCTTGCCCGGAAAAAAGCTGCTCGGCAAGGGCAATCACGATTTCTGGTGGGATACCGCAACCAAATGCAATAAATATTTTGCTCAAAATCAGTTCACTTCCTTTTCCCTGCTTTATAACAACGCTTACGTGGTAGAGGACTTTATCGTATGCGGCACGCGCGGCTGGTTCCTGGAAAAAAATCAGCAGATCACCGTGGGCGAGGTGGACTACGAAAAGATTATGAACCGCGAGCTGCAGCGCCTGAGATTCAGTCTGCAGGCCGCCAAAAGTCTGCAGGCGGCTGAGAACGCGCAAAAGGAAATTCTCTGCTTTCTGCACTTCCCGCCGCTTTGGGGAGATTTTATTTCTGAGGAAATGATCGATACCATGCTTTCCTTCGGTGTCAAGCGCTGCTATTTCGGGCATATTCACGGTGCCTACACGGCGCCGCAGCACCAAATCCACAACGGCTTATCCCTGTACCTCATCTCCTCGGATCATCTTGATTTTGTGCCCCACAAGATCTTTCCCCTCGAAAACGGTTCTTCTTAAATATATATTTTTGTAGAAAACACTTGACAAAACGGTGCAAAATCGTTACAATATACTTTGTGTGAATTTTTCAATCTTTGGAGGAAGAAAAAAATGAAATTGGTAAAAGCTGAAAAACTCGAGAACAGCCAAGTTTCGCTTGAGATCTCGGTTGATAAGGCAACCTTTGACGAGGCCGTAACCAAGGCCTTTCAGAAAGAAAGCAAAAAGATCACCGTGCCCGGCTTCCGCAAGGGCAAGGCTCCCCGTTCCGTGATCGAGAAAATGTACGGCAAGGGCGTTTTCTATGAAACCGCCATCAACGATATGATCCCCGGCGTATACGAGGCAGCCGTTGCTGAGGCCGCTATTACGCCCGTTGCTCAGCCCGAGTTCGATATCGTTTCTATCGACGACAACGGCCTTGTGCTCTCCGCTAAGGTTTTTGTAAAGCCTGAGGTTACCGTAAAGGATTATCTCGGTCTTGCCGCAACCCGCACCGTAGCACCCGTGACCGAGGCTGAGGTAGATGCTGAGATCAATACCGTGCGCGAGCGCAACTCCCGCGAGGCTGAGGTAATGGGACGCGCCGCTGAGATGGGCGACACCGCCGTGATCGACTATGAGGGCTTTGCCGATGGCGTTGCTTTCGAGGGCGGCAAGGGCGAGGATTACGCTCTGAAGCTTGGCTCCGGCAGCTTTATTCCCGGCTTTGAGGAGCAGATCGTCGGCCACAAGATCGACGATGAGTTCGACGTAAACGTGACCTTCCCCACCGAGTACCATGCTCCCGAGCTGGCCGGTAAGGAAGCTACCTTCAAGTGCAAGATCCACGCGCTCACCCGCGTAGAGCTCCCCGAGCTTGACGACGATTTTGCAAAGGATGTTTCGGAATTTGATACCTTTGCCGAATACAAGGCCGATATGCAGGTTAAAATTGAAAAGAGACACGCTGACGCTGCCGAGTCTGCTGTGAGCGAGTCCCTCATTGATGCCCTCATCGAAAAGATGGAGGCTGATATCCCCGCTCCCATGTACGACGCCGAGACCGAGAACTTCCTGCGCGATTACGACAACCGCCTGCGTATGTCCGGTCTTGACCTCAACACCTACATGAAGTATACCGGCATGACGCTTGAAAAGATGCGTGAGGAGTTCCGTCCTCAGGCTGAGCGCCAGGTCAAGGCACGTCTTGCTCTTGAGAAGATTGCCGAGCTTGAAAAGATCGAGGCAACCGAGGAGGAGATCAATGCGGAATACGACCGTATTGCCGCTGCATACAATATGCCTGTTGACCAGGTCAAGGCAAGCCTGCCCGCAGATGCAATCACCGATGACCTCAAGGTGAAGAAGACCATGGATCTTATTCGCGAGAAGGCCGTTGTGACCGACGCTGCTCCTGCCGAAGAAAAGACCGAGGCATAATGACAGAGATTGAATGAAGCTACTGTGGCGCCTGACCTCAAGGCCGTCGTCGCAGCACTCTTCGGCTATAGCCGCGGCGTTTGTCGCGGCTATAGCGTTCTATAGACAAAATATCTGAAAATGGAGGTTTGAAAAGAATTATGATGGATTTTTTCCGCAACAGTGCACTGGTACCTATGGTAGTGGAGCAAACCGGCCGCGGTGAGCGCTCCTACGACATTTTTTCCAGACTCTTAAACGACCGCATCGTATTTCTCTCCGATGAAGTAAACGATACCACCGCTTCTCTTGTGGTGGCACAGATGCTGTTCCTTGAAGCACAGGATCCCGACAAGGACATCAGCTTTTATATCAACAGCCCCGGTGGCTCGGTCACGGCAGGCATGGCCATTTACGATACCATGAACTACATCAAATGCGATGTTTCCACCATCTGTATCGGTATGGCTGCATCCATGGGTGCATTCCTGCTCTCCTCGGGCACCAAGGGCAAGCGCTTCGCGCTCCCGAACAGTGAGATCATGATCCACCAGCCTCTTGGCGGCGCCAAGGGTCAGGCCTCCGATATCAAGATCCAGGCCGATCTGATCCTGCGCACCAGAGATACCCTCAACCGCATCCTTGCCGAAAACACGGGCAAGAGCATTGAGGAGATCGCACGTGACACCGACCGCGACAACTTTATGACGGCCGAGCAGGCCCTTTCCTACGGCCTTGTCGACAAGGTTCTGGCAAAACGCAACTAAAAAATAACGAGGTAACTATGGCAAATTCCAATTCCGGCAAAGGTGCGGGACAGGGCGCCCGTCATTGCTCCTTCTGCGGCAGAAACGAAAATCAAGCCATTCTCATCCCCTCCACCACGGGGCTTTATATCTGCAATTTCTGCGTGGACGCGTGTGCCGATCTGCTTGATGAGATCGACGCACCGAGCGTCGTTGACAACGACTTTACCGCGGATACGCTTCCCCGCCCCACGCAGATCAAAACCGCCCTTGACGAGTACGTCATTGGACAGGATGCAGCCAAAATAGCGCTTTCCGTAGCGGTATATAACCATTACAAGCGCATTTTGCACGCCGAAAAGAACGGCGGCAATAAAAAGCGCCGCGGTAACAAGGTTGAAGTACAAACCGATGAGGTGGAATTGCAAAAAAGCAACGTGCTTCTGCTCGGCCCCACGGGCGTTGGCAAGACCTATCTTGCACAGACCCTGGCCAAGACCTTGCGCGTGCCCTTTGCCATTGCGGACGCCACCACGCTGACCGAGGCAGGCTACGTGGGCGAGGATGTGGAGAACATTTTGCTTCGTCTCATTCAAGCTGCCGATTTTGATATCTCGCTGGCTGAGCGCGGCATCATCTATATTGATGAGATTGATAAAATCGCCCGCAAGAGCGAAAATCGCTCGATCACGCGCGACGTGTCGGGTGAGGGCGTGCAGCAGGCGCTGCTTAAAATTCTTGAGGGTACGGTTGCCAACGTACCGCCCCAGGGTGGCAGAAAGCACCCCAACCAAGAATTTATCCAGATCAATACCAAAAATATTCTCTTTATCTGCGGCGGAGCCTTTGAGGGGCTTGAAGCGCTGATCGAAAAGCGTAAGGGCAATCAAACCGTCGGCTTTGGTGGTGAGATTCTGAAAAAAGCCGAAAAGAAAAAGGCCGGGCTTTACCGCGACGTACTGCCGCAGGATATCGTCAAATACGGCCTCATTCCGGAGCTGGTTGGCCGTGTGCCCATGATCGTATCGCTTGATGAGCTGGATCGCGATGCCTTGGTGCGCATCATCAAGGAGCCGAAGAATTCTTTGGTGCGTCAATATGAAAAGCTCTTTGAAATGGACGGCGTAAAGCTGACCTTTGCCAAAGGAGCGCTCGAAGCCGTGGCCGATCTTGCCCTGGAGCGCAACACCGGCGCACGCGGTCTGCGTGCCATTATGGAAACGCTGATGCTTGACACCATGTATGAGATCCCCGCACGCAAGGATGTGGCCGAGGTGCGCATTACCGCAAAATCGGTCAAGGGCAAGGAAAAGCCGCAATATATCTTATTGCGCGACACCCTGCCCGCAGCAGAATAAAACCGTAAAAAGCCCGTCTCGTCTCGGAGGCGGGCTTTTATGCACACGTAAAATTCACAGGATCTTTCTTTTGCGAACAGTTGATTTTTTGCCCAAACTATGGTAATATAAATATATATTGTTTTTAAAGCATAAGAAAAACCCTTCCCCCCATATAGTGTTCGATGGGGGTGATCCTTTTGCGGCGTTTCGTACCTACCAACGGTGAAAATGTATTTCAACGCCTTTGGCTGCGCTATTTTATTTGTTATCTCTTGGCGGTCGCGGTGGAAATTTTACTGGTGTGTCGGGGGCATGGTCTTGCTTGGTCGTCAAAAATGGCTTGCTTACTTTGGCTCACGGTCCCGCTCTCGCTGCTGGCGGCTCTTTTAACGGTTGGCAACGCCTATCTTTTGCTGCTCACCGTTCTCAAGGGGGCCTTGGACGCAGCGCTTCTTTACCGCCTCACGCTTTTGGTGCAAACACATACCATACGCATTTTAGATTGGAATCTCTGCTTTTTCTTACTCGCGGCTTCGCTTTTGATCTATTTATTTTCGGCCGTCACAGCCTGCCGCTTTGCTTTTGATAACGATCGGCGCGACTTTCGCCTTATTTGCTCAAAGCCCTTTGCGGTGTTTTGCCTGAAGGCACTTTACCTCACGGCGCTCGCTTGGCTGATCTTCTTTTTCTTCCTGCAATTGGGAGCGCGTATCCCCGCGCTGCTATTCGTATAAAAACTCGGAAAGGAAAACATATGGGAAACAACGCAAAACCGTGGTCCTTCCTTAGCAAAGAGCGCCCAGACGCCGAGGCTGAGGATACCACCCCAACGTTTAAATATTTCTTCAAACTGCTCTGGCGCAAGGCTGCCAAGCTTCTCACGCTCAATCTGATGATGATCTTTCAGATCATCCCCCTGATTGTCGCGCTGCTGGTCTACTTTTTTGGTTCCACCACGCCAACCGTAGAGCATGCCGTCTACGCCCCCCTGCTCGGCACGTATATCGCGGGCGGTTCCCCCGCCGCAGGTACGCTGATCGGCGTGTTCGGACAGCAGTTAAACGTCCCTGCCATGACCACAGGACGCATGATCGTGATCGGGATCATGATCGCCATCACCGTGCTCACGTGGGGCTGGCAAAACGTAGGCGCTACCTACAACCTGCGCAGCCTGGTACGCGGTGACTCGACGTTTTTGTGGTCGGATTACTTTTATGCTATCCGCCGCAACCTCAAGCAGGGCTTTTTGTTCGGCATTCTCGATCTGCTGATCATCTTCGTCCTTGCCTACGATATCATTTATTTTTACCCGCTTTCGGTCAACTTCGGTTATGGGCTGATGTACGGGCTGGTGGTCGCTCTTGCCGTGATCTACTTGGTCATGCGCTTTTATATCTACCCCATGATGATCACCTTTGATCTCTCTATTTATAAATTGCTGAAAAATGCCCTGCTCTTTACCATGCTCGGCATCAAGCGCAATCTGGTTGCCGTCCTTGGCATCGCCGTGCTGGTCGTTTTCAATGTCGTAACCATTGTTTGGGGGCTTTCCATCGGTCTTTCGGTCATGCTGGTGCTACCGTTCTTTTATCTCTTGGTGCTCATCGGCTTTATTTCGATGTACGCCGCTTATCCGAATATCAAGCGATATATGATCGATCCTTACGAGACAAGCGACACGGCCCATGCCGCGCCCGAGGGAGAGGAACCCGACGCTACCCCTCAAGCAGACGGCTGACCGTTACAAATTCATATCCCGACTCCTGCAGCATCGGTATAATTTGCCGAAGCGCTGCGGGAGTCGGACTGTTTTTACCGATAAAATCGTGCATGAGGATAATGGCGCCGTCCTTGGCATTCTCGCGCACGTTTTTCACAATTTCCTCCACCGGCGTGTGCGCCCAATCGCGCGTATCTATGCTCCACATTACGATGGTATATCCCTCGCGTGCGCAAAGCGCTTCAATCCCCTCGTTAAATACGCCCTCGGGCGGCCGAAAAAGGTGTGGCGTTTCACCCGTAAGCCGCCGCAAGGCATCGGCACAGGCGATAATGTCCTCGCGAAGCTCCCGTTCCTTCATATTGGCGGTATGATAATGATGGTAGGTGTGATTGCCGATCTCGTGTCCCTCCGCCAATATCCGCGAGATCAGATTGGGATAGTATTCTGCATTGCTGCCCACAGAAAAGAAGGTGGCCTCCACGCCGTACTCCGCAAGGATATCAAGGATTTGCGGTGTGTAGCGCGGATGCGGGCCATCGTCAAAGGTGAGCGCAATGCGCTTGCTTTGCCCTTTCCCGGTATGCTGATAAATGATATTCGGCGCCGCGCAGATATCAAAGCAGGAAAACGTCAACAAAAAGCAAAGGATCAGCCCCAGCAGACTACCGCGTTTTATCGCGCTGCACATAATTCATCCAGCGTACCGAAGCGATACCCCTCACCCTTCAGCGCTTCAATGACCTCACCCAAAATTTGCACGTTGGTGGCGGAGGTGGGGTGAAGCAAGATCACGGCGCCGTTGTGCACGTTAGTCAAAATCTTTTCCTTGGCGGCCTCGGCCTTGGGTTGACGGTCATTATCCCAGTCGGCATAAGCAAAGCTCCAAAAAACCGTACGATAGCCGAGCGCGTGCACGCTTTCGAGCATTTCGCGCGAAAAATTGCCCTCCGGCGGTCGGAAGTAAGTCTTGGTTCCCTCGCCGATCACGGCCTTCACGGCATCCTCGAGCTCCAAAATTTCATTTTTGACGGTCTCCTTGCTGCTGCGCGAAAGATCCTTATGATGGGCGGTATGATTGCAGACAAAATGCCCCTCCTCGGCCATACGCTTGATCAGCGTGGGGGCATCCTCCACCAAATGCTTCAGCACGAAAAAGGCAGCGGGCACCTCCTGCTCCTTTAAAATATCCAAGGTTTTTGCCACGTTTCCGTTTTCATACCCCGCGTCAAAGGTAAGATAGACCACCTTGTCGGGGTTATCGTCACCGTGGCGGTGATCAATGTGATAGCCGCCGTATTCCTCCACAAAGCGCAGCTCAGCCGGGGTCCTCGGTTGCTTGTGATCCTTTTCGCGTATACAATACCAATGCAGAGCGCTCGGCGCGGCGGAAAAGGTCGGCGTGCCAAACAACGTAAAAAGCAGCAAGCAACACAACAAAAGTGATACTGTTTTTTTCATTTGCGGTCACCTCACAGTTTCATTTCATGCTTAGTGTTTCCCGCACGCTTTTGTACACACCTTAAAATTTTTGGTGAGAAAAACAGCAAGCACCAACGTCACACCGTTGATGCTTGCTGCTTTTTTATTTTTTTGCTATGTCAAATTCGCGAATATGCTTTTTGATGTAGAAAAGCATCCTGCTCTCAAAGCAGCGTCTGTTCTTCACAAAAAACGGCACGATGCGTCCTTCCAATCGGTCGGAATCGCATTTCAATTCAAACAAAACATCTGCCATCTCTCGGTCGCCGCCATGCTTCAAGGCACGGCAAACGGCGGCAACGGTTCTTTTATCAACCGATTTGAAAAACGGTACGATCTCGTCGGGCTGCATCAAGGAAATGTCATGGAGCATCTTGAGCGCGACGGGCATTCTGTAAGCGTCGTTGGCTTGCATGGCGATCTCCAGATTTTTCGGTATCCCCTGCCAAAGCTCAACGGTGTGTTCCGCATAGGGCGCGAGAAAGCGAACCATCTTATCATCTAAGAAATCAAAGGTCAGACGGTCCTGAGGAACGTTGACGTGGCGACGGTCATCATACAAAAAATAGTTGGTGGCAGATGCCGTGCGATGCACGAAATATAAGAGGATGCAGCCACCGAGGAACGCCAACCCCGCAAGGATGCCGAAGGTGATGGCAGCAACCGCATTTTTGAGTGTGCAAGCCAAAATAAAGAACAGCAGCGCCAGGATGGATACACCGAAGGCTTGGTATTTGGTATCCTTAATTATGGACATAATTTGTTTCATAATGAGACCTCTTTTTATATTTTCTTTAATTTGGCATAGGTTGCCATGAGCTTCTTGGTGCCCTTGGTATCAAACGCAATTTCGTAAAGATAGTCCGAGCCCATTTTTTGCACCGTGAGGATCTCTCCCTCACCAAACAACATATGCTTCACTCGATCTCCGCATGCAAAGAGCTCCGCTGCCTGCGTCGGCGCGGCGGTACGCCCCACGGTAATGCGATCGTTGGCCGCCACCCGCATACCGCCCATGTGCGGTGCACCAACCGTGCGAGTGCCGAAGGACGGGGCCGCATGGGCGGGCGCCTTGGGCAGCTCCAGCAGGTGCTCCGGTATCTCGGCCAAAAAGCGCGAGGGCGGGTTTGCTGCGGTGCGACCGTAAAGCATACGGGACTTCGCGTGCAGGATGTAAAGCTCATCCTTGGCGCGCGTGATCGCAACGTAAGCAAGGCGGCGCTCCTCCTCCAGCTCCTCGGGTCCTGCGGTCAAGGTCTGCAGACCGGGGAAAAGCCCCTCCTCAAAGCCGGGCAAAAACACCTGCGGAAATTCAAGACCCTTGGCGCTGTGAATAGTCATGAGCACCACGGCATCGGCCGATTCATCGTAGCGGTCCACGTCGGCCACCAGCGTGGTCTCCTCCAAAAATTCGGTCAAGGTGGGGGTATCGGTGTTGTTTTGATATTCCACCACGTTGGAGATAAATTCGTCCAAGTTATCCAGGCGCTCGGCCTCCTCGGGACCCATATCCTCAATCATTTGACGGTAGCCCGTGCGTACAAGCACCTCCTTGACAAAATCGTCAAGTGCCATCACACCGACAAGATCACTCAGATCATTGATCAGCTTAGTAAAGCCGATGAGCGTTTGGGCAGAGCGCGCAAGAGCTACGTAGCTATCGGCACGTGCCATCACGTCAAACATACTCACGCCCTCCGCGGCGGCAATCTCACCCACAGCCGCAAGTGTCTTATCACCCAGCTTGCGACGCGGCTCGTTGACGATGCGCAGCAGCCTTTCCCTGTCGCTATGATTGTTGATCAGCTGCAAATAGGCCACAAGATCTCGGATCTCCTTACGGTCGGAGAAGCGCACGCCGCCCAGCATACGATACGGCACCGCGCTTCTGGCAAAGGCCATTTCAAGCGCGTTGGATTGCGCGTTGGTGCGGTAGAGCACGGCAAAATCACGGTAATGCATACCCTCGTTTGCTACCTTGCGTACGATGGTATCAATGATGGTGCGCGCTTCGGCATTTTGGTGGTCGGGATTCAGCAAATGAATTTTTTTGCCCTCACCGCGGTCGGTCCAAAGCGTTTTTCCCTTTCGTCCCTCGTTGTGCGCGATCACGGCGTTGGCAGCATCAAGAATGGATTGCGTGGAACGGTAATTTTGCTCAAGTCGAATGACCTTTGCATCGCTAAAAACGCGGTCAAAATTTAAAATATTGGCAATGGTGGCGCCGCGGAATTTATAAATGCTCTGATCATCGTCACCAACGACCATCAAATTGCGCCATCCGCCCGAAAGCAGCGCCGTGAGGCGGAACTGCGCCTCATTGGTATCCTGATACTCGTCCACGGATACGTAGCGGAATTGGCTCTGATAGCTTTGCAGTATCTCCTTATTCTCCTCAAGGAGCCTTACGGTGCGGCAGATGATATCATCAAAGTCAAGTGCATTGGAAGCGGCCAAACGCTTTTGATAGGCCTCAAAAACCTTGGCAATCATCTTCATGCGGTAATCGTTGCCCATTTCAAGCAAAAAGGTCTCGGGGGTAAGCAGCTTGTCCTTGGCACGGCTGATATAGGTAGCGGCAGTTTTGGGGGAAAGCGCCTTTTCATCGATGTTCAGCTCCTTGAGGATCGCACCGATGGCTTTTTTGCTATCGTCCGCATCATACACCGTAAAGCCCTCGCCAAGGCCTGCCGCCTCATGGTGGCGGCGCAGAATACGCATACAGATCGAGTGGAAGGTGCCTGCCCAAATGCTGCTCGTCAGCTCCGCATCCTCGGGAAAGGCCTTGGCCAATCGCGCCTTGATCTCCCCTGCTGCCTTGTTGGTAAAGGTAATGGCAAGCACGCGCCACGGCGGGCAGGGATTGTTTGAAAATTCCGAAAGCAGCGCCTCCAGCTCCTCGCCCGAAAGTGCAGCACGCACGGCTGCCTCAAGCGAGTCAACGTGTGCGGGATCAAGGTCAAAGGGCACGTAATCGCTTAAATAAGCATTGCCAAAGCGGATCATGTAGGCAATACGGCGTACCAGCACCGTAGTCTTACCGCTGCCGGCGCCTGCTAAGATCAGCAAGGGATGGTTGATATGATAAACGGCCTCTCGCTGCTCCTTATTAAGACCGCCGTAATAGCGATCAAACAGCGCGCGCTTGGCCTGCAGATAACGTTGTTGCAGATCGGACATATGTACCTCGCTTCAAAATGAAAAGGGGCGAACAAGTCGCCCCCGTGCATCAGCCGCATCAGCGGCTTTGGTTGTTCTTGTTCTGGTTCTGGTTTTGGTTCTGATTATTGTTTTGGTTATTGTTCTGATTTTGGTT
Organism: Clostridia bacterium; assembly: GCA_017453325.1. Taxonomy (GTDB): domain Bacteria; phylum Bacillota; class Clostridia; order Oscillospirales; family CAG-272; genus Firm-07. Next base: position 17,547 of record JAFTKK010000011.1, read on the forward strand.
CTTCTTGTTTTGGTTCTGGTTGTTGTTTTGATTTTGATTGTTTTGGTTTTGGTTGTAGTTTTGCATCACTTACAATCTCCTTCGTAATAGAATTACAGGGTGTGAAGATAGTATGTGACAACGCGCAAAAACTATTCATTCATACATGAATCTTTCCTTGATCTTTTGCATGACCTGCGCCAGCACGTAAGCGGTATAAGCTGCAAAAAGCAGCGCCAGCAAAAAGTCGGGGATCCAAAGCGCTTCCATTAAACGGAAGATCTTTTGATTGGGCCAGGTTTGGAAATAATCGTATAAAAAGGAAAGCATGGCGCTGAAAAAGCCCAAAATATAACACTTGATGAAGGACCAATCAAATTCCTCGCGCATTTTTCGGTAGTGGCGGTCTTCGAAATCGGCGTCAGCATACTCGGGTCGATAGGCACCCCATTTGATCAGCACCGCCCGAAGCGAGAGCAGCAAAAAGAGCAATAACACCAAAAAGCAAAGGAATTCGGCAAGGGAAAGAAGCCACATGACCTGATATTCGGCGGCTACGGCATCGCTTCTGTTGATATCCGCCCCCACGTGTTGGGAGACAAAAAGATAGCTTTTATAAGTAGAAACGGTGGCCACGGCGGTATAAGCAAAGGCGGAGGTTGCGGTGGCAGCCAGCAGCTTTTGCGGTAATTGCAGCATCACCACCGCTGCCAGGATCAGACAACCGCCCACCGTATCGGAGATCAGATTATGGTAATCCATATAAAAGTCCGCAAGGAAAAATAGTCCTGCGGTCAGCAGCGAAAATGCCACCGTATAACGCGTGCGAATGCGGATACCCGGATGCACGGTCATATAGGCCTCATAACGCTCCCGTACCTGCTCCCACAGCGCCTTTTCCCTGTGCACGCGCACAAAATACAGGATCTGTGAGAAGAAGAACACGGTGCCCAAAATAAGCACGGGAATCACGGCCAGCACACGCATCACGCCAATATAATCGTAAAGGCGTACAAACTCCGAGTCCACGTAGGTACTGTTGAGCAGCGCCGCAAATTCGGGCAAAAGCAGGCAAGCTTCCTTGAAAATGATGAAAAAGACCGCAAAACGGGAAAGCAGCTCGGTGCGCGACTTTCCGTTTCTCTTGACGGCATACAGCGCTTCGCACTGATAACTCATGGCCATACTTTCTATCCCGTCAAACAAAGCGCGCACGGCCACCACGGCAAAAACGGTACCGAGCGTGGCACCAAGGAAAGCCACGATCAAAATCAAGACCTCCTGCTCTCCCATGGCGCTGTTGCCGAACACAAAGATCAGCAAAAGCGTTTTGGCAAGGTCAATGAGTGCCAATCGCCAAAAGGCACGCTGCGCCTCGCGCATGGGCGCGTGCAGACGCGCCAAGGGAATGAGAGCCAGTCCGATCAGCAGGCAGCCGATCATGTCGGGCAGAAAGTCTACCGCGGCAATATAGGGATTGCAGAAGAAAACAAGGCCGATGCAAACAAGCCAAAGATTACATTTTTTCACTTTTGTCATGTTTTTCGTCCTTTCTTTGGCGGTTCGGGTATCACTTGATCACTGCCCTCAGGCAAAATGTTTCGGTAGCAACGGAAAAAAAGCCACAGATTCAAAAAGATACAAAGATACCGCAGCAGCGTGATGGGTAGCACAAAGGCCGAAATGTGCGCTTGCAGAAACGGGATCGGCAGCTTGAGCACCAGGTAAAGCAGGTGGTAAATGGCCAAAAAGGTCACGTTACGCCAGGCGTTGCTTTACAGCTCCTGCAATCCAAGCTCCCGCGCCAGATCTGCCACGCCCCACAAAATCATGCCGCCAAGCAAAAACAGATAGATAAAATAGATCCACTCCACCACGGCATAAAGCGTGCCGCCAAGAAAGGCGAGCTCGGACAGCAGTCCCGCTGCCACGAAGCCGTAAAGCGTGTAATAAAGCGCAAAAGGCAGAGCCGGAATGGCGAGCCACATGGTGTAATAAAATCTTTTTTGGTAAGGCGCCAAACGGTAAAGCGCCACCGCGATCAGCACGTATCCCGGCAGCATCGCCGCCGAAAAGATCGAGATCACGGGCATGACGTTGGTTAAAAAATAACCGATCAGCAGCATGCCAAATCCCACGGGCTCTCCCTCCTTTACAAATCAGTTAGTTGTTGCTGCTTGCACCGCAGCATTTTTTGTATTTTTTGCCGCTGCCGCAGGGGCAAAGATCGTTTCTGCCGACCTTTTCGGCCTTGCGCACCACGATCACCTTTTTCTTTTGTGCGCCGTCGCCCGCAAGATTTTCCTGCAGAGGCATGGCAACCTGCACGCGGCGCACGGGCTGCGGACGCGGGATGACGGTCAGCACGCGGCGCACCGTTTCCTCGCGGATCTCCATGATCATCATTTCAAACATATCCGAGCCCTGCAAGCGGTATTCGTTCACAGGGTCGCGCTGTGCGTAAGCCTGCAGACCCACGCTGCCCTTGAGATCGTCCATCGCGTCGATATGATCCATCCAATGCTTGTCAACCGTTTGCAAAAGAATAGAACGCTCCACCTCGCGGAACACCTCGGCACCGAACAGCTTCTCCTTTTCCGCATACAGTGCTTCGGCACGCTCGGTCAGGAATTTGACCAATGCATCGGGCTTGCGCTTGTCGCCAAGCACCTCGTCAAGATCATCCCCGTCACCGAGGAGATAGGATTTGTAAACAGCGGCAAGTCCTTCGAGATTGCAGGCCTCCTCGCTGCCGTCGCCAACAAAATGCGTCACGTTTTCCTCAATAGTGGAACGGATCATGCCGAGAATGGTATCGGAGATGTTTTGGCCGTTCAGCACCTCAAGACGCTGCGCGTAAATGAGGTTGCGCTGCTGATTCATGACGTCGTCATAGGTCAGCACGTTTTTACGGCGCTTGAAGTTGCTGTCCTCAATTCTCTTCTGTGCGTTTTCAATCGAGCTCGACAGAATGCCCGCATTGATGGGTTGATCGTCGGGGAGACCGAGACGCTCGACCATGCCGAGAATACGGTCAGCGCCAAACAGACGCATCAGGTCATCCTCAAGCGAGAGGAAGAAACGGGATTCACCGGGGTCACCCTGACGGCCGGAACGGCCGCGGAGCTGATTATCGATACGGCGGCTCTCGTGGCGCTCGGTACCGAGGATATAAAGACCGCCCGCCTCGCGCACGCGCTCGGCCTCGGGGGCAATCTCGCGCTTGAAATGCTCGTTGAGCTGATGGAAGGTCTCGCGTGCGGCGCGCACCTCGTCGTCCTCAATATCGGTGGTACCGGTGGCCATGGCGATCAGCTCCTCACCGAAGCCCTGCTTGCGCATCTCGTTTTTGGCAAGGAACTCGGAGTTGCCGCCCAGCATGATGTCGGTACCGCGTCCCGCCATGTTGGTGGAAATGGTCACGGCGCCGAATTTGCCCGCTTGCGCCACGATCTCGGCCTCGCGCTCGTGATGCTTGGCGTTGAGGACGTTGTGCTTGATGCCCTCACGCTTCAAGCGCGCGGAAAGCTCCTCGGATTTGTCCACACTCACGGTGCCGACCAGCACAGGCTGCCCCTTTTCGTGACATTCCTTGATCTGTGCCACGATGGCGTCGATCTTGCCCTTCACGTTTTTGTATACCGCATCGTTTTGGTCAATGCGGATCATCGGTCTGTTGGTGGGCACCTCCACGACGTCAAGCGCGTAGATCTCACGGAACTCGGTCTCCTCCGTGAGAGCCGTACCCGTCATGCCCGAAAGCTTGCTATACATACGGAAATAGTTTTGGAAGGTGATGGTGGCAAGGGTTCTGTTCTCCTTTTGTACCTCCACGCCCTCCTTGGACTCAATGGCTTGATGCAAGCCGTTGGAATAGCGGCGTCCCGGCATGATACGACCCGTAAAGGAATCCACGATCATCACGCCGTTTTCATTGACCACGTAATCCACGTCACGGCGCATCACGCCCCATGCATGAATGGCCTGATTGATATGATGCGCGATCTCGGTATTGGCGGGATCGCCAAAGTTTTCAAGCTCGAAAAACTCCTCCGCACGCTTTGCGCCGCGCGGGGTAAGAATGGCATTGCGCGCCTTTTCATCGACCAAATAGTCGGCCTCGATATCGTCGGTGGCCTCCTTGCTGTCTACTTCCTTGCGAACCAGCTTGGTCATGGTGCGCACCAAGGTATTGGCGCGCTCATAAAGATCGGTGGACTTCTGCCCTGCGCCCGAAATGATCAGCGGCGTGCGCGCCTCGTCAATGAGAATCGAGTCCACCTCGTCCACGATCGCAAATACGTGGCCGCGCTGCACCATATCTGCTTTGTAGACCACCATATTGTCACGCAGGTAGTCAAAGCCAAATTCGTTATTGGTGCCGTAGGTGATGTCGGCTTCATAGGCAGCCTTCTTTTCTGCGGGTGTCAGACCGTGCACGACAAGGCCCGTAGAAAGCCCCATGAAGGCATACACGCGCCCCATCTCCTCGCTGTCGCGTCGCGCCAGATAATCGTTGACGGTAACAACGTGTACGCCCTTACCCGTCATCGCATTGAGGTAAGCGGGCATGGTGGCAACCAGCGTTTTACCCTCACCCGTTTTCATCTCGGCAATGCGGCCTTGGTGCAAAATAATGCCACCCAGCAGCTGCACGTAAAAGGGGCGCTTGCCAAGCACGCGGTCATCGGCCTCGCGCACGGCAGCAAAGGCATCGGTTAAAATATCGTCAAGCGTCTCACCGGCGGCAAGGCGTTCCTTTAATTCCACCGTCACGTGAGCGAGCTCCTCGTTGGTCATGGCGGCATATTTCGGCGCTAAGGCTTCGATTTCATCGGCCACACGGCGCAATTTTTTGATCTGTCGGTCGCTGTAGGAGCCGAACATTTTGCGAAAGAGTCCCATTCGTTCCTCCGAAAAAATAAATTATATATATTATACTACATTATAATGGAAATTGCCATACCCATCACAAAAAATTCGCAAAATATTTTACTATTGCTTGCAAGAAGCATACAAATCGGCTATAATAAGGGGAGACGAGCATAAAAGGAGGCAGTTATGTCCTTAATACATATTGTTTTATTTGAGCCCGAGATCCCGCAAAACACAGGCAACGTGGCCAGAACCTGTGCCGCCACGGGTGCCGCGCTTCACCTCATCCGTCCCCTTGGCTTTGCCATAGATGACAAAAAGCTGAAGCGTGCGGGACTGGATTACTGGGATAAGCTGAATATCACGTATTACGACGGTCTTGACGACTTTCTCGAAAAACACGGCGATCGGCCGATCTATTTTTTCTCTACCAAGGCAAGGCATACCTATGCCGACGTGACCTACCCCGAGGAGGTCTTTTTAATGTTCGGTAAGGAGAGCGCGGGGCTCCCCGAGGAGCTGCTGCTCGCCCACCCCGACACAACCGTACGCATCCCGATGCGCGATAAGCTCCGCAGCCTCAATCTCTCCAACTCGGTTGCCATTGCCGTATATGAGGTCTTGCGTCAAAGCGCCTTTGCGGGCTTGCAGGAAACGGGAAATCTCACAAAATACGATTGGAACGAAACGCTATGACAAACGACCGTACGATGATCGCCATGAGTGGCGGTGTGGACAGCGCCGTAGCGGCCTATCTTGCCTCCCGGGGACGCGACGCCGCAGGCGTGACGATGCGCCTTTGCTTCGAGGAGGGCGCACACCGCGCCGCCGCAGAGCGCGATATCACCGATGCCGCCAAAACCTGCCTGCAGCTTGGCATACCGCATTTTGTAGCCGAGCTTTCCGAGGCTTTTTTGCAGCGCGTGGTAACTCCCTTTATCCGCGCCTATGAGGCGGGAGAAACCCCAAACCCTTGCATTGACTGTAACAAGGAGATCAAATTCGGCGCGCTGGCGCGCTTTTCAAAGGAACATGGCTACGCAAAGCTAGCCACGGGACATTACGCCCGTATCGAGCGCGACGCAAACGGACGATATCTGCTGCGCCGCGCCAAGGACACGGCAAAGGATCAGACCTACGTGCTTTATACCTTGTCACAAGAGATGCTGGCCGACACCGAATTTCCGCTCGGTGACCTCACCAAGACCGACGTGCGCGCCATTGCGGCAGCGCAAGGCTTTGTCTCGGCCGACAAGGGCGATAGCCAGGATATTTGCTTCATCCCCGACGGGGATTACGCCGCCTTTATCGCGGCACATAGCCAAACACCGATTACGCGTGGAGCCTTTCTCTCGCTTGACGGGCAGGTGCTCGGCGAGCATCGCGGCCTCATCCATTACACCGTCGGCCAGCGCAAGGGGCTTGGTATTGCCCTCGGCCGCCCCGCCTTCGTGGTACGCAAATCCGCCACGGATAACTCCGTGACCCTCGGCGAAAACGCCGATCTTTTCACGCGACGCCTCACGGTCAAAAACATCAACCTCATTCCGTTTGATACACTTCACGCCCCCACCATGCTGCTCGCCAAGGCGCGCTACCGACAGGATGCCGCCCTTGCCCGTGTGGAGCAAACAGGCCCCGATGAGCTGACGGTGGAATTTGAGGAGCCGCAGCGCGCCGTTTGCGCGGGGCAGTCTCTCGTGCTTTACGACCGCGACTGCGACTACGTTGTCGGCGGCGGAAAGATCAACGCATAACACCCAAGAGATACGCAAGAAAAGCAGCAAGGCGTCGGAAACACCGGCGCCTTGCTGCTTTTTTAAGAGATGCGAATACGCCTGTGCCAAAAGTCGTCAGCCGTGTGCGTAGCACAAGCATGGTTAAACGGAATTACATCAAGGCCAATGCCGTAATACCGCCCGGAAGTCTCATTATTCGCATAATACGGCTCATTATAGGATAAACAAGGTTCTTTATTAACACGGACGCCACCGTAAGAATAGGGGGCATCCAGCACCTTGACTTGCCGCGGAAAGCTGCGTGACACGCGCAGCAAAGACACGGTGTGTCGGTGCTCGGCGGGACAGTCGGGGGTCGCAATGCCGCCCCCCTCGCAGTAGTCGATCATCACGTGGCAATGGCAATTTTCCGCGGGTACGGTTCCTTTTTTAAAGTAGCCGATCTCGGAGCGATCGCCGCGCGGGTCGTATTGACAAGCCTCAGACAGGCGAAGGCCGGAGTCCTTACAGTAGCGCGCACTCACGACGCCCTCTGCCGTTTGAAACTGCCGCGTACCGATCCCGGTAATGCTGACGGCATCATGCATCACCTCATCAAAAATCTTCAACGCGTGATTGCCGCTGATATCCGCTACCGAGCGCGGATATTCATATCCGTACCACACGCCGCAAAGGAGCTCCGGCGTGTAGCCGATAAACCATTTATCGCAGTTGTGGCTGCTGGTACCCGTTTTCCCTGCCACGTCAACCAATTTTTTTAAGGTAAGCTCCTTGCCTGTTCCCTCACGCACCGCACCGCGCAGCATCATGGTGATAATAGACGCCGTATCCTCCCCGATCACGCGACGTGCGGTCTGCTCTTTTGAAAGCAGCAGCTTGCCGTTGCCGTCAAGCACCTTGAGATAGCTGCGCGTTTGATTGAGCGTGCCGCCGTTTGCCAAAACGGTATAGCCGTCAAGCAGTTCACGCAAGGTCACTCCCCGATATTGCTGGCCGAGCGCAAGAGAAGCTTCACCGCAATCCTTTTCCCGATCAAGCGAGGTAAATCCCAGCTCCTCGGTCAAAAAGTGGTAAGCGTTTTGCTTGCCCAATCGGTTGAGCACCGAGACCGCCACGGTGTTGACAGAATGCACCAGCGCGGTATTCACGGTGGTGAGGCCTCGGTAGATATTGGGGGAGTTACGTGGCCAGGGCGCGCCGTTTGCACGAAAGCTCTGCGGCACGTCGTCAAATACGCTGGCGTAGGTGATCAGATTGCGGTCAAGCGCAGGCGCATAAACCGACAAAGGCTTGATCACCGACCCCGAGGGGCGCTTGGTGTCGGTGGCAAAGCTCTGCACACGGTTGGAGATCTTTTCTCCAACCGCCCCCGCCACCGCTAAAATATCTCCGCTGGCGGGATCGACCAGCATCAGCGCACTTTGCGCACGCTCACCGTTTTCATGCAGCGGAAAATTGCCAGCATTGCGGTAATAGTCGCTCACCGCATCCTGCACCGCCTTGTGCATGGGCAAATAGATCTTAAGCCCACCGCAATACACCAAGCGGCTCGCCTCCGACGCCGTATATCCGCATTTTTCCACGAGATCCCGTATCACATCCGACACCGCGAGATCTGCATACCAGGAGTTGACGCGCCCCGTCATGGCATCACGGTTGACCGTGAGCTCCACCTCGCTCGACGTGGCTGCCTCGAAAGCTTCAAGTTCGATCATTCCCTGCGCATACATTTCCGACAAAATAAGGTCGCGTCTTTTTTTGTTTTGCTCGGGGTGACGGATGGGATCGTATTTCGAGGGATTGTTGGTGATGGCCGCAATGCTGGCAGCTTCTGCTAAGGTTAGATCGCGCGGCTCCTTGGAAAAATAGGCGTTAGCCGCGGTCTTCACGCCATAACAATTTTCGGCAAGATTGACCACGTTCAGATATTGCTCCAAAATGGCGTTTTTGGAAAGCTTTTTTTCAAGCTTTGCCGCGCGCATGAGTTCCGCTACCTTGCGCCGCATGCTTTTTTCATTGTCCCCCGTCAAATTTTTAATGAGCTGCTGCGTGATGGTAGAGCCGCCAAAGGTAGCCTCGCCCCCGCCGCAAAGATAGCTGTAAACGGCCGAGCCCGTTCTTGCCCAGTCAATACCGCCGTGTTCGTAAAAACGCTTATCCTCAATGGCCACAAAGGCGTTTTTGAGATCCTCGGACATTTCTCCCAAGGGGCAATAAAGTGCATTTTCATAGCCGCTGATACGATCGCTGACCAGCTCCTGCACGTCGCCCTCCGTGTCATAATAATAAAGCCTTGTTGTACGGTCACTGACACCGATGGAAAAAAGCTCCTCCTTGAGCTCGGTTTCGGGCAAGCTGCAGGCCCAAATCGCGCCGCCTGCCACCAGAAGCGTCAACAAGCACAGGCAAATCAAGCAAAGCCCGAGAAAAAAGACCAAAAATCGTCCCCCCGCGCTGCGTTTCGTCCGATCCGTATGCAAAAAAATCCCCCCCACGACCTGTTTACCCTTATTGTCGGGTATCGTGAGGGGGATCATACGCATCATTTCATGGGAAAAGACACGGATTTTGTTATTTTGTCACCACATTTTGAGCACCGAGAATAGCGATGAGCTCACGGTGGGTATAGGGCGTGAGATCAAAGCCCACGGCCTGCTTGTGATAGGTCTTTGTAGATGCATCAAAAACAGAAACGGGCGTTTGGCCGTCAAAAATTTCCAGGATCGTGCGGGCACGCGCATAAAGCGGATCGGTAAGAGAAGGCACACGCAGATACAGCATACGTACTCCCGTAAGAGAAGCGGCACTCTGCGATACGGCAGCCTGCTGCGTTTTTTCGCTTGCCCTTGCCATCTGGTGCGGCGCACTTGCCTGCTGCTGCGCCTCACCATGAGCTTTGTCAGCCGTGCCGTTTGGCGGCAACGCCATCATGCCCGAAACCAGTATTTTCGGGGGCTCGTCCTCGCGCAAGGAAAGCTGACCCGTCACGCGCACCACCGAATCGGCGCAAAGCAGCTCGGCAAAGCGCTCACGCACCTTGGGAAAGGCCAGACACTCGAGCTCGCCCATGCGATCCTCCAGCGTGAAAAATACCATCTGCTCGCCTGCCTTAGTGGCCTTGGTCGTGAGGGCGGTGATGATACCTGCTACCGTCACACTTTTGCGATCGGCAAAGTCCTCGTCCTCGTTTTCCACCGCTTCGATCAGATCCTGCATACTCATGATATCGGGGGCGGATAACGCTTCGGAAAATCCGTCGAGCAAATGTCCCGAAAAATACATGCCGCAGGCCTCCTTTTCCTCGGCAAGCAGCTCGCGCAAGGAAAATTCGGGAAGTGTGGGATAGGTGATCGCGGGTGCGGCAGTCTCGGCTGAAACAGCGGAGGAAAACATATCAAGCTGCCCTGTGAGATTGGTGCGGTTTTTGCTTTGCTGATTGTCGATCATCTGCTCGTACACCGCCATCAGACGGCTGCGATAGATGCCGAGGGTGTCAAATGCACCCGATTTGATCAAAGATTCGATCTGACGCTTGTTGAGATCGTGCGAGGACATACGGTCAAGGAACTCGTCAAAGGAGCGATAGGGGCCGCCGATACGGCGTTCCTCAACCACGGCCTCAAGAAACTGCCTGCCCACGTTCTTGAGAGCCAGCAGACCAAATCTGATATCGTTGCCCGTGACGCTGAAATTCACGTCCGAGGCGTTGATATCGGGCGGCAGCACACGCACACCGCGTCGGCCGACCTCGGCAATATACGCGGCGATCTTTGGCATATTGCCAAGCTCGGAGGTGAGCAGCGCCGCAAAATAAGCGGCAGGCGCGTGCTCCTTTAAATAAGCGGTGCGGTAAGAGATCACGGCATAGGCCGCCGCGTGGCTTTTGTTAAACGCATAGTTGGCAAAAGCGCTCAGCTCGTCAAAAAGCTCGCCCGCTGCCGCGCGGTCAATGCCGTTTTTGGCACAGCCGTCAAGGAAGCCCTCGCGCTCCGCTGCCATGACAGAAGCCTTTTTCTTGGCCATAGCGCGGCGCACCACGTCTGCATGGCCGAAGGTGTAGCCCGCCAGCTCGCGAAAGATCTGCATGACCTGCTCCTGGTACACGACGCACCCGTAGGTGGTGCGCAGGATGGGCTCCAGCTGCGGAATTTTATAGGTGACCCCATCGGGGTTGTGGTGATTTTGGATAAAGGTGGGAATGGAATCCATCGGGCCCGGTCGGTAGAGTGCGATCGCCGCCACGATATCCTCAAAGCAGTTTGGCGCAAGGCTTGTCAGCATTTGACGCATACCGCCCGATTCAAGCTGAAACACGCCCGAGGTTGCCCCCTTGGCAATCAGCTTATAGGTCGCAGCATCGTCAAACGGAATGCGGTCAAGATCAAAATCGGGGTCGTTTTTTCGAATGGAGCGCACAGCGTCATCCATAATGGTCAGATACCGCAAGCCAAGGAAGTCAAATTTCAGCAGGCCGAGTGCCGCCACGGTATCCATATCGTATTGCGTCACCACCACGCCGTTGCTTGCAGCCAGCGGCAAATAGGAGGTCAGCGCCCGTTCGGTAATGACGATGCCCGCCGCATGAATCGACATATTGCGCGGCATCCCCTCAAGCGCCATGGCGAGATCGATCAGCTTGCGGTAGGTGCCGCCGCCCTCGTAAAGTCGCTTGAGGTCGGGGAGCTTCAAGGCGTCGGTAATGGTGATGCCCAGCTCGCGCGGAATGGCCTTAGCCACCGCGTCCACCTCTTGATACGAGATGCCGAGTGCCCTGCCCACGTCACGCACGGCGGCACGCGCGGCAAGCGTACCGAAGGTGATGATCTGGGATACGTGGTCGCGCCCGTAGCGTGAGGTCACGTATTGAATGACCTCGTCGCGGCGGTTATAGCAAAAGTCAATATCGATATCGGGCATGCTGACGCGCTCGGGATTGAGAAAGCGCTCAAAGAGCAGGTCGTGTGGCAAGGGATCCACGTCGGTGATGCCAAGGCAGTACGCAACGATGCTCCCCGCACCCGAGCCACGCCCGGGGCCCACGGGAATATGCTTTGACTTGGCAAAGCCCACGTAATCCTGCACAATGAGGAAATAATCGGCATAGCCCATGCTTTCAATCACAGAAAGCTCGTATGCCATGCGGGCACGGTAATCCTGCTCGGTAAAGCGGTCAAGCGAAAGGCGACCCGCTGCACGGCGTGCGGCGAAGCCGTTTTCCGTCAACTCTCTTAAATAGCCAATGGCGGTCTTGCCGAGAGGACACGGGAATTTCGGTAAATGATTTTGGGTAAAATCAAAGGAAAATTCGCAGCGATCGGCAATTTTCACCGTGTTTTCGATCGCCCCCTCAAAGGCGCCGAACAGCATTTGCATCTCGCCCGTATCCTTATAGTAAAATTCATCGGTCTCAAAGCCGATGGGGCGCCCGTCATCAAGACGGCTGTTTGTTTGAATGCACATGAGCACCGCCTGCGTCTCGGCATCCTCGCGGCGCAGATAATGGCAATCGTTGGTGGCCACAAGCGGCAGGTCACACGCCTTCGCCAGCCTTGCCAGCTGCGGCAGGATCTGCTTTTGCTCGGGCAGGCCGTGATCCTGTAGCTCGATATAAAAATGATCGCGCCCAAATATCTCGGCATACTCCCGTGCCGTGCGGCACGCACCCTCAAAATCCCCCGCCACAAGCTGCTGCGGTATGCGCCCCGCAAGACAGCCCGACAGCGCGATCAATCCCTCTGCATGGGTGCGCAGCAGTTCAAGATCCACACGTGGCTTTGCGTAAAAACCCTCCGTGAAGCCGCGCGAAACAAGCTCGATGAGATTCTGATAGCCCGTTTCGTTTTTGCAAAGCAGCACCAGGTGGTTCGGGTGTGCATCTGCCGTGGTCTTGCCAAAGCGTGAGCGCGGTGCTACGTAGACCTCGCAGCCGATAATGGGCTTGATACCCTCAGCCACGCAGGCGCGGTAAAAGGCCACCGCACCGTACATCACGCCGTGGTCGGTGAGGGCCACCGCCGTGTGACCGCACTCCTTGGCGCGCACGGCAATATCGCGGATGCGGCAAGCACCGTCAAGCAAGCTATATTCACTATGTAAATGCAAATGGGCAAAGGTTGACATGGTGCTTCCCTTCCTTGTTTCCTGAATTTTTTACTGCGAAACGTATCCTTCGGCCTCGGCAAAGGCAATGATCTTTTGCAAACGGTGATTAAGACCCGATTTCGTCAGCGGCGGATTGTGCAGCTTGGCAAGCGCAAGCAAAGCCGCGTCCGGATTGCTTTCGCGCAGCTCGGCAGTCTCGCGCAGCTCCTTGGGCAGCACGTCAAAGCGCGCAGAGTCGCGTAAGGCAGCAATCGCCGCCAGCACACGCCCCGAGGCCTTCACGGACTTGCGAATATTTTGCGTGTCGCAATTGGTCAATCTGTTTTCCTCGCTGCGGATATCGCGGGTGATCTTGGCGTTCATCAACGCAAACAACGCGTTGTTTGCGCCAAGCACGCTCAAAATATCCTCGATCACGGCGTTTTTCTTGAAATAAATGCCAAAACCTTCCTTGATCGGGCGACATTTTGCCTCCCAATCGTGATTGGAGAGCGCAAAAAGCAACCAATCGCGCCCCTCGGCCTCGGCAACACGGAATTCAAGGTGATAAGCCTTTTCGGGGTCGGTCACGGTGCCCGCCGAGATCATGGCCCCCCGCAAAAAGGCATCTGCGCATGCAGGGCAAGTAAAATGCGGTGTGCCTGTGAGGTCGGAAAGCAGCGCATCGGAGGAAAACAGCATCGTTCCCCCATCCACCAGCGCAGTCTTTTTATAGATCTGGCGATACACCCGCGCGCACTCGCGGCGCGCGCATAACGCCGAAAGGCGCAGGACGACCTTCCCCGTTTTGGTCTGCGCGGCGTTGATAAACAGGCCGCGCAGATACGCAGCACGGCAGCACGCAGCGTGCGGCGGCGCGGCAATCAGCTCTTCCTTCAGCTGTAAAGAATAGTTCATGCTTTTTGATTCTCCGTCACAAATCGGATCTCGGCACGCGGCCGAAATCCGTAATTTTTTTCCACAATATCCTGCACGACAGCGATCAACTCTCGCACATCGCGCGCGGTGGCACCGCCGAGATTGACAATAAAGCCCGCGTGCTTTTCGGAAACGGCAGCGTTTCCGCACCGCAGTCCCTTCAAGCCGAGCTCGTCGATGATCTTACCCATTGAGGTGCCGTTTTCGGTGCGCAAAAAGGTGCTGCCCGCACTCGGCTGCGTGAGAGGCTGCGTCGCCGCACGCGTGGCGCAAAGCGCCTGCATCTCGGCCAAAATCGCCGACGGCTCGCGTGGCTCACGGCAATGCAGCGTCGCATCCAAAATCACGGCATTATTTGTCTGAAAAACGCTTTTACGATAAGAAAAACTCAATTTTTGGTGAAAATACGTTTCTATTTTATCAAGCTCGGGGTGGTACACCGTCACTTGCTCGATCAGCTCCCCGAGCGATTTTTCGTGTGCGCCCGCGTTCATGTATACGCCGCCGCCAACCGTTCCCGGTATGCCTGCGGCAAACGCAAGATCGGCAAAGCCGCTTTGTGCCGCGCGGCGCGCCAAGGCCGTCAGCGACACGCCCGTGTCGCTGACAAACCGTCCGTTTTCCTCTCTCACGCCGCTAAGGCCCACCGTGCGTATCAGGACGGGCGGCAATGCCTCATCATCAAACAGTACGTTGCTGCCCCGCCCGATGATCGCATAGGAAAGCGACGCGTGGCGGCAAGCACCAATGGCAAATATCAGCTCCCCCTTGCAGCGCGGCTCAATCACGAAGGCACACACGCCGCCGATGCGAAAGGTGGAAAGCGTAGCGGTAGATACGTCTTTACGAAAGGGTACTTCCCTGTTTTTTAAAGCTTCCTCAAGCCACGCCCGCATCAAGGCAGCAGGAGCGCCAAGAGCTCCGCTAAAGACTTGATCTCATATGTGACGGGCAGGTGCGCGGTGTTTTCCTTTTTGGCGGGATTGAACCAACAGGTATCGATGCCCGCAGCAAGACCGCCCTTGATATCCGAGGAAAGCGAATCACCCACGATCAGCGTTTCCTCCGGGCGGTAATGCGGAATTTGCCTTTTCACCGCCTCAAAAAAACCGGGGTGCGGCTTTTCAAACCCAAGCTCCTCGGAAATAAAAAGTCCCGAAAAGCAATCCTTCAGCGCCGAGGCGGCAAAGCGACGCGTTTGCACCGAGTAAATACCGTTGGTCACAATGTAGAGCCGCAGCTGCCTTGCCAAAGCGGCACATACCTCCTCTGCCCCGTCAATGAGGCAGGTCTGCTCCGATAAAAAATCGGTATAGGTCACGGCCATGCGCGCGGCATCCGCCCGTAAGCCATGGGTCTGGCAAAAAATGAGAAAACGCTGCACGCGCAAAGCCTCCTTTGTCAGCTCGCCACGCTCCAGCCGCTTCCACATTTCATCGTTGATGCGGCTGTAATCGGCAACCAGAGCATCACTCGGGGGAATATCAAAAGATTTCAGCGTGAGCAGGAGCGCATTGCGCTCTGCCTTGGAAAAATCAAACAGCGTATTATCGGCATCAAAGAGCACGGTTGTGTACCGTGGCATTGCCACCACCGCCTTTCTTATCATCATTATACCCGAAAGCCGTATAAATTTCAAGGTGCAAACATCACAATCTCAATTTTTCTCTTGCATTTTTAGATATAATGTAGTATAATAATTTTTAATAGTATCATTTTTTAAGGAGAGATTTTATGCAAACGCAAAAAACGCTGAACGTGGGGCTGATCGGCTTCGGCGCCATGGGAAAAACGCACGCTTACGCCATTCAAAATCTCCCCTTCTTTTTTTCCGATCTTCCCTTTTTGGCACGCATCAAGGGCGTTACCACACGCAGCGAGGAAAAATCCCGCGCCGTGGCTGCCGCTTACGGTATTCCCGTAGCCACCACCGATGAAAACGACTTGATCAACGACCCCGACATTGACGTGATCGACATCTGCACCCCCAACATCTGCCATTTTGAAACGGCAAAAAAGGCGCTGCTGGCAGGCAAGCACGTTTATTGTGAAAAGCCGCTTTGCGACAATGCGCAGGAGGCGCTGGCGCTGGCCGCACTTGCTAAAAAAAGCGGGCTTGTGGCCATGACTGTGTTTAACAACCGCCACCTCACGGCCGTCATGCGCGCCAAGCAGCTCATTGAGGAGGGGCGCCTTGGTCGCATCCTGCATTTTGATATGCAATACCTCCACAATTCCTGCATTGATCCCGACCGCACGGTAGGCTGGAAGCAGGATAGCGAGATCTGCGGGCGCGGCGGCGTGCTCTTTGACCTCGGCTCACACGTGCTTGACCTTGCCGTTTTCCTTTGCGGCAAAATGAAATCCGTCAGCGCCCAAGGGCAAATCGCCTACCCTACGCACAAAAAAGCGAACGGCGAGGATTGGCAAACAAACGCCCCCGAGGCCTTTTATATGATGCTGGAAACAACAGAGGGCGCCCACGGCATGGTCACGGTCAGCAAGCTGACAACGGGCGCGAACGACGACCTTAGCTTCGCCGTTTACGGCGAGCGCGGCTCACTGCGCTTTTCCCTCATGCAACCGAATTTTCTTGAGTTTTACGATGCCACCGCACCGGGCAAGCCGCAGGGCGGTGTGCGCGGATATACCGCGATCGAGTGCGTCGGACGCGCGCCCGCACCCGCAGGCAGCTTTCCCTCTCCCAAAGCACCCACCGGCTGGCTATGGGGGCACGTGATGAGCATTTACCGCTTATTTGACGCCGTTTACCGCGGCACACCCGTCTCTCCCGATTTCACCGACGGTGCCTACGTGCAGCATCTGATGGAGCTGGCGCTGCGCGCCGACGAGCAAAAATGCCGACTGGAGGTGGAGCCATGAAGGTCATTGGACTGACAGGCCCCAGCGGTGCGGGCAAAAGCCTTGTCGCCGAGATTTTGGCAAGCTACGGCATTCCCGTGATCAATGCCGACGAGGTCTATCACGATATCCTCTCGCGCGGTGACGCTTGTACCGAAGAGCTTGCCGATGCCTTCGGAGAGAACATTTTGGACGCGGGCGGCCTGGTATGTCGCGCTGCATTGGCAGATGCCGTGTTTGGGAAACCGAATACACCGGCTCTTTTGCATACTTTGAATACAATCACCCATAAATATGTTATGAGCGAGATCAAAAAAAGGTTGCAGCAATGCCGAAAGGCAAGCAACCGTGCGGCGGTGCTTGATGCGCCCCTCTTATTTGAGGCAAACGCTCATCTCGAATGTGATGTGGTCATTGGTGTGCTGGCATCTTACCAAAAGCGTCTTTCGCGTATCCTTTCGCGCGATCATCTGACCCCCGAGGCGGCAGAAAAACGCCTTGCCGCCGGTAAGGATGACGATTTTTATCGCACCCGCTGCGATCACATTCTCATCAATAACGACGATGCGGCCGAGCTCAAAAAAAAGATCGAGCAGCTGCTGATCGAAACGGGAGTGGGGATCGATTGAAGAAAACGGAAAAGGGACGCCGTCTTTGTGCGGCTTTGGCTCTGCTGCTTGGCCTTGCTTGCCTTTCGGCCTGCCTGTTTGATTTCTGTGCCGACCGTCGCCGCAACGCGCGCGAGGCCAAGGTTTACGATGCGGTCCTCTCCTCTGCTGCAGCTTACGGCGTGTCGCCCGCGCTGGTACTCGCCGTTGTGCGCACCGAGAGTGATTTTTTTGAAAACGCCGTCTCGGATGCAGGCGCCATGGGATTGATGCAGCTGATGCCCGATACCTTTTCTTATCTGCGCGACGAGCATTTTGCGGAGTCGCTGCCCGACACGGCCGTGTGGGAGCCCGCCGTCAATATTCGTTACGGAACCTACTATCTTGCGTATTTATACGACCGCTTCGGCAATTGGCAAGCGACGCTTGCCGCCTACAACGCGGGCGAGGGGCGCGTGGCCGATTGGCTCTGCGATCCTACGCTCTCCCCCGACGGTAAGTCTCTGACCGATATCCCGTATCCCGAAACCAAGGCTTACGTTGCCAAGGTTCTTTCACACTACCGTGCTTATCTTGAAAAATACCACTTTAAGGAGTAATTATGAACGCCAAGGAACTTTCCGAAAAGCTGCTCTACCGTAAAAAGAGCGTTTATCAAAGAAAAACCGAGCAGGATGTGGACAACGCCTTTGCTTATGCCAAGGGCTACGCCGCTTATCTTGACGCTGCCAAAACCGAGCGCGAGGCGGTTTCCGCCTCCATCGCCATGGCGGAAAAGCAGGGCTTTCTTCCCTACACCTTCGGTATGCCCCTGAAGGCAGGTGACAAATATTATTACAACAACCGCGACAAAAACCTTTATCTGTTTGTCATTGGCAGCGATCCCATCGAGTGCGGCATCCGCATCAGCGCTGCGCACATTGATTCGCCCCGCCTCGACCTCAAGGCATGCCCGCTTTACGAGGATAGCGGCATGAGCTTTTTCAAGACCCATTATTACGGCGGCATCCGCAAGTATCAATGGGTGGCCACCCCGCTTGCCCTGCACGGCGTGATCGTGAAGGCAGACGGCACCGTGCTTAACGTGTGCGTAGGCGAGGATGAGGCCGACCCCGTCTTTTATATCAACGATCTCTTGCCCCACCTCGGTCACGAGACCGACAAAAAGCCGCTTGGCGAAGCCATCCCCGGCGAAAAGCTGAATATCTTGATCGGCAGCCGCCCGTACGGTGACGGCACCGAGAGCGAGAGCATCAAGCTTGGCACCCTTGCGTTGCTGCATGAAAAATACGGCATCACCGAGGAGGATTTTCTCTCGGCAGAGCTTTCCATTGTGCCCGCCCTCAAGGCGCGTGACATCGGCTTTGACCGTTCCTTGATCGGTGCCTACGGACACGACGACCGCGTGTGCGCCTATCCCGCGCTGACCGCAATTCTGAACGAAAGCGCTCCGAAAAACACGCTGATGTGCGTTCTTGCCGACAAGGAAGAAACGGGCAGCGAGGGCAACACGGGCATGAAGAGTGCCCTTTTGCCCGATCTCATCACCGAAATTGCCAAGGCGCTGGGCGGCAATCCTGCCGTGGTGCGCGCCAACTCCAAGTGCCTGTCGGCCGACGTTTCCTGTGCCTTTGACCCCAATTTTGCCGATGCCTTTGAAAAGCGCAACACCCCGCTGCTTTCCTGTGGCGTGGTGCTGACCAAATACACGGGCTCTCGCGGCAAATCCTCCACCAACGATGCGGGCGCCGAGTATATCGGCTGGCTGCGCCGCGTGATGGACGAAGCGGGCGTGGTGTGGCAAACGGGTGAGCTTGGCAAGGTAGACGGCGGCGGTGGCGGCACGGTTGCCAAATATATCGCAGGCCACAATATCGAGACCGTTGATCTCGGCGTGCCCGTGATCTCGATGCACGCGCCCTGCGAGGTCGTTTCCAAGGTAGACGTATACGAGACCTATCTTGCGTTCTCTGCCTTCCTGCGTGCCTGATGTTTGATAAATTAGATACTGCGGCGGCGCGCTTTCGCGAGCTGGAGGGTCGCATGGCCGATCCCGCTGTGATTGCGGACAACACCCTTTACACATCGCTGATGAAGGAATACCGCCGCCTTGAGCCGATTGCGGCCGCGTACGAGCGTTATCAGACGCTCAAGACCGCGCTGGCCGAGACACGTGAGCTTGCAATCACGGCAGACGACCGCGAAATGCGGGAGCTGGCGCTTGAGGAGCAGGAAAGCCTGCGCGAGGCGCTGAGCGCCACCGAGCAGGAGCTTAAGGTCTTTCTGCTTCCCCGCGACCCGAATGACGACCGCAACGTGATCGTGGAGATCCGCGCAGGCGCGGGCGGTGAGGAAGCGGCCCTCTTTGCGGCGGTGCTTTACCGTATGTATACCATGTATGCCGAAAATGCGGGCTTTAAGACTGCGCGCATGAGCCAGAACGAAACCGAGCTTGGCGGCTTTCGCGAGATTGTGTTTCAGGTAGAGGGCGACGGTGCCTATTCCCGCTTTAAATTTGAGTCGGGCGTGCACCGCGTGCAGCGCGTGCCCGTCACCGAATCGCAGGGACGCATTCAGACCTCCACCGTCACCGTAGCCGTGCTGCCCGAGGCAGAGGCCGTTGACGTGGAAATCAACCCCGCCGATATCGTGATGGAATCCTGCAAGAGCAGCGGTGCGGGCGGTCAGCACATCAATAAAACCGAATCCGCCGTGCGCCTCACGCACAAGCCCACGGGCATCGTGGTGGAGTGCCAGGAGGAGCGCAGCCAATTCAAAAACCGCGACAAGGCCCTCAAAATGCTTTACACCAAGCTGCTTGACATCAAGCGTACCGAGCAGGAAAACAAGATCGCGGGCGAACGCCGCACCCAGGTGGGCACGGGTGACCGCAGCGAGCGTATCCGTACCTACAACTATCCCCAGGGGCGCATGACCGACCACCGCATTGGCCTCACGCTCTATTCCCTTGATAAAATTTTGAACGGCAATATCGGTGACGTGATCGACGCGCTGATTGCCGCCGATACTGCGCTGAAAATGCAAGAACAAGCATAAAAGGAGCTCCTTTGAAAACCGAATTTTTAGTAATCGACGATCTCGCCGCGCAGGCACACGACATAGCCCGCGCCGCTGACGTCATTCGTCGTGGCGGCTTGGTGGTATTTCCCACCGAAACCGTATACGGCCTCGGTGCCGACGCCACAAGCGAAGCGGCAGCAAAGGCCATTTACGCGGCAAAGGGTCGCCCCTCCGACAATCCGCTTATCATTCACGTGGCCACCCCTGCGGACGCAGAGCGATACGCCATTACCAATGATACCTATTATAAGCTGGCCGCGCAATTTATGCCGGGGCCGCTGACGGTGATCCTGCCCAAAAAGGATACCGTTCCCTTGGCCGTGACAGGCGGGCTTGACACGGTTGCCATCCGTTGCCCCGCGCACCCCGTGGCGCAGGCGCTGATCAAGGCCGCAGGCGTTGGCATTGCCGCGCCGTCCGCCAACCGTTCGGGACGCCCCTCTCCCACACTTGCCGCGCACGCGCGCGAGGATCTTGACGGGCGCGTTGATATGATTCTTGACGGCGGTGCTGCCGAGGTGGGACTCGAATCCACCATCGTGGCGCTCGACGGCGATGTGGGCACGCTCCTGCGTCCCGGTGCCGTAACCTACGATGCGCTTTGCTGCGTGTGCCGTGAGGTGCGCGTGGCCGAGGCCGTGGCGGACAAGCTGGCCGAGGATGCACGCCCACTCTCGCCCGGTATGAAATACCGCCACTACGCCCCCCGCGCCTCGCTCACTTTGCTTGACGGTGAAAAAGAGGACGTGACCCGCTTTTTGGTACAGGCCGCAAGCGACCCTCACGTCGGCATTCTTTGCTATGACGAGGAGATCCCGCTTTTTGGCAAGGGGGCAAGGCTCTTCCCCATCGGCGCCGCCGAGGATCTCGGGGCGCAGGCACACCGCTTTTTTGCGGTGCTGCGCGAGGTGGATGCGCACCCCGAAATTACCGCACTCTATGCACATCTGCCGCCAAAGGATGGCCTCGGGCTTGCCCTGTTTAACCGTTCCATCCGTGCCGCGGCTCATACGATAAAGAAAGTTTAGTAAGAAAGGACAGATACGAGATGGCTAAGAAAAAATCCGCGCCCGTAACAGAACTGTCTAAAATCATTCCCGCGCCTACCATCCCGCAGCCGATCACCGAAACGATTGAAAAAAACTACATGCCTTACGTGATGAGCGTGATCGTGTCGCGCGCCATTCCCGAGATCGACGGTCTGAAGCCCTCTCACCGCAAGCTGCTTTATACCATGTATAAAATGGGCCTGCTGACGGGCAACCGCACCAAGAGTGCCAATATCGTGGGACAGACGATGAAGCTGAACCCCCACGGTGACGCCGCGATCTATGAAACGATGGTACGTCTCACACGCGGTCATGCGGCGCTGCTCTACCCTCTGGTCGATTCCAAGGGCAGCTTTGGCAAGCACTATTCAAGCGACATGAAGTACGCCGCCTCGCGTTATACCGAGGCAAAGCTCGATAGCTTCTGCCAAGAGCTGTTTTCCGGCATTGACAAGGATGCAGTCGATTTTGTTGATAACTACGACAACACAATGAAGGAGCCCGTGCTCCTGCCCACCACCTTCCCCAATATTCTGATCACGCCCAACACGGGCATTGCGGTGGGCATGGCCTCCAATATCTGCTCCTTTAACCTCGCTGAGATCTGTGACGGCACCATTGCCCTTCTCAAAAACCCCAAAACCTCCACAGACAAGCTGCTTGATATCATCAAGGCGCCCGATTTTTCCAACGGCGGCCTCATTATTTACGACCGCGAGCAGATGCGTCGCATTTACGAGACGGGACAGGGCAGCTTCCGCATTCGCGCCCGTTACACCTACGACAAAGCAAACAACTGCATCGAAATTCTGCAAATTCCCTATTACACCAGCATCGAAGCGATCCTTGACAGCATTGCCGCGCTGGTCAAGGACGGCAAGATCAAGGAGATCGTTGATTTCCGCGACGAGATCGACTTAAACGGCTTTAAGCTGACGCTTGACCTCAGACGCGGCACCGACCCCGATAAGCTGATGAACCGTCTGTTCAAGCTCACCAGCCTTGAGGATAACTGCAAGTGCAACTTCAACGTGCTGATCGATTCCGTGCCGCGCCAGCTCGGTGTGGTGGATATTTTGAAGGAGTGGATCATTTTCCGCACCGAGTGCGTGCGCCGCGAGCTGCGCTTTGATCTGAAAAAGAAGCAGGACCGCCTGCATCTGGTCACGGGTCTTGGCAAGATCCTGCTGGATATTGATAAGGCCGTGCGCATCATCCGTCATGCCGAGAGCGACGACGTGGTCGTACCCGAGCTGATGAAGGGCTTTGGCATTGACGAGGTGCAGGCCGAATATATCGCCAACATCAAGCTGCGCAACCTCAACAAGAAATACATCATCAACTGCATTGAGGAGATGGAAGCCCTCAAAAAGGCCATCGCCGAGTACGAGGAGATTCTCGGTGACGAGCTGAAGCTGCGCGCCAAGATCGCCGCACAGCTGACCGAGATCAAGAAGAAATACGCCGAGCCCCGTCGCTCGCAGCTGATCTTTGCCTCGGATATTCCCGAGGAGGAGGAAGAAACAACGGTTGAGAATTACCCCGTGCGTCTCGTGCTGACCAAGGAGGGCTACTTCAAAAAGATCACCTTCCAATCCCTGCGCGGCAACGACGAGCAAAAGCTCAAGGAGGGCGACAGCATTCTGCAGCTCTTTGATGCCGAAAACAAGGATAATCTGCTGATCTTCACCGATAAGGCGCAGGTCTACCGCGTCCCTGTTGACGATTTTGACACCACCAAGGCCTCGGCAATGGGTGACTTCCTCAACGCCAAGCTCGGCATGGATAAGGATGAGCGCCCGATCTTTATGCACGTGCAAAACACCTACCCGGAGGGTGAAAACATGGTGTTTGTGTTTGCCAACGGCAAGGGTGTGCGCGTGCCCATCACCGCTTATGAGGTCAAGGGCAACCGTCGCAAGCTGACGGGCGCCTTCTCTAAAACCGCCCCCATCGTGGGCGCGTTCTATGAGGTTGAAAAGCATCCCCTTGAGCTGATGCTGCTCTCGGATGCCGACCGCGCCATCGTGATCAAATCCTCCCTCATCCCCGTGATGACCACACGCTCCTCGGGCGGTGTAACGCTGATGAGCCTTGGCAGGAAAGAAACCTGCGTCACAGAGGCGCTGACCGACTTTGCCGCACGCTACGGTGACGGCAAGGGCTACCGCAAGAATAAGATTCCCGCTATGGGTGTTTTGTTAAATGAAAAAAATATTGACGCCATGCAGCTCCGCATGGACGACACGCTTTAAATTATGAAAGAAGGTAAAAAACAATGAGCAACAAAAAAGCAAAGCTTTCCGCACGTATTCTGGCCATTATTCTGTGTGTACTGATGGTCGTCAGCCTGGCGTTTTACAGCATTTACATGATCGTGGATGCCATCCGCGGCGACGAGACCGAGGAAAGCGATGAGCACAATCACGCAGCAGCACCCGTTGATTACACCTTTAGTGTATAAGCACGCGCGAAGCCCCTTTCGCAAAATCTCAAGCAAACGAATGACAACATAAAAAAGCACCCATTGACTGACAGTCAATGGGTGCTTTTTTGATTACAAGCTTTTTTTCTCTTACGGTGAAGGAAGCCCCGGACGCGGCGCGGCAAAAAGCGAAGATAGCGCCACGGCATAAAGCAATGCAGCGCAACGTACAGGCGATAGCGAAACGCCGTTACCGAAATGCGTTTTTCTCCCCGATAGATCGCGCATACGCGCGCGAGGATATTTTCCCGCGGCACGCCGCGCTCAAGCGCCGTTTGATTGTCGCCGCAAAAAATCGGCTCGCCGTTCCCTGTCAGCTTCAGCAAGCGGTGCAGCACAAAGGTGCCGTTCTCACGCCGATACAGGCAGATATCGTGCTTTTTGGGGTGCGTGGGCGAAACCAGCACCACGCTATCCCGCCCCTCGCGCAGAAGCGGCAGCATACTGGTGCCGCGCGGCGACAGACGGAATTCCCCCCCGCTTTCGATTACCTCAAGGATGAGGGGCACGATCTCCTCCATGGAAAATTGCTTATTCTCCAACGGCGCCTACCCCCATCAAGGTTTCAATAAACTCGGTGGCGTGCGCCTTTGCGGTGGCGGCGTCGATCTCATAGGTATTTGTCATGGCACTCACCAGCTCGTCAAGGGTGATATCCTGCTCAAGCTGATCCCAAATGAAGCTGCCCGTGTTATTCACGGATATCATGCCGTTAAAGCGCTTGGTGGCAGCGCCGACGGCCACGATCACATATTGCGGGCCGATCTTGCGCTTGATAAAATCTTTACTGCGTTTCACAGGGGTTCTCCTTTTTTGTGATATCGCACATCCCGTCGTGCGAGACGGTTGCCGCCTCGGGCGACATATTGCAATGGAGTAGATACGTGGGGGTGTTGGTGACAAGGCTATCAAGCAAAGTAAGAAACAACTCTGCCACCTCGGGGTCCTTTGGCAAAATGACCTGCCCAAAAAGGCGCGCGATCATCTGCTCGCTGTCAAGAGGTGCGATGCGATTTACCTCTCCGCGCTCCAAAAAGCAGATCGCCTTCAGGGGCGCCGAGCAGTTGCCGCCCAGCTTTTCCTTGCCACGCCACGGGGTGCCGTAAGCGCGCCAGCACCCGTCCACCAGACGAAGCACGGGCTTATCGCCGTTGACGATCTGTGCACGCTCGCCGAACACCTGCATCCAAAGCGCGGTGTGCGTAGACTTGCCCGTGCCGCTGTGTGCGGCAAAGGCATAAGCCTCGCCGTCACAGGCAACCACGGAGGCGTGAAAGACCATGGCGTCAAAGCGCGGAAGCTGCAGAGCGATCTTGCGATAGATGCAAATGCATTCAAGATAGCCGTCGGAGGAGCCGTATGGGTCAATACGGCGCTCCTCTTCAAGCTCTGCTTCGCTGACAAAGACCCTGATATCGGGCACCTCAAAATCAGCCAAAAACTCGCGGCAAAACTCCTTGACGAAAGGATATTTGTGATCTATTTCGACATTAAGCTCTGCAATACGTATGCCAAACATAGGATATCCTTTCCGTTATTTCTTCAATAACAATTAAAATACAATGCGCTTCTCGATGTAGTCCTTCAGTTCGCTGATCGGCACGCGGACCTGCTCCATGGTGTCGCGGTCACGTACGGTGACACAGTTATCGGCAGGCTTCTCGGCGTCACCCACGGTCTCAAAGTCAACCGTGACGCAAAGAGGCGTACCGATCTCGTCCTCACGGCGGTAGCGTTTACCGATAGAACCGGTCTCGTCATAATCAACGGCAAAATACTTGGCAAGCTCGTCGCGCACCTCAAGCGCCTTGTCGGAAAGCTTCTTCGACAAGGGCAGAACAGCCACCTTGTAGGGAGCGAGTGCGGGATGCAGGTGCAGCACCACGCGTACGTCGTTCTTCTCGGCATCGATCACTTCCTCATCGTAAGCATCAATGAGGAACGCAAGCGCCACGCGGTCAGCACCAAGAGAGGGCTCCACCACGTAAGGCACGTAGTGCTCGTTGGTTTCGGGATCGAAGTAGGTGAGGTCCTTGCCGCTATGCTCTGCGTGCTGGGAAAGGTCGTAATCGGTACGGTCGGCAATGCCCCACAGCTCGCCCCAGCCAAACGGGAACAGGAACTCAAAGTCGGTGGTGCCCTTAGAATAGAAGGCAAGCTCCTCGGGGTCGTGATCGCGCAGGCGGAGGTTCTCCTCTCTCATGCCGAGGTCAAGAAGCCACTTCTTGCAAAAGTCCTTCCAGTATGCAAACCATTCAAGGTCGGTGCCGGGCTTGCAGAAGAACTCAAGCTCCATCTGCTCAAACTCACGGGTACGGAACACAAAGTTGCCGGGCGTGATCTCGTTGCGGAAGGATTTACCGATCTGGCAAACGCCAAAAGGCAGCTTGCGGCGCGTGGAGCGCTGAATGGCGGGGAAATTCACGAAAATGCCCTGTGCCGTCTCGGGGCGGAGATACACGGTGTTGGTGTTATCCTCGGTAACGCCGATAAAGGTCTTGAACATCAGGTTGAACTTTTTGATGGCGGTAAAGTCCTGCTTGCCACAGGTGGGGCAAACAATGCCCTTCTCCTCAATGTAAGCGGACATCTGCTCAAAGCTCCAGCCTGCGGGATTATCGTCAAGGCCGTTTTCAAAGGCATATTCCTCGATGAGCTTGTCGGCACGGTGACGCGCCTTGCAGGCCTTGCAATCCATCAGCGGGTCGGAGAAGCCGCCCACGTGACCGGAGGCCACCCAAGCCTCGGGGTTCATGATAATGGCACTGTCAAGGCCGACGTTATAACGGCTTTCCTGCACAAACTTCTTCCACCACGCGCGCTTGACGTTGTTTTTAAACTCCACGCCAAGAGGGCCGTAGTCCCAGGAGTTGGCAAGACCGCCATAGATTTCGGAACCGGGGAAAATAAAGCCGCGGTTCTTACAAAGTGCTACAATTTTGTCCATTGTTTTTTCGCTGTTGTTCATGATGTGCTCCTATAAAAATAAATATTGATTACTATTTTATACTTTCCCGTTCGCCTTGTCAAGCCTTATGCGGTAATATCCTCGAGTTTCGCATCTGTAAAGGCGATCAGCTCGGCCGTGGAGAGCAAAAGCTGTGCACCGCGCACGCCTGCGCTGACCGTGACCTCGGGCTTATCTGTCGCATGGTGACTGAGATAGGTGGGAAATTTTTTCTTCATGCCGATGGGCGAGCAGCCGCCGCGGATATAGCCCGTGAGGGAAAGCAGATCCTTCACATGGATCATTTCAATGCGCTTGTTGCCCGTCACGCGCGCCGCCTTTTTCAGATCGATCTCAAGCGCGGCCGGGATGCAAAAGACCACGGGGCCGGTTTTGTCACCGCGTGCGACCAGCGTTTTGTAAACGATTTCGTGCGGAAGGCCGATCTGCTCGGCAATGTGCGTGCCCGCGAGATTGCTTTCATCCACCTCGTATTCAAACACGCGGTAAGCAATTTTAGCGGCGTCAAGCATACGCATGACGTTGGTTTTGTTTTTCATCGGTAGGCCTCCCCCTCGCTGATCATTTCAGCAGCTGCACGGCGTTGCGTATCTGTCACCGCAAGACCGCCGAGAATACGCGCCACCTCGGCAACGCGCCCCTCCTCGTCAAGCGGCGAAACGGTGGAGACCGTCCGTCCCCCCTGCTCGCTCTTGGCAATCTTATAGTGCGCGGTAGCAAGCGAGGCAACCTGCGCCGAGTGCGTCACGCAAAGCACCTGCGTGCGCTTGCCGATCTCGGCGAGCTTGATGCCGATCTTTCTCGCGGTCTTACCGGAAATACCGGTATCCACCTCGTCAAACACGGCGGTTCCGACGCCGTCGCGATCGTTGAGAACGCTGCGCAGCGCGAGTGTCACACGTGCCAACTCACCGCCCGATGCCACGCGGGAAAGCGGCATCATGGCCTCACCCTTGTTGGTGGAGATCAAAAATTCAACCGCATCGGTGCCGTCGGGCAGCAGGTCGTCCGTGTCGCGCACGGCGATCTGAAAGCGCACGGCCGGCATATCGAGAAAGGCGAGCTCGGCGGCGATTTTTTCATCAAGCAGCGCGGCAGCCTTGATGCGTGCCGCATGGCAATGCGCGGCGAGCACCCGCATTTCGCTTTCCAGCGCGCGGAGCTCGCGGCCAAGACGCTCACTCTCCTCGTCGGCATTGTCAATGAGGCGCAGCTTTTCGGCAGCCTCGGCACGGAATTCGAGAATATCCGTGATTTCCTTACCGTATTTGCGTTGCAGCTTGCTGATCAGGTCAAGGCGCGCTTCCACCTCGTTCAAGGCCTCGGTAGGATCACCGTCGATATCTTCGGAAAAATCCCTTGCGGTGTTGGCAATATCCTCTACCTCATAGCGCATACCCGAAAGCTTGTCGGCAAGTGCCGCAGCCTCCGGCACCGCACCTGCAATCCCCGAAAGGGCCGCCGCCGCACGTTCTAATATGAGCGAAGCTGAAGCCTTTTCGCTGCCGAGCAGCACGTGGTAAGCAAAGGCCGTGCCCTTGGCGATCTTTTCCGCATATTGCAGCTTGGTGCGCCTGGCGAGCAACGCTTCCTCCTCACCCACACGCAGCTTTGCCCCGTCGATCTCACCGATCTGGAAACGCAAAATATCGGCAAGGCGCATTTTTTCAGCGCCGTCACGTGCCGTTTCGGCAAGCTTTTTTTGCAGAGCAGCTCTTTGCGCAAAGGAGGCGCGATATGCGGTGAGCGCGTCACCGAAATCGGCCACACCGTCAAGCATCTGCTGCTGCGCGGCTGCCTGCATGAGAAGCTGATTGTCGTTTTGTCCGTGGATGCTCACCAGATATTTGGCAAGCTCCCGCAGCATCGCTACGGGGATCATGCGCCCGTTGAGGCGCGCGGCGGTCTTGCCGCTTGCGTCCAGCGTACGCTGAAGCAGCAGCTCTTCCCCGTCTGCCTCATCGGCAAGAAAGCCCGTTTCCACAAGATGGGACAGGCAAGCCGCGCTCACATCGGTAAAGACTGCGCTGACCATGCCCTTGGCGGCACCGTGCCGCAAAAGGTCACGTGAGGGCTTTCCGCCAAGCAAAAACAGGATCGAATCGATCATCACCGATTTGCCCGCGCCCGTCTCACCCGTCACGGCCAAAAGGCCTTCGGTCAGCTCCACGTCGAGCGACGAGATGATCGCCATATTTTCAATATGGAGTGATTGCAGCATATGCTCAACCGGCTTTCATCATAATGCGAATGCGCTCGCTGATGTTTTTGGCAGAAGCCTCGTTCTTGGTCACCACCATGATGGTATCGTCGCCCGCCACACAGCCGAGCACCTCGGCAATGGCGAGATTATCAACGCCCGTGGCCACCGCCTGCGCAAGACCCGGATAGGTTTTAATAACGATCATATTGACCGCATATTCCACGCTGACGATGGAATCCACCAGCGCGGTATTGAACTTCAGACCCGAAACCATCTCCTCGCGCTTGGGTGCTACGTAACGGTAGGTGCCGTGATTGGTCAGCACCTTGGTGAGCTGCAGCTCACGTATGTCACGGGAGACGGTAGCTTGCGTGACGGTGAAGCCCTCGGTCGTCAAATGCTCGATCAGGTCATCCTGCGTTTCGATGTGAAAACGGTTCACGATCTCAAGAATCTTCTTTTGTCTGTTGGTTTTCATCTTCGGCTCCTTTTTAATCGTAAGAATTCATTTTGTTTTTCAGTCTGTTATAAAAGCCGCTTTCGGTAAAGCGGATCAGCGCGGTGCTGGTCGAGGATCTGGTGATTGTCACGCTGTCACCGCGATAGATCTCAAAATTGACTCTGCCGTCCACCGTAAGATAGAGCATTTTTTCACGCTGGCAGGTGTTTTTGATGCTAAGGACGGTATCATCCCTGAAAATGATGGGGCGTGCGGTAAGCGAATGCGAGCAAATGGGTGTCACGCAAAAGCATCCGAGGTGCGGATCGATCACGGGGCCGCCCGCCGACATGGAATATGCGGTGGAGCCTGTGGGCGTGGAAACGATCACACCGTCCGCGCGATATGCCGTGACGGGCATACCGCCCGCCGAGAGCTCAAGATCCACAATGCGTGCCACCGAGCCGTTGGAGATCACGGCGTCGTTTAAAGCAAAGGACTCTGCGCGCGTGCCGCCACTCTCGGTTTTAACCGTGATGTGAAGCATGGCGCGGCGATCAAGGGTAAATTCGTCCGTCACCAGCTTTTGCAGAGCATCGAGCTCGTTCATTTCCAGCTCGGACATGAACCCAAGGCGCCCCATGTTAATGCCGAGCAAGGGCTTGCCGAAGGGAGAGGCGCGCCGTGCGGCGTCGAGCAGCGAGCCGTCACCGCCGAGCACCACAATGGCCTCAGCCTCGCGATAAAGCTCCTCAAGCGCAAGATACACGTATTCCTTGCGGCTTTTGTGCATACGGAAAATACGGTCCTTGTTGATCGAGGCCAACAACACCGTGGCACCGTAGTCTGCAAGTCTTTCGGCAACCGCAATGGCGGCGTTTGCCTTTTCGTAAATGTTAAAATTGGTGATGATTGCAATGCGTTTCATCTGAACAGTATCACCGCCTTTTCTTTGACTGTTTTTTCAATGTCTATAACACGGCCGTGCGGCGTTAAGCGAAAGAGAGCCAAAAATTCTTCGTTTCCATCTCCGCCAAGAATGGGAGAGGGGGCAAGCCCCGCGGGATACAGTCCCACGGCGCCGGCTGCCTCCAGCACCTTCGCAACGGCAAATATGCGATCCTTTTCGTGGCGCACGATCCCCTGCTTGTTCAGCGCGTGGCGCCCTGCCTCAAACTGTGGCTTGATGAGCGAAACGAGCATACCGTCCTCGGTCAGCACGGCGGGGATCTGCGGTAAAATGTAGGTTTGTGAAATAAAGGAAACATCCATCACGGCAAGCTCCACCCTGCCCGTGTCGGCAGCCGATAGATACCGTGCATTATATTTTTCGAGATTGCGCACACGCGCATCGGAAAGCAGCTTGGGGTGCAGCTGCCCGACACCCGCATCCACCGTCACGGCAGAAACGGCACCGTGCTGCAGCAAGCAATCGGTAAAGCCTCCCGTGGAGGCACCGATATCCAGCACGCGCAGCCCCGTTGGGTCGATCTCAAACAAGCGAAGCGCCGCTTCCATCTTCTCGCCGCCGCGCCCTACGTACTTTTTGGGGGTCACGGTCACGGCAGGGGTACCCTCCACGTCTCTGGCGGGCTTTGTCACCACCGCCCCGTCCACCGTGACCAAGCCCTCCTCGATCAGGCGCTTGGCGCTCTCACGGCTGGCGGCATGGCCTGCCGCCACCAAATATACGTCAAGTCTCATCGTCAGGCCGCCGGGAAAATGATGGGAAACAGAAAGCCCTGGCAAAAGAAGGCCATCGCCATGCCGAGCAGCGCGCCGAACAGCACCTGCAAGGGCGTGTGTCCCAGCAGCTCGGAAAGCGTATCTATATCAAAATTTTGGCGTTTTTTGCTCAGCTCGCGCGTCACCTGGTTAATAACCGCCGCCTGCTTGCCCGATTCGCGGCGCACGCCTGCAGCGTCACGCATCACCACCGCAGCCAGCACGGCGGAGATCGCAAACAGCGGGTCGTTAAAGCCGTACAGAATGCCGCAGGAAAAGCAGGTGGCACACACCGCCGCCGAGTGCGAGCTCGGCATACCGCCGCTGCCCAGAATAAAGCGCAGGAAGGACAAGCCGTCACGGTGCCGCGGTGAGGTGAATATTTTTAACAGCTGTGCTGCAAACCACGCAAACACGGCGCAGATCAGCACGCGGTTGGTCAACAGATCGAGCAGACCGTTTTTCAGTTCAAAAATATCAAAATTCATATTCTTTCAGCACTTTCTCAGAATCAAATGATCGGCAAGCGCGAGTAGCGCATGGGCGCCCTCCAGCTCCGCGATCTCGGCCTTGGCACGCGCGGTCACATCCGCAGCATAGGCAAGGGCCTCCTCGGGGGTGTAGTAGCCGATAAACGTGGTTTTGTTTTGTGCTTCATCCGAGCCAACCGTTTTCCCTGCCGTTTCGGCATCCACCGTCACGTCCAGCACGTCGTCAACGATCTGGAAGGCAAGGCCGATGCCGCGCGCATAGTTTTGTGCGGCAACGGTACGGGGATCGGTCAGCGAAAGACCTGCGGCAAGGCAGCCAAGGGTAGCTGAGGCCACGATCAGCGCACCGGTCTTATGCTCATGTAATTTGATCAGCGCCTCAAGCGAGTGCCGTTTTTTCTCACCCGCAAGATCCATGGTCTGACCGCCGATCATGCCAAACGCCCCCGCCGCACGGGAAAGCACGGTAACGGCATCACAGACTGCACGGGGCTCTACCTGCGTATTGGAGGCAAGCACCTCAAAGGCATAGGTAAGAAGTGCGTCTCCCGCCAAAAGCGCCGTGGCCTCGCCAAACATCTTGTGACAGGTGGGGCGCCCGCGACGCAGATCGTCGTCGTCCATGCAGGGCAGATCGTCGTGTATCAAAGAATAAGTG
Organism: Clostridia bacterium; assembly: GCA_017453325.1. Taxonomy (GTDB): domain Bacteria; phylum Bacillota; class Clostridia; order Oscillospirales; family CAG-272; genus Firm-07. The sequence goes on from JAFTKK010000011.1 coordinate 49,729, forward strand.
TGCACCATTTCCACCGCCGCCGCAAAGGGCAAGGCTGCCGCGCGCGTGCCGCCAAAAAGACGGCAAAACTCCAACACCAGCGTCGGGCGGATGCGCTTGGCGCGCGGTGCGATCAAGCTATACTGCATGGCCTTCAGCACCTCGGCAAAATCGGGGTCACTCGGCGCGGTCAGGCGTTCAAGCTCCTCCCCCACCCGGGCGGCGTTTTGTGCCAGTAGCTCCTTCGTGCTGCTCATGGCTTATTCTCCAAAGGGCTCCGTCACGAAGCCCGCGTCGGTTTTTCGTACCGCCTCAATGCGTTGCTCGGCCTCATCCAGCTTCGCGCTGCAAAAGCGAATCAGCGACATACCCTCTTCATAATATTTGAGGGCCTGGTCAAGCGGCACGTTGCCCGTTTCCAGCTTGGCCACAACGCCCTCGAGCTTGGCAAGCGCCTGCTCGAATTTCATTTGCTTCTCTGCCATCATTGCTCACTTTCCCGCAAGTCGGTCACGAGGGCCTTGGCCACACCGTCCGAAAAGCGAACCGAAATTTCTTCACCCGCCGTGAGATCTCTCACACCGGTGATTGCGTGTTGATCTTGATGAAAAACGGCTGCATAGCCGCGTGAAAGAACAGCCAAGGGAGACAAGCTCTCCATTTTGCCGCAAAGCGCCTGAAAGCGGCTCCTCGCCTGCAAGGAGGAAAGCTCGGCAGCCTTTTCAAGCCGCCCCGAAAGGTGTGTCAGCGCCATTTGCCTATCGTCGAGATAGTAGCGCGGGCTTTGCAGCGTGCGCTTAGCAGCAAGTGCCGCAAGCTGTGCACGTGCCGTTTCCAGCCTTGCCGTCAGCGTACGCTCCAGTAGCGCGGCACGGGTATGGAGTGCTGCACGAAGCTCCTTTTGATCGGGCACGGCCAGCTCCGCAGCCGCCGAGGGCGTGGGGGCACGCAGATCGGCCGCCAGATCGCAAAGCGTCACGTCGGTCTCGTGTCCGACGGCTGAGATCACGGGGATCGGAGAGGCCGCCACGGCACGCACAAGTGTCTCGTCATTAAAGGCCCACAGATCCTCGGCAGACCCGCCGCCGCGACCGACAATGATCACGTCAACGGGCAGGTGCTCGGCAAAAAAGCGCAGCCCCGCCGTCAAGCTCGGTGCGGCATCCTGCCCCTGCACCAATGCAGGATACAGGATCACGCGCGCCAAGGGAAAGCGGCGACCGAGAATATCGATCATATCCTGCACCGCAGCACCCGTGGGAGAGGTGACGAGCCCGACGGTTGCGGGCACACTTGGGATCGGCCTTTTGCGCGTAGCGTCAAAAAGCCCCTCGGCCTCAAGACGGCGACGCAGCTGCTCGTAAGCGATATAAAGCGCGCCGACGCCGTCTGGCTGCATGGCGTTCACGTAAATTTGATACTGTCCGTCGCGCGGGAACACCGATACGCGCCCCGTGAGAATGACCTTCATGCCGTTTTCGGGTCTGAAGGTCACGTACTGTGCGGCGGAACGAAACATCACGGCACGCAGCGTGCCCGTTTCGTCCTTTAAGGAAAAATAAAAGTGTCCTGTTTTATAGTGGTTGGTAAAATTGGAGATCTCACCGCGCACCGCGATATTGGCAAGGAACGGGTTGCTGTCCATCATCAGGCGCAGATACTCATTCAGTTGTGTGACTGTCAGCAGCTCGGCGGACATTTCCCTCTCCTCCTTACTCACAGTTGATTGCTTGATTACGGCAAATCAGCGCCACGCCCGCCGCATTGTCAGCCGAAAAGGCGGGCTCGGCAAAATAAACCTCTTGGCCAAGCGCTTTTGTCAGCTTGGCCGCAATGATGCGGTTGCTCATCACACCGCCCGAAAAAAGGAGTGGGAGGGTGGGATCGTCGGCACGCAGGTGCCGCGCGAGCGCCGCGAGTGTTTCGGCAATAAATTGCAGCACGAACGCTGCGGTAAGTGATGCGTCGCCCGTGTCGCGATAAAGCTTATCGGCTAAATTTTCAAGCCCCGAAAGGTGGCAATCCCCTCCCGAGACAGAAATGCGAGGACGCGGGATGCTCTTGTCGTTTTGGGCGGCCAGCTCCTCGAGCTGCGGGCCGCAGGGGAACGAGAGCCCCAGACGCACGCCGATGCGGTCAACGGCTTGTCCCGCATGAAGATCCACGCTGCCGCCGACGTTTTTGACCGTCAGCTCCTTGCCGTTGGGAGTGACCAGCAGCATATCGGTGGTACCGCCCGACACGTGAAAGGCGCCGAAGGGACGATCTGCCAAGGCCGTTGCCGCACCCGAGGAATACATGGCCGCCATCAGGTGCCCCTGTTGATGCGAGCAGGTAAACACGGGAATATCAAGCGCGGCTCCAATGGCGTGTGCCGCAACCGCGCCCGACAAAAAGCACGGCATATAGGAATTTTCGGCATCGCGCGGCTGGGCGGAATAACAGACAGCCACAGGGCTGTAGCCGCGCACGGTATCGCGCAGGCGCTCCAGTAAAGCGGGCAGATTTTTGGTGTGTGCAAACACGGCATCGCTCTGCCTCAGCCCCCTCTCGCCCGCCTTGACGGGGAGTGGCGCTTTGAGGTTTGCGACAATCTCTCCCCTCTCATCAGCTACCGCCACTGAGGTGGTATAGTTGCTGGTGTCAATGCCGATATAACAGGGCTTAGACATTTTCTGCACCGGCAAGCTCATCTTTAATGCTGTTGAGAATGCCGTTGACAAAGGCGCGCGCGCTTTCCTCATCGAATTTTCTGCAAAGCTCCACCGCTTCGTTGATGGCAACGCTGGGCGGCACGTCGTCAAGATAGCGCATCTCAAAGATCGCCAAGCGAAGCACCGAGCGCGACACGCGCGAGATGCGGGCAGTCTTCCAGCCCTTGGCATATTTGGCGATCAGAGCATCGATCTCCTCCTGGTGCTCGCCAACGCCGAAATAGACGCGTCTGATATACGCATCCTCCGCCACTTCACGGTTTTCGCAGGAAAGGGCGAAGATCTCGGCTCTGTCCTCATTGGTTTTGAATTCGGTTTCAAACAGCAGCGTAAAAACTGCCTCACGCGCTTCTCTTCTGTTGATGGCCATGTTATGTTTCCTTCTTACATAGATTTCAATTCATGATGTGAACTTGTAAATACATTGGACTATATTTTATAATATTATAATCTTTTAAGTCTTGAATGTCAATAGATTGAAATGAATATTTGCATAAAAAATGCATAAACCGGCACAAAAAAAGCAGGAGATGCGTGCGCATCTCCTGCTTTTATCTTTGTGTTAGGCAAGGGTTACTCCTCGCCGTCACCCTTGATAATTTCAAAATCCTCTTTCGAGGCGCCGCAAAGCGGGCATACGTAATCCTCGGGCAGATCTTCAAAATCCGTCCCTTCCGCTACGCCATTTTCGGGATCGCCGTTAACAGGGTCGTATTCATAACCGCAAAGTGCACAGACATAAGTTGCCATTATACAATCCTCCTCAATACTTTTTGCACTATATATCATAATCAGCCGCGTGCATCTTGTCAAGTATATTTTCGGCGTTTTCTCATTTTTGGCAGAATAACCAAAAAATGTTAAGGAGTTTCCTCTGCTTCTGCCTTTGCCATATAAATTCTTGCGATATCCGCGATCATTTGCGCCGAGCCCTCGATACCGAGCAAGGAGCTGTCAAGCGAGAGATGATAGTTATCGAATTTACCCCATTTTTTGCCCGTATAGAAATTATAGTAATTAATACGGCGCTTATCTGTCTTGTTGATCAGGGAAAGCGCCTCGTCACGGTCAATGCCGAGCTCCTCGGCAATGCGTGTCACGCGGTGCTCCTTTTCGGCATAGACAAAAATGCTGATGCGGTTGGGGTGATTGCGCAAAACGTAATCGGCACAACGCCCGACGAAGATGCAATTTTCCTCCTCGGCGGCATTTTTGATGATCTCGGTCTGGGTGATAAAGAGCTGGTCGTTAATGGGAACATCCACGCCGAAATTACGCGCGCCGTAAAGCGAGGAGCCGATTGCCAGCGTATAAAGCAGGCTGTTGGTCGCCTTTTCGTCTACGCGACGAAGTGCATCGGGATTGATGCCGTTTTTTTGCGCGGCCATAAACAACAGGTCCTTATCGTAAACGCGAAATCCGAGAATTTCACCCAAGCGCACACCGATATCCTTACCGCCGCTGCCGTACTGTCTGCCGATTGTGATAGACAATTTTCCTGCCATGTGTGTATCCTCCCAGTCAAAGATGATCGCAGGGCTACGCCGTAAAAGTGTTGATTGACAATGCTTTGAGCGCCCTGCAGAAGCTTACGTTTTCATTTTAACACACTTTTTTTGATTTGTAAAGAGGATATGTGTGCTATTGCCGCGAAATTCCGAATAGAGTGTTTTTGAGGTGAAGAAATGAAAACAAAGCAACAATATTTTTATAATGCCCTGCTGGCAGCGGCCGTCACGCTGCTCATGCGCACCGTGGGCGTATCCTTTAACGTTTACGTTTCGGGCAAGGTGGGAGCCGAGGCCATGGGGCTGATCTCGCTGGTGTCGGGTGTATACAATTTTGCCGTCACTCTTGCAACCTCCGGCATCCACCTTGCCACCGTGCGCACCTTTTCCGAACGGTTAAAGCAAAGCGACGGCGCAGAAAACAAACGCTGCCTTGCGGCCTGCCTTTCCTACGCCGCATTTTTTGGCACGCTTGCCACACTCCTCCTCGCTCTTTTGGCAAAGCCCATCGCGCTTTACGTGCTGAAGGACGCGCGCACGCTGCGGGCGCTGACCCTACTCGCCTTTACTCTACTGCCTATTGCGATCAGCGCGGTGTTCAACGGTTATTTTACGGCCGTGCGGCGCGCCTATAAAAACGCGCTGGTGCAGGTCAGCGAGCAGGGCGTGAAGATTGGTCTCACGTGCTATCTTTTGATGGTGGCAGCGCCGAAAACCGTGGAGGGGAGCCTGCTCGCCATCCTCATGGGTGGGGCCGTGGCGGAGACCGGATCCTTCCTGTTTAATCTGGTGCTTTACCTTTTTGACAAGCGGCATTTTCGCGCCAAAGCAGGCAGCGTCACACACCGAAAGATCAACGTGGCAGCCGTTGCGCTACCCGTAGCAATCAGCGCATATATGCGGTCAGGTTTACTAACAATAGAACATATTTTAATCCCTCGCGGCCTCCAAGCATATGGAGCAGGCAATTCTGCGGCATTGGCCGCTTACGGCACACTGCATGGCATGGCGCTGCCCGTGGTGCTGTATCCCGCCGCCATTCTCTCCTCCTTTTCGGCGCTTCTCATCCCGGAGATCACCGAGCAGCAGGCTGCCCAAAACCGCCGCGAGATCCGCTATATCGCGGGGCGCGCTTACCAAACGGCGCTGCTCTTTTCCATCGGCACCGCAGCGATGATGCTCGCGCTTTCGGGCGAGATCGGCGAGGTACTTTACGGCAGCAGCGAGGTGGCTTACTTTATCAAAAGACTGGCGCCCCTCATTCCGATCATGTATCTTGACACCGCCACCGATGCACTTCTCAAAGGGCTTGGTGAGCAGGTCTATTCCATGAACGTGAACATTGCCGACGCGCTGATCTCCGTGATCCTCGTGTGGGTGCTGGTGCCCGTGCTCGGCATTCACGGATATCTGATCACCATTTACGTCACCGAAATCTTCAACGCGGCGCTCAGCATTTGTCGGCTCCTCAAGGTCAGCGGCTTCCGCCCGCGCGTGTCGCGCTTGCTGCTCGCTCCCCTCGGGTGTGCCATCGGCGCTGCCACCGTTGCTGTGCCTCTACTCACGCGCTTGTCGCGAAGCATCCCGCTCGGCGGCGGTGTGCTGGCCTTTCATATTTTTGTGATCGCGGCTCTGTATTTACTGCTGCTGATACTGACAAAAACCTTACCCACCGGGGATATTCGGTGGCTCTTTTCCTCACTTTTTGCCAAAGAGAAATCCGCTGTGCGGGAAAAATAAGCTCTTTTGCACAAATTTTGCAAGTTTCCCTCGCCAAACTTGCAAAATCGCATATTAAATATTATGTAATCACGTGATTTTAGGGAAAAGGAAATTGTTAACATTTTGTAACCTTTGAAAGTTTTGGTTGCAAATTGTGCAAAAATGTAGTAGAATAAAAAGCGTAGATTTGACTGCTACACAGTCTAAAATTTAGGAGGAAAGTAAACTATGGCTTTGACCAACAACAAGCACGTTTTGTCTTGGATCGATGAAATGGCCGCTATGACCAACCCCGACAAGATCGTTTGGATCGACGGCACTGAGGAACAGGCTGAGGCTCTGCGCGCAGAGGCTTGCTCGACCGGTGAGATCATCAAGCTCAACCAAGAGAAGCTGCCCAACTGCTACCTGCACCGCACCGCAATCAACGACGTTGCACGCGTTGAGGACAGAACCTTCATCTGCACCACCAAGAAAGAGGATGCAGGCAACATCAACAACTGGATGGCTCCTGCCGAAATGAAGGAAAAGCTCTTCAAGCTCTACAAGAACTCCATGAAGGGCCGCACCATGTACGTGATCCCCTACTCCATGGGCGTTGTAGGCTCCGACTTTGCAAAGTACGGCATCGAGCTGACCGACTCCATCTACGTGGTTCTGAACATGCTGATCATGACCCGCGTAGGCACCAACGTGCTTGAGGCTCTCGGCGACAGCGCAGACTACATCAAGGGTCTGCACGCTAAGGCTGACATCGACGAGGCTAACCGCTATATCACCCACTTCCCCGAGACCAACGAGATCATGTCCGTTAACTCCGGTTACGGCGGAAACGTGCTTCTCGGCAAGAAGTGCTTTGCTCTGCGTATCGCTTCCTACCTCGGCCGCAAAGAGGGCTGGATGGCTGAGCACATGCTCATCCTTGGTGTGAAGTACCCGAACGGCGAGAAGAAGTATATCACCGCTGCATTCCCCTCCGCTTGCGGTAAGACCAACCTTGCTATGCTCATTCCCCCCAAGGCTCTGAAGGCTGAGGGCTATGAGGTTGAGTGTGTCGGTGACGACATTGCTTGGCTCCGCGTCAACAAGGAAGACGGCAAGCTTTACGCTGTCAACCCCGAGAACGGCTTCTTCGGCGTTGCTCCCGGCACCAACGAGAAGTCCAACCCCAACGCGCTGCACACCTGCCTGCGTGACGCCATCTTCACCAACGTCGTTCACGACACCAAGAACAACACCGTGTGGTGGGAGGGCCTCAACGACACGCCTCCGCAGCCCGGCGTTGCTATTG
>JAFTKK010000068.1 GCA_017453325.1 Clostridia bacterium
TGGGAGCGTTCCCGAGTGGCCAAAGGGGACAGACTGTAAATCTGCTGGCAATGCCTTCGGTGGTCCGAATCCACCCGCTCCCACCAAACAAAAGACCCGCACGAATGTGCGGGTCTTTTGTTTGCTGAGCGCGGTGTTCCGCGGAACGCCGCGTGGTCTGCGAAGCGGATAGCCGCGCGATGCGCGGCGTCACCCCTTCTACCAAGGTTGGTATTGCTTGGCTTAGCAAAAAAGGCACGCGCTGCAGCGCGTGCCTTTTTTGCGGATTTTACTGCAATGATGTCAGTTCTTTCGCCACGTGGCGGGGGAGAACAGGATCAGCATGGGCATAAATTCCAAACGGCCGACAAGCATGCTAAATGAGAGCAGGAGCTTAGAAAAATAGGAAAAGCCCGAGAAATTGCCCGTGGGGCCGACGACGCTGAAGCCGGGGCCTACATTGCTAAGGCATGTGAGAGCTGCTGAAAAATTGGTCTCGAAATCAAAGCCGTCAAGTGAGATCAGCAAAACCGAGATCGCTAACCAAGCGAAGTAGATCGATACATAGTTGGTGGTGGCGCGCAAGGTGTCAATGGTGACGGGATCACCATCCATTCGCACGATATTGACCGAGCGCGGACGCGCCATTTGCTTGATGTTACGGAAGATGTTTTTAAAGACAAGGAGCACGCGAGAGATCTTCATGCCACCTGCAGTAGAGCCCGCCGAGGAGCCCAAAATCATCAGAAGCAGCAGTATGGTTTTGGAGAAGGAGGGCCAAAGATCAAAGTTGGTTGTGGCAAAGCCTGCGGTGGAGATGATGGCGGTGACTTGGAAAAAGGCGGTGCGAACGGTGTCACCGAGCGAGGGGTAATAGCTGCGCGTGTTGATCGCAATGGCTACGGTGGCCGTGATGCAGATCAGCAAAAAGGCGCGCAATTCTTCGTTTTTCAAAACGTCCTTAAAGCGCTTCATCAGCAGCAGGAAATACATATTGAAATTAACGCCAAACACGACCATGAAAATACCCATGACCCACTCGGCGGCGGGATTGTTGTAGGCACCGATCGAGGCGTTCTTGACCGAAAATCCGCCCGTGCCTGCCACGGCAAAGGAGTTGACGAGCGAGTCAAAAAGGGGCATACCCGTAAAGAGCAGAGCAACGATCAAAACGATGGTCAGGCAAAAATAGATGGTGTAGAGAATCAGCGCGGTGTGGCGCATTTTGGGTACGATCTTGTCCTTGGTGGGGCCGGGAACCTCGGCGCGCAGCAAATGCATGGCGTGTCCGTTGTCGGCAGGCAGAATGGCAAGCATAAACACAAGCACGCCCATGCCGCCTACCCAGTGCGAAAAGCTGCGCCAGAACAAAATGCCCTTCGGCAGGCTTTCCACCTCCTTTAAGATCGAGGAGCCGGTGGTGGTAAATCCCGATACGATTTCAAAGAATGCATCTATAAAGTGAGGAATGGCGCCGCTGAACATAAAGGGCAGCGCACCGAACACAGACAGGATCAGCCACGCGCTTGCCGCGGTGACAAAGCCCTCTTTTGCATAAATGCGTGTGTTTTTGGGCTTGAAAAGCACCAACGGTGCCGCGATGACAAGCAGGATCGCCATCGTGATAAGAAACGGCAGGACAGATTCGCCGTAAATGGCGGCGGTGATCAATGGCAGGACCATGAGCGCCGCTTCAATCAGCATAATGATACCAAGCAGGTATCCGAGCATACGGTAATTCATGTTATTTCCTTACAGTTAAATTTTACGAGATGATATCCTTGATGCTCTTGGTGTTATCTCCCGTGGTGACAACGATCACGGTGTCACCCTCGGCAATCACGTCATCACCGGAGGGGATGATCACTTCTTCGCCGCGCACGATGCAGGCGATCAGCACGCCCGCGCGGGGCTTCAGCTTTTTGAGGGGAATGTCGGTGATACCTTCAATACTGCTGTTGATCAAAAATTCAAGCGCTTCGACGCGGTCATCAAGGATTTTGTGGAGCGCTTTGATATCCGAGGAGTTGCTGGTGTTTGCCATGGAGCGCACGTAACGCACGATGTCGGCAGCCGTGGAGGATTTAGGTGACACGATGCTGTCAAGCCCTGCGCTCTTGAACACATCTACATAGGAGATGCGGCTGATCATGGTGACCACCTTGTCAAGGTCAAGGGTCTTGGCATACATCGAAATAATGGCGTTCTCCTCGTCAATGTCGGAAAGTGCGAGGAAAGCATCTGCGTGCTGAATACCGGCTTCAAGCAGGGTATCTTGATGCGTGCCGTCATCACAGATCACGGTACATTTGTAATCGGCAGCCAGCTCGCGGCAAATATCCGGGTCTTTTTCGATGATGGTTGAATCGATCTTACCCTTTTGCAGGAGCGCCTGCAAGTAGTACGTAGTGCGGCCTCCCCCCGCGATCAGCACGTGCTTGATGGGATTTTTGTAAATGCCCATGGCCTTAAAGAGCTTGGTGATTTCCTTGTCGGGAGCGGTGACGCAAATGATATCGCCCGCCATGATCGAGAAATCACCCGAGGGGATATAGGCGTTGCCGTGGCGCAGCACGCCGCATACCAGAAATTTGATGTTCAATCTGCGGCGCAGGTCATTGAGTGTGATGCCGCAAAACGGAGAATCGCTGTTGATAAGGAATTCTGCCAGCTCGATCTGGTCCTGGCAAAACATATTGATCTTGGTGGCGGAGGGGAAACGCAAGAGACGGTAGATTTCATTGGCAGCCGCCAGCTCGGGATTGATGGTAAAGGAGAGGTTCATCTCGCTTTGCAAAAACTGCATCAGCTCCGAGTATTCGGGATTGCGCACGCGTGCCACGGTGTGCTTGGTGCCAAGCTTGCGTGCCGCCGCACAGCAAAGAATATTTACCTCGTCCATGGCAGAGACCGCAATGAGGAGATCTGCCTTATCGGCATTGGCCTTCTGCAAAACAGAGAGCTCGGCGCCGTTGCCGACCACGCCGAAAACGTCACAGCGGTTGGCGATCTCCGTGAGGGCAGCCTCATCTCTGTCCACGACGGTGATATTGTGATTTTCACGGGCAAGCTGGGTACAAATGACAGATCCGACCGTGCCGCCGCCCACGATAACGATATTCATAAAAATGCCTTACCTTTCCGGTGCCTGGAGGCACCAACGGAATATAAGCTCATTATATCACACGCGGCTTAAAATTTCAATAACCGCCGCAAAAACTATTGACAATTTCTTGTGATTGATTTAATATAGATTTGATATTAAACGTGGGAGGGAAGGCATATGAAGTTTTCCGAACAGAAGAAAAATCACATCTACGTAGCGGCACATCGCGGCTTGTCGGCAACTTATCCCGAGAACACCATGGAGGCCTTTCGCGCTGCGGTCGAGGTCGGGGTCGATCAGGTGGAGACAGATATTCGCATTACCAAGGATGGCGCTCTGGTGCTGATCCATGACGCTACACTTGACCGCACCACCAACGGCACGGGACGCGTGGATGCTCACACGCTTGCCGAGCTGCGCGAGCTGGATGCGGGTAGCTTCAAGGGGAAGAATTTTGTCGGTTGTAAGATCCCGACGCTTGATGAATTTATTGCATACGTGAAGGAGTTTCCCGAGCTGACCCTGGATCTCGAATTAAAGGAATACCCCACCGAGGGGCATGAGGCTGTGGCCTACGAGGTCTGTGACCGTGTGCTGGCCATCGTGGAGGAAAACGGTCTTACAGACCGCGTGGTCATCAATACCTTCAGCGGCAAGCTGCACGAATACATCTACCGCAAATACGGCAAAAAGTTCCGCCAACACGTGTATTTCCCGATGCATCACCTCGGCACGTGTGAGATCGATCCGTATTCCTACGGTTATTGCTGCTGCATGTTCAGCGAAAAGGGAGAGCTGATGGCCGAGCCCGAGGAGTTTGCCAAGATGGCCGCGCGCGGCCCCGAGCCCTGGGCGGGTGCTTCTGTCAAGGATGAGATCGGCGTGCAGGCCGCCATTGATGCGGGTGCTAAGCTGATCACCTGTAACAATGCAGATGAAATTTTGGCTATTTTGGCTAAGAAAGGTATGAGAAATTGAGCATGGATGTCAAAAAGATTAAGCTGGTGGCGTTTGACCTGGATGGGACGCTGACGCAGCACAAGAGCAAGCTGACGCCCGAAAATCTGGCTACCTTGGTGGCGCTTCGTCAAAAATACCGCTTGCTGATGGTGGGGGCGGGCACCTGCCGCCGTATTTTCGAGCAGCTTGACCGCTTTCCCATTGACGTGATCGGCAATTACGGTATGCAATATGCCAAATATAACGAGGCAACGGGAGATATTGATATCAAGCGCGATGAGCACGCGCCCGTGGACCGCGCGGCAGCCGAGGAGAAGGTAACGTATTTTCGCCAAAAGTACGGCTTTACCGAATACGCGGGTGATAACGTAGAATACCACCCCTCGGGCTGCATTACCTTTCCCGTGCTCGGCACCAAGGCGGTGCTGGCGGACAAGCTTGCCTTTGACCCCGATCGCAGTCGCCGCCGTGCGATCTACGATGAGGTAAGGGAAGCCTTTTCCGATTATACCGTATTTGTGGGCGGTTCTTCCTCCTTTGATATGGCGCCGCGGCCTTACGACAAGGCCTATGCGTTGGGGCTGTATTGTGAGGAGCACGGCATTGCAAAGGATGAGGCCGTGTTCGTGGGAGATGATTACGGCCCCGGCGGCAACGATGAGTCGGTGTTGCTCGCGGGTTATCGTTTCGTCAAGATCGACGATTATCGTACCTTCCCCGAAAAGATGGCCTTTCTGCTCTAACTCAAGGGGGGCTGAGTCATTTGGCTCAGAAGGCGTGATCTCGACACGATAGGCGTACAATGGTACGTCGAGTGGCCGGAGCGCGACTAAAAAACGCATAAAAATGAAGAAAACCGCCGAATTTTTTGGCGGTTTTCAACATTTAGGAGGCATGAAGTTCAAAATTTAACTCAAATCCACTCTTGCATTTATGTTCACGGTTTTTGTTCCGGGTCAATGAATCAGTCCCTTTTTTGCGTGCGACTGTTGATTTTGCTAAGAGGCCGTGGTATACTATAAGCAGGCTTTGATATGGCTTCGTGCCATAGTGACGATCTGTTAAAAGAGGTTTTTATGCATACAGTTTGCCGTTTGAAATTTCAACCTGTCACCGCGGAGGATATTGCGGTCATTGCTCCTTATTTCGAGGGGAAGCGTGCGGGCATTTGCGATATGAGCGCGCTTTATCTCCATATGTGGGGCGATGCGCTCGGTATGGAATATGCCGTGCATGACGACGTGCTTTTTCTGCGTCGCAACAACAAATACGGCATTTCCTATTATCCCCCCCTGCTGCGCGGGGAATGCGCGCTTGCAAAGGGTCTGCCGTATCTTTCCGTGCTGGAGGAGGAGAGGGTCAGGCTTTGCTCGATCCCCGCGCACGAGACGGAGGCGTTCGAGCGCGCCTGTCGCGTGCTCAAAAAGGGCACCTCGCGCCGCTGGGCAGATTATATTTACCGCGCCGTGGATCTGGCTACCCTGCAGGGTCATCGCTATAACAAAAAGCGTAATCTTGTGCACCAATTCGAGCGTCTTTATCCCGTGCATACCTATGAGGAGATCAGCCCCGAAAACATCGGTGATGTGGTGGATTTTATGCACCGCTTCATGGCAGAGGGAGAGATGAGCGAGGATAAGCAATATGAAAATCGGCGCGTGCTCGGCGTTCTTGCGGATTATGATCGCTTGCCTGTGGTGGGAGGTATTGTGCGTGTAGAGGGGCAGCTTGCAGCCTTTACCGTGGCCGAGGAGATCGACGATATGCTCGTCGTACACGTGGAAAAGGCAGACCGTAGCTTCAAGGGTGCATATCAGTATATCAATTACCGCTTCGTGCGGGAATGTATGCAAAAGCGCGAGCTGCACCTGGTCAACCGAGAGGACGACGCGGGTGACGAGGGGCTTCGGCAGGCGAAGCTTTCCTATTGCCCGGTGGATATTTTACACAAATACCATATGGTGATCGACAATAAGTGAGGTAACAGTATGAAAATCGTAGTGCTGGATGCCGCCACACTGGGGGCGGATATTGACCTTTCTCCGCTTGCCGCCCTTGGCGAGCTGACGGTGCATAACACAACGCCCGAGCATATGATCTCTGAGCGTTTGGCAGACGCCGATGCTGTGGTAGTCAACAAGCTGAAAATGAACGAAAAGACCCTAAACGGGGCGAAAAACTTGAAATTTATCGGCGAAACAGCCACGGGATACGATAATATTGATACTGCCTATTGTGCCGCACGCGGTATTGCCGTTTGCAACGTACCCGCCTATTCGAGCGACAGTGTGGCACAGCTCACACTTGCCATGGCGCTTTCGCTTGCTACGCATTTGTTCGCCTACCGCGACCATGTGGCGGGGGGCGCTTACAGTGCGGGCGGTGTTGCCAATTGCCTCACTCCCGTTTATCACGAGATCTCTTCGCTGACGTGGGGCGTTGTCGGTGGCGGCGGAATCGGCAGACGCGTGGCCGACGTGGCAAAAGCCCTTGGGTGCCGTGTGCTGATGTGCCGCAAACAGCCCGAAACGGTGTTTGAAAGTGCCGATATTGATACGCTTTGCCGCGAGGCGGATATCATTTCGCTGCACGTGCCTCTTACCGAAGAAACGCGCGGTATGATCGATGCGGCACGCATTGCCGCGATGAAGCGCGGTGCCATCCTGATCAACGTGTCACGCGGTGCCGTTTGTGACGAAGCAGCGGTTGCCGCAGCCATTGAGGATGGACACCTCGGTGGCCTTGGTGTGGATGTGTTCACCAAGGAACCGTTTGGCACCGATCATCCCTTTACCCGCATTATGGGGCGCGAAAACGTTTGCCTTACTCCGCACATGGCATGGGGGGCTGTAGAAGCGCGCGGGCGCTGCGTGAATACCGTTGCCTCGAATTTGCGTGCCTTTTTGCAGGGGGAGCGACAAAACAGAATCGTGTAGCCACTACGGCTACTGATAGAAAGCCACCGCACGGCATGCCGTGCGGTGGCTTTTGCATATACAAAAGTGTACGGAGATATAGCCGAAGAGCGCCCGAACTGTAAAGCACCTCTCGGCTGAAAGATTTTTAGTAGATGTTGCTGTGACGCGGCAAGAATAATCACACAGGCAGCGGTAAAGCAAGCGGCATAAAAGCCATTGACAAAAATGCGAAAACACATTATAATTGTGAGTGAAAAAGCGACATACATATGTCGATAAGAAGGAGAACAGTGAAGATGAAAAATGTATGCGTCATTACAGGTGGCGGAAGCGGCATGGGACTGGCTGCTGCCAAATGCATGCCCAAGGACAAGGTGATCTTGGTAACGGGCAGAACGCTCTCGAAGCTTGAGGGGGCCGTTGCCGAGCTTCAGGCTCTTGGCTACGAGGCTTATGCCAAAACCTGCGACACTTCGAAGCGTGAGCAGGTCCGCGAGCTTGCTGAGTACGCCGCAAGCCTTGGCGAGATCAAAAACGTCATCAATTCGGCAGGGCTTTCTCCCGCGATGGCAGACCCCGAAAAGCTGGTCCGCGTGAATGCGCTCGGCACGGTATATGTCAATGAGGAGTTTTCCAAGTTGATGAAGGCCGGCAGCGTAATCGTTGATATTTCCTCGAACTCCGCGTACATCCTTCCCGGTTTTCTTGCCAGCACCAAGACCTTTGCTTTGGCCGATGTCGATGAAGATAAATTTGTGAAAAAGATGCTTTCGTTGCCGAGCAAATTGAAAGGTTACAAGGCTTCGGGACTGGCATACGGTCTTTCTAAGAAATTCGTGATCTGGTATGCTGCCAAATCGGCGTACGATCTTGGTGAAAAGGGCATCCGCGTGTGCTCGCTCAGCCCCGGACTCATTGCGACCGACATGGGCGCACTTGAGGCAGAGGAAGGCGGAAGTCTGCTCAAAACGACTGCCGAAAAGCGCATGGGCAAGCCCGAGGAGCTTGGCTTTGCCATTGCAACCGTAGCGGATGAGCGCAACGGTTATCTTGCCGGCGTTGACGTGCTTGTTGACGGTGGCAGCGTAGTCGGCAAGAAGTTTATCAAGGAAAAATAATTCAATGGTTGTTGCTTTGCAGGTCGGCATTCAAAAGGAATGCCGACCTGCTTTTTGCACCAAATATAAAGCTGTAAAAACAACCGAAAATACTTCCAAAATCTCCGTTGGCGGTCGAGCTGTGGTCAAGGCCCAAAACGGACATTTGCTTGCTCGTTCCCATAACCCCTAAAGAGGTTTGATCTCATAAACAGAAAAATGAGCTTAGTCCATGACGCCGTACGTGCCCGTCAGCGGATCCCGAAAGATGCCCATCTCGGGGGGTGCAAAGGTGAACACAACGAACAGAATGGCAATCACAGAGAGTATGGCAATCGCAAGCTTGGGATTTTTGTGCGGTGCTCCGTTGTTGAATTGTCGTATCTCGTAGATATAGGCAACTGCTGCCGCGATGAAGAAAATTGCAATATTGATCCAGTCGGGTGAGCGACCAATGACCCCGTTATAGGTATAGAAAATCACGGGGATCAATCCAAGGCCGAGAAGTGTTCCTTTTAGCTTAACACCCCAAAAGTCTTCTTGATCTTTGAAGAAAAAGCTCTGCACGATGGCAAAGAGGAACATTGGCCAAAAGAGCAGCTTCATATGTTCCCAAGTCGATTCATTCACGCCTGAAAACGGAGCAATCCACACCGCCTTGTCGAGCCAATCGTATAAGAAATGCAACAATGTGCCGCCGAGTGCCGTGACGGCGAATCCCATCAGCTGCCATAAGCCAATTGATCTTTTCATGCTCTCACCTCAAATGCTTGTTAAAATCAGTGTATTCAAAAAAGAGCACCAATATACCGCATATGTTCACGCAAATGCCTTGAAAGTAAGGCCGTTTTGTGATAAGATAACATTAGAAAATCCAAATAAAGGCGGGCGATTATGAAAGACGAATGCCTGATCTGCGGTGCACCGCCGGGATATTTGGAAACCGACGAGCTGATGAAAGGAATTGACCTGCCGTAAGGAAGGAGATGACGAGCGATGTTTAGAGAGCTTGTAAGAAAAAACCGACAAGTCCCCCAAGAAGAGTGTATTGACCTTCTAACGAAGGAGAAGCGTGGCGTTCTTTCCGTAAACGGTGATAACGGATATCCCTATGCTACGCCGATGAATCATATTTATCATGCAGAGGATGGATGTATCTACTTTCATTGCGGCAAGATCGGTCATCGCTTGGATGCCTTAAAGCGCTCGGATAAGGTGTCGTTCTGTGTTTTTGAGCAAGGATATCGAAACGAGGGTGAATGGGCATACAATGTTCGAAGTGTGGTCGTATTTGGGCGTGTTGAGATTATCGACGATATGAATAAGATCGTCTGCATCACTACAGAACTGTGCCGCAAGTTTACTTCCGACGAGGCGTATATCAGAAATGAAATAGCGAATTACGGAGAAGCAACTTTATTGCTGAAACTCACCCCCGAGCATATTTGCGGCAAGCTTGTCACGGAAGCGTAATTTTTAGAAGTTATAATATGACAAGACGCTTTCCCACAGTCAGGGCACGTTTTTGTCTGCCCTAGCCAACACCAACCTAAATCGAACACGTTTTAAGAGACGTATTTTTCGCATAAATGCGCCAAAAAGCCTTGTAATATTTCTATATTACTTCAACTTTTTGACTTTTTCTGCAAAAAATCCGTTCTCTTAAAATAATTCTTACATAAAGCGAATGAAAATTTGATGATATTTTTTGAAA
>JAFTKK010000069.1 GCA_017453325.1 Clostridia bacterium
TGACGGCAGAGAGAAGGATATTCCTTTGCGTATGCGGTCAGCCTGTTTTTGAGGCTCGTGTTATAGGTGTTGATAATCAAAATATCGCTTGCTTCATCGAAGAATATTTCTGTGGTCTTGTGGGTTTTCTTAATTCCTGTTATCCAACAACATTTTCAATGCATGAATCGCATTCTCATTCGTTACAAAAGCAAACTCCCACATAGGATTTATACTATTTGAACCATCATACGGTATTTTAGGATTATCTATATTGTAGAATAAAGGAGAATTTTGGACTAGTTATCACTAAACGATACTAAATATCACTAAATCGACTAAATGGCACAAAAATTTTGACAAATTTTTGTTGGCTTCGGGATAGAAAGTCGCTTAAAACTAAGTTTTTTATATATAAGAATTTAAAAACAAAGAAGACTTTTGAACATTCTTCTCGAAGTGATAGAGACAAATAGTTCAAGTGTTATTCCTACAACTAACGTTTATTATTTACAAACTTTCAAAAATAGTTTATTATAAGTAAACCTCTTTTCTTTATCATCGCGCCCAAAATTTTGGGGCACATAATCAAAAGGCCCCCCAACGGGGTGCCTTTTTGCCAAAAACGGAGGGCGGCTCAAAATCCAAATTTGAGCCGTCCCCACTTTGCTAACAGCGAAAATATGCTGCTATTCCGCAGTACCGAACAAAACGCTGCCAAAAAGCACGGCGGTTTTCTCCGCACCGAGCGCCTTTTTGAAAACGTCCGTAGACGGGCCGCCGTTTGCAAGCAATCCGGCGACATACCGAGATGACTTTCTTTGCTTTTCGTTCACATCAACGTCCTGCGTAATTCCACTGTCGAGATATGCCGAAAGGTGCTCCAGCGCAAGCTGATCCATTTGCGGCGTCTGTGCCTTCTTTCCTTTTTTGGAAATGCTCTGTGAAAGCTTCATGCTATCGTACCAATGCTCTCCGGGGTCACGCTCGGGAAGCGTCCGATACCCATCCTTGACAGCGTCCAAACGCCTAAGATCACACTCTTGTGAAAGCGTATCGTAGAGCTCCACGATCAGCGTATCGTTGCCCATGGCATAAATTCTGTCATAGGAGTAAAGCGGAAGGTCAATATCCTTCGGGTTGATGATCAGCGTATCCATTTTCATAAGCCCGAAGAATCCCTTGGCACGCATCACCGAAATATGCCCCAACCCCGCGGCATAAAAGGCCTTGACTGTAAAAGTCATTCCCTTTGCTTTGAGGGTAGCCATTTCTCCCACGTCAAGCTGAAGGAGGTGGTAGCGGCTCTTTATCAAATTCAAAAGCTTATCAGTCATGCTTCTTCACCGCTTTTCACTTCAAATCGGCAAGACCGTTCTTGTGAAGCATCACCGTGCCCGCAAGAAAAGCCCCCTGCCCTACCACGTTCACACCCTCTGCGATCCAATTCATCGCCGCTTCGGCAAAGTCCTTGGAGGACAAATACCCCATGCAAAACGAACAAACGAAGGAAACCGCAAACAGGGCAATCAGCCACGACTTTTTCATCTTCACGGCAAGAATGCAAAGAACGGTATCGATCAAGCCAAGCCCCGCAACCATCATCCCCACAAACACGAACGTTCCCTGAAATACGGGCGGAACGACCGCAAGCACAGCCGTTTTTTCGCTTTGCTTGTGGCATATCATTGCGAGAATGCCCACGCCCGCAAGTAAAAATCCGATCGACTGCACGGGGAAAAACATATGGTTCAAAGCTTGAAAATCACAAGTACCCGCCGCGTAAAACAGCTTATAGGTAGCCTTCAGCGCCCCCGCAAGCGTAATATCAATGACACCTGCGGCAAAAAGAGCAAAAGCACCCTTGCTCATCTTATCATAGAGATCACGCATGAGAATAACCGCCGCAAGACCGAAGAAAATAACCGGAACATAATCTACCAAAGCCATTGAAATTGTAAAGTCCATGCCCGCCTCTCCTTTTATTTCTTTTTGTTAAGATGGTAGATCGGCAAAAGAGGAATGATAATGGGGGTCTTGTCCGCATATGTATTGTACTCTTCATTGCTTCCGTATCGAGCCATCTGACGCTTTTCAAGTCTTTGCGCACCGTTAAACATAATGAACACGATACAAACGTATGCCACGATAGCCGTGATCCACTGTCCGACCGTAAGGTAAGCGGTAAATCCGCTTACAAACACGCCCGTCCAAAAAAGGATCTCACCGAGATAGTTGGGGCAACGGCACATCTTGTAAAGCCCTTTGGTCGCGACCATATCGGGGCGCTCCTTCTTCTGCGCAGATTTCTGCTTATCTGCAATGGACTCAAGCAAAAGACCGAAAACCGAGATTGCAAAGCCGATCACGGGAACGATCATATCGGTAGAAGCGTTATTATAACGGAAAAGCATCGGGCTGACCTGTGCCACGTAAAGAACGGCTACAGTCACCCAAATCGTTGCAAGCACAAACACGGGCATCTTCTTTTCACCGTTCTTGGCAAGGGTGTCTTTCGCCACGTCTGTCTTTTTAAAGGTCGCGTTTTTAAACTCACGAACAAGAAGGAAGCCGGAAAGGCGCGCACCGTATGCGATAAAGAGCATCATTTGTACAAGAACGATCCAAAGAGGGGTGGCCGTGGGCGCGATCAGATACATCACAAACACCGCAACTCCACCGAAAGCAACGGCAAAGCCATATCCGATAGACAGAAAATATACGAACTTATAAAATCCTACGGCGCAGGCAACGGCGCAGACCGCAAGAAGTATTCCAAGCAGCGACCAAGGCATATCAGTTGCTCTCCTTTCCAAAGTAGCTCTTGATGTATTCGCCAAAGCTTGCCTCGCCGACCTCGGTGTCGCCAACAAGATCGTGCGAAAGCGCCCATTTGGAGAACAGAATAATGTCGTGCTTGCCCGCCTTCTTGATCTTGGGCAGGTTTGCCAAGATGCCGAAGAGCCAGATGGGCGCCCACTTGATCTTGAGAGGCTTTTCGGCCGCCTCAAAGCACATTGCCGCCATCTCCTCGTAGGTGTAGGTCTCCTTACCGCCTACGTTATAAACGGTGTTCTTATCGTTCATATGAGCCACGATGAACGCCGCAAAATCAGGGCAATCCACCACGTTTGCCTTCACAGAGCCGTAGCCCTTCAGAAGCTGCATCTCCCCCTTGTCAACGTAAGGCTTGAACACCTTTGCAATATCGTAAAAATATCCCGTAGGACGGTAGATCACGTAGTCCATGCCACTCTTTTTCAGCTCTTCCTCAAAGAGATATTTGGCATGCAGCATGGGTACCTTTTCCGCACCCTTTTCGTCGCAGGAGATCACGGAGATGTAATTGAAATTCCTGACACCCGCCGTTTTTGCCTCGGCAAGAATGTTCATATTTCCCTGATAATCAATATCGTAGGAGGTAAATCTTGTAGAAGCGCCCGTAAGACCCACGGTGGAGATAACCGCCTCAACGCCGTCGAAAATACCCTTCAGCGTTTCGGGATCGGTGGCATCAATGGGAGCAAACGTATATTTACCCTCAGTCCCTTGAATATCCCCCTCCTTCAGGTCTGCCGCCACGACCTCGTGCCCGTCAGCGCACAGCTTTTTGAGAATTTCGGCACCCAGATTTCCAAATGCGCCCGCAAGTAAAATTTTCATTGTTTTCTCTCCTTTATTTCTTTTTCTTTTCTTTCGCACGTTTGTCATTGATGATCTTCATGTGCTCTTCGGTGATCAGCTCAACACCGTTTTCCTTTGCCCAGGCAACGCAGCCCTTCAGGACAAGCGGGAGGAACACTCTCGGCACGCCGAGAATAGTCATCAGCGCCTCGTCGGTAAACTTGATCTTGTCATCCGCACGGTCTGCCGCATAGCGGACCGATTCAAGAGAGGCCTTGCGCATCTGCAGAAGCTCGGCTCTCATTTTGGTCTTTCGGTGGAACCAGAAATTCTTGGAATCGCGGTAGCCGTAGTCCACGGGAAGCGGCGGGAAGTCCTTTGCCCGAACACCGTTGATGATGGCGTCGGCGTACTTTTTCTTCATGAGGATCTTATCCACGCGAAGAATGAAGTGCGCGCCGAATTTGGAAGTAATACCGTTGAAATCGTGATAAGGTCCCTCGTATCCGTTCAGCTCACCCGCAACGTCCTTGTCCGCACCGTCAAGCTCACGCATCCAGGTGCACTCGATCGCTTCAATCGCATCGGTGAGCACCATCGGGCGTACCTCACCCGTTTCCTCCTCAAGCAAGCTCTTTTCCAGCTTAAAGTTACATTTCGGCATTTTCTCCTCAGGCTTGTCACCGGGCCAGGAAAGCTTGACCGCTTCCTTAAAGGTTGCGGGCTTATCATCAATGAAGTTCAGCGTGCATTTGCCGTTTCTGAGAATGTTCTGCGCGGTGTTGGAGGAATTGCGACAGCACAAAAGCATTGCGTAATAGTCCTTACCCGCTACGTAATAGGGTTGAACGAGCGAATAAGGGCCAAGTGTGGTCGAACCGTCCTCACAAAGCGTAGAGATGATGACGGTGGGCATCGGGAAATACAGAGAGGTCTGATAAAAATTATCCACGATGCGGAGATTTTCAAAGCTGCTCATTGGAATACTCCTTTATATATTTATTTTAATTTTTCAACAGTAGGCAAAGCACCGCATAAATATCCTCAAACGGCTTTTCCGCCATCGTCCATGTAAGGAGCGACTCGGAAACAAATTCGGCCAAAAAGCGTTTGCCGACATGCCCCGTTTGCTCGCATATCGGCAAAACGATGTCCGCCAATTGGTCGCGAAGCAATTTGTGGCGCTCGGCAAATACGGTCGCAAAGACCTTTGCCGCATCGCTGTCGCGAAACAGCGAGGTATGCGTTTTTGCAAAATCCTGCAAGGACAGATAAATACACCTGAGAAAAGCTTCGGTGTCGTTTGTATCCTCCCGCCTCATTTTTTGGATGCATTCCTGCCAATCGTCAAGCATAAAAGATGCAATCAAAACGTCCTTGGATTTGAAATAATTATATACCGTTCCCACGCCAAGACCGCACGCGGTTGCCACCGAACGAATGGTAGTGCGCGCATATCCGTTTTCGGCAATCTGTCTCTTGGCCTCGTCAAGCAGCAGCTCTCGTACGTTCTCGATAATTTTCGGCATTGGCTATCCCCTTTTTTATGAACACGTTCATATACATTATACCCCTTTCCCGTCCCTTTGTCAATACTGTAAAAAAACGGCAAGGCGCTCGTGTCCTTGCCGTTTTATTCGGCTATTTCATCAGATCCGCAATGGCAGCAGCGGTCTGCGCAATTTGTTCCTCATTGCTGATCGTAGGAACGCCGTCGCCGTCCTGCGCACCGTACATACCGAAATAAGCGTGGCAGCCGCCGTCGATAACGACCTCGGTAAATCCCTGAGGCAAATTAGCCTTGTTTTTGTCATATTTCTCTTTGTTCATCACCCGATCCTCACTACCGTAAACCGAAAGCACCTCAAGCGCGGTATCGGAGAGATCCGCCGTCGAATACGAGCCGAGTAATATCAGCCCCTGATACGCATCGGCGTGCCGCGCAAGATAGGACGCCGCCATTGAGCCGCCCAACGAATGACCGCCGATGTACCAGTCCTCGATCTCGGGATACCTGTCTTGTATGCCGTCAGCAGCATTGATGTCAAGAACGGCAAGATTGCACGGCATTTGCACCAGAACGCACAAAATGCCTTTCTCCGCGCAAGCCGCCATCAACGGCTGATAGGCAAGATGCTCCACCTTCCCTCCGGGATAGAAAATCAGTCCCTTGGTCGCGTTTGGGGGCTGAAATACCGTTACTCCGTCGTCAAGCGCTTCAAAGGCCACCGCATTCATCGGCGCAAAGGCATGAATGGCATCCAAATCCGCGCGGTAACAGTCACTCACGTAAATGGCGCAAGCGCCGACAACGATCGCAAGCGACAACAGGATCGCGGTGGCTATTATAAATATTTTCCGTCGTTGTCGATCTGCTAAAAAACTCATTGTAACCCCTTTCGGTGGCGCACTCTCCGAATGCACGTCCCATGTTTTGCCTCTATTATACTATGCTTTTAAAAATATTGCAACGCCGCAGCCCAAAAGAAAGAAAAAGCCCTCCGAAAAGCGTTAAAACCGCCCGTTATATGTTAAATTTCAGTTAATTTTTATTCACGCGTATTGCATGTGGGCACATACTACTATATAATATAGCTTATTAATTTAAGCGATATTATGATATGTCGCCGGAAGGAGGTACGCATGAAAATACTGTCGCTGACGAAAAAGCTCGTATTGGATAAATCCCATTGGCTCGCGTGCCTCTGCTTCGTTTTGGCCGTTGTCATGTGCCTGCTCGGCGGCATTTCTTACTCGAAATATATCGCGGCAAACGGCGCAAACAAAGGCGCCGCCATCGCAAGGTTTTCCTGCTCCGCCTCCATCACGGGGGCAAGCGCGCTCACCTTCACCAATGCGGATTTCTGGAGTGAAACGCAAAGCGGTGACATCCTGGCGATGAACCCGCTGCGCTCGCTCAACTTCACCGTCAGAAACTATGACGAACAGGACGGAGAGCAAGTGGTCAGCGAGCTCGCGCTGCGCTATACGCTGATGTTTGCCACCCCCGCCAATTTTGCGCAGGAGCTGGCCATTCAGCTGTTTGACGGTGCGAACAACTCGCTCATTCCGCAGGTCTCCCTGCCCGCTCTCATGGCAGCAGCCCCCACGGCAGGCAGCAGCGGTGAGTTTTCCACCGCAGATTACAATTATAACGGTGCCGCAGCCGACGATCTTGTTTTCACGGTCACGCAAGCTGCCGACGGCACCTATACCGCCACGCAAAAGGGTGCGGCGCAGCCCATCGTGATCACGCTGGCGCCCACGCAAATCACCCGTCAGCAAACCATTTTCTTCCGCTTGTGGGACGTGTCCGAGATCACCAATTCCACCGCACCCTCGGTGAATGCCGAGGCCGGCTCTCTTGCCGCCCCCCTGCAAATCAAATACACCGCCGAGGTGCCCTATTACAACATCAATATCTCGCTTCCGGGCTTCACGCTTCCGGCAGGCGTTGCAACCGCAAAGGACTATTCCATCCACCTCGCCCCCCTCACACAGCTGGAGGATACGCATCTTGACACCTACTGTGCCGATCTTGACGGCAATGCGCTGAAGACCGTGTATGGCGGCCAGCAGATCATGCTGAAGCCGAACAATGTTGAGGGCAACAAGGACGGTGCCGTTTATATCACCATTGATGAGGCCGCCCAGCAGCCCGAGGGTGCAGACACCCCCACCGTCTTTACCGCAGGCGCACCGCTTTCGACCTGGGCGGACGGTCTGCAAAAAATATTTATTTCAAAATGCTATTCAAAAAGCTATCCCCTCTCGGTCGACGTCTATTTTGAGCAGACGCTCACCGTTTAACCGATCTCACCCCGCAAAATCCACAAAGGAGGAGAACAATGACAAAAAAGAAACTGTGCACCGTATGTCTTTTGGCGTTGAGCCTTTTGCTATTGTGCATCTCCTGCCTGATCCCTACCCTCTCACGACTGGTATCCCGTGTCAATGCGCCCACCGCTGACGGTGAGCAAACAGTAGACTTTACGGTAAACAACGTGCTGGAAGTCAACTCGCAGGAGGAGCTGTTTGCAGCCATCAACCAGGGATATTCCTATATTCAGATCAGCAAGGAAGTCGAAAACCCGTTGATCGTGACGCAAAATGCCACCAACCTCGATAGTGACCTCATCCTTGACCTCAACGGCATTGAAGTGCAGCGTAACGGCAGCGAACCGATCTTAAACGTTGGCGAGGGCGTTCGCCTGACCGTAGTAGATTCCTCAGAGGAGCAAACAGGCGGCCTTTACAACCCCGTCGGCTCGGTATTTAACATCAACGGCGGCACGCTGTCGGTCATCAACGGCGTATTTGAGTGCGGCCCCCGTTTCTCGGAATATTATTCCTACAACACAAGCATCCTCGCCTCGGACAACTCCACCACCAAGCGCACCGTTGTAGACAACTACAATACCGTTGTCTATACCGACAGCAACGGCACCGTGACAAGACCTGCGCCCATCATCCGTTCCTATCCCCAAAAAACGGGTGACGTCGTCTATACACACGGCAACCTCTACTTTGACCGCAGCTTAACCGATAGCGCTGCAAACGCGCTGCCCATCGCCTCGGATACGTATTGCTATTATCATTCCAGCGAAAACGGTGCCTCGGCCAATGCACCGGCAGAGGCATCCTGGCATTATTCCTATTACGTTGATATCAACACGTACGCTTATTTCGCAGCCACGCTTGCCGGCGTGCCCGCGGATCAGCATGACCAATATGCCCTGATCACCATCTACGGCTATGAAAATGCGCTGGCAACGGCCTCGAATATTAGCGTTGAGGCCAATTACCACGCCGCCATCCGCATGCAAAGCGGCCTGCTTGAGGTGCAGGAGGGCGCCTTCTTCTCCTATTTCGGCAGCGAAAAAACCGCCTGCATCAACGCAAGCGGCGGCATGCTGGTGGTAAAGAAGGGCTCCTTCTCCACCCGCATCCCGAACGCCTCTACGACTGCAGGGGGCGTTACGGTCAAGGAGCTCAGCACCGTCTGCTTCACCGACACCTACTTCAACAACTTCGCATGGGAAAACACCTCCTATACGCTCGGTGCGCAAGCCCGTCGCGGCGCCGCCTTCTGTATTCTCAACAGCGGTGAGGCCTCGGTTCTGATCGAAACGGGCGACTTTTATTCCTCCAACAACAACAGCATCAAAATGTCGGGCGGTATTCTGTATATTGGCGGCGGTACGCTGACCAAGCAAAATACCATCCCTCTCACCTCCTCTGCCGATTCCGGCGCAGCCATTCTGATGACGCAGGGCAACCTCACCGTAGCAAACATGACCTACACCATCAGCGGTGACTATACTAAGGCCATTCATATGCAAAACGGCGAGCTGCACGTCAGCGACTCCTCCTATACCGTTCGAGGCTCCAATACCTACGGTATTTACTCGCTGGTAAGCGGTCAGGACAACTTTACCGTAAGCAACACCTCCTTCAGCCTGACAAACGGCAGCGATCAGACCGGCATTTATGCGGCAAACGGTCGCGTACAAATGATCTCCTCCTCCGCGCACACCATTTCGCTTGACGGCGCGCGCGGCAACGGCGTGCACGCGGCAAGCGGCGGCGCGGTCGTTTCGCAAAACTATACCATTTCACTCGCAGGTGCCAACTCCACAGGCATCCGTTCCACGGGCGGTACGGTCTCGCTGACCCACGGCTCCGTGCTCCTTGCGGACAATAACACCTGCTACGGTGTGTATGCTGCCACCACGGCGTCGGGCAGCGGCCTTGCCGTCACCATCAGCGATGCCACCATCAACGTTGGCTACGACTCCACCGATCTCATCAAAAAAATGAATGATTGTGCCGCCTCGGTCGGTGTATATCTTGCCTCGCCCGATGCAGCCGATACGGTGACCCTGACCGATACCGATATCCTGTGCTACGAGGTGGGCGTTGCGCTCAGCGGCGGCGCGCTGAACATCGGCGGTGAGGGCAAGATCTCCACCAACTGCGCCTCGGCCATCGCCGTTGCGGGCGGAAACCTGCACATCCTCTCCTCCGGTGATTATACCATCACCTCGAGTAACACCACGCAAAGCGATACCAAAAATTCTTATGATATCACCCTGCCCCAGCTCACAACGGTTGGCGGCGTGCCGACTATCACGCAGGTCAGCTATCCCAATACCGACGGCATTTACGTTGAGGGCGGCGAGCTAAACTCCGAGGGATATATTGATCTCACGCACAAGGGCCTTAATAATGTCACGGGCTACGAGAGCTATGCCAATGCAACCATCACCAGCTATGCCATCCGCGTCAGCGGCAATGCTACCAAAAGCGGCGACGTTACCATTACCAAGGGCGACATCAAGGCGATTGCAGGCGGCGGCATTTGCTGCACGGGCGGTAATATCACAATGGGCATCAAATCTCCCACCGCAGCAGAGCTTAGCGACCTGAAGGATGCTACTACCGGCTTCCTCACGGGCGGCATCACGGTGAATGCATCCGGTAGCACCACAGACGGCATCTATCACATTGCCATGCCCGGTGTTAACTCCTCCAACTGGACAGTGCCGCACAGCGTCAACGGCGGTCACGCCATTGAACTGAACGGTGGTAGCATTACCGTTTACAACGGCACCTACAGCTCATCCTTTGGTAACGGCGTGTATGCCATCAATACCGACTCCGGCCAAAAAAGCACCATCACTCTTCACAATGGCAAATATTTTGGCGGCATGCCCGACTCCGCCTCGGGCAAATCGGGCCCCGGCTCCTGCTACGGCCTGAAAGCCATCGGCGGCACCACCGCCTATATTTACAACGGTCACTTCGACGGCGGTAACGGCGGCGCCTTCTTCACGGGCATCACCGACTTCGAGATTCCTTACGTCGAGGGCAAGGGTATTGAATATCTCTACACAGACGGTACGGGCAGAACGCATACCATGTATATGACAAAGGTAGAAAACCCTGCCAAGGGTGATGCTCCGTATGTATTCTCCGTCGGAGACCTGACTGAGCTGAGCTTTGGCTATGATAGCAGTTGGGAAATTGTCTTCAAGGACAAGAACGATAACGTGGCCACCATAGACGGTATTCCGCTCCACGGCGGTGACGGACACACCAACTTTGACCAAGCGACCCTGGACGGTCTTTGGGCTACGGCTTATATCTATCGCGGCACGTTTGGTAACCCCAAGGGAGCAGATGCCTTTAACGCCTATGACATGGCCACCGTTGTATTCGGCGCTCATGATAGCACGTATGCAAGCACGGCTGCGGATTACCAGGCAGCGATTCAGCTGCACGGTATGTGGACCTCGATCGCGATGAACATGATCACCAACACCGAAACCGCATGTATCCCGCCCGATGTAACGGTGTATTATGGCAAATACAATAATAATGGCATTTCTCAGTGGGGCGAATCTCCCAACGACCTCTATTCCGTATACGGTGCCGAAGCGCTCACCATCTATAACTGGGGCTTGGGTCATGTCAGCGCCAATGCATATGCAGCCGCAACTGATATGCAAAACACCGATCCCAAATTCTACTCCGATAACCCCTAAACATTTTTACAAAACGGCACGGCAAACTTCGTTTGCCGTGCCGTTTTTGCGTCTCCCCCGCCCCATGTCCGCCCCTCGCCTTGGCTCCCTCCGCGCGGGGGCTCCCGCGCAGCGGGTGGAGGAGTACGCGCAACATCCCCCCGTACGCACCCTGTTCGCACCTCACCTTGCCTCCCTCCGCGAGGGAGGTGGCATTTCCGCAAGGAAAGGACGGAAGGAGTACGCGCAACACTCCCCCTCGCACTCGCCACATCCCCCCCTTACGCCCCTGTTCGCCCCCCGTAGGGGCGATTCACGAATCGCCCGCCCCTGCCTTCCCCTTGAGGGGAAGGTGACTTGCGTAGAAAGGCAGATGAGGTGTCGCGTTTCTCA
>JAFTKK010000070.1 GCA_017453325.1 Clostridia bacterium
AACTGCAAAGGGTATTACCGAAGTCGTATTCGACCGTGGCGGCTATCTTTATCACGGACGTGTATCGGAACTGGCTGAAGGCGCTCGCGAGGGCGGCCTGAAGTTCTGAGTCCGGTTTGTACACTGCTTAACTGAAGTTGAGCAAATTTTAGGAGGAATAACATGGCTTACAACAGAAATCCTGGCGAACAGGAATTTAAAGAGCAGCTTATCGCGCTCAACCGTGTTTCCAAGACCGTTAAAGGTGGTCGTATCGCTCGCTTTGCCGCTATCATGGCAGTAGGCGACGGCAAGGGCCGCATCGGCGTTGGTCTCGGTAAGGCAGCTGAGGTACCGGAAGCAATCCGCAAGGGTATCGAGGATGCAAAGAAGAATATGATTACGGTTTCCCTGAAGGGAACCACCATTCCTCACGAGGTTATCGGTGAGTTTGGTGCAGGCAAGGTGCTTCTGAAGCCCGCCGCACCCGGTACCGGTATCATCGCAGGTGGCGGCGTTCGTTTCGTGCTGGAGCTTGCCGGTATCAAGAATATCCGTGCAAAGTGCCTGCGCTCCAACAACCCCGCTAACGTGGTTAAAGCAACCGTTGAGGGCCTTAAGGCTCTCCGCACCGCTGAAGAAGTTGCGAAGATTCGCGACCTCGACGTAGCGCAGCTTAAAGGTTAAGGAGGGTTCACCATGAAGAAAGTAACTCTCGTAAAGAGCACCATCGGTGCTAAGCCCGCACAGAAGGCAACCGCCAAGTCTCTCGGGCTCAATAAGATCGGCGATTTCATCATTCATGAGGATAACGCCACTCTTGCCGGCAAGGTAAAGGTTATTGCCCACCTTGTTAAGGTTGAAAACGCGTGAAGGAGGTAAGGCTATGAAACTTCATGAACTGAAACCCGCTGAAGGCTCCGCTAAGGCTGCTTGGCGTAAGGGTCGCGGCGCAGGCTCCGGCAACGGTAAGACTGCAGGTAAGGGCCACAAGGGTCAGAATGCTCGTTCCGGCGGCGGTGTACGTCCCGGCTTCGAGGGTGGCCAGCTTCCCCTTTACCGCAAGCTGCCCAAGCGCGGCTTTAACAACAGCAGATTTGCTAAGGTATACGCTATCGTTAACGTTGACGCGTTCAACGTATTTGAGGATGGCGCAGTCATCGATCTTGAGACTTTGATGGCAAAGAAAATCGTCCGCAAAGCTAACGACGGTCTTAAGGTTCTCGGCAACGGTGAGTTGACCAAGAAGGTAACCGTTAAAGCATCCGTCTTTTCCGCAACCGCTAAGGAGAAGATTGAAGCAGTAGGTGGAAAGACTGAGGAGGTATAAGGATGTTTAAGACGTTAAAGAACGCGTGGAAGACACCGGAACTCCAAAAGAAGATGCTCTTCACATTGTTTATCGTCCTCCTTTATCGCCTTGGTGCTTGTATTTGTGTCCCCTATGTCAGCACGGATATTTCCACATCATTTGAGAGTCTTTACGGCTCCTCCGTGCTCGGCCTGATGAGCATTTTGTCCGGTGGCGCTATGCAGTATGCGACGCTGTTTGCTCTTTCTGTCAGCCCTTACATCACGGCATCGATCGTGATTCAGCTGCTGACCATCGCCATTCCCGCTCTTGAGCGTTGGGCGAAGGACGGCGCTGAGGGTCAGAAGAAGATTGCAGCTCTCACTCGCTACGTAACCGTTTTCCTGGCAGTTGTTACCAGCTATGGCTACAGCATGCTTCTGAAGAGCCAGGGCTGGCTCGTGAAGAGCGACTGGTTTGCAATGCTCGTGATCAACGCTGCTTTCTGTGCCGGTGCAGCACTTGTGATGTGGCTGGCAGAGATGATCAACGAAAAGGGTATCGGCAACGGTATTTCGATCATTCTCTTTGCCAACATTATTTCTCGTCTTCCCAGCATGGCACAGTCCCTGTGGAGCGGTATCATTATGAACGGTATCTACCACTGGGCAATCGGTATCGTGATCGCAATCGCTGTTCTTGCAGTGGTTGTGGCAACCGTCGGCTTCGTTGTTTGGGTGACCAACTCCGAGCGTCGCATTCCGATCCAGTACGCCAAGCGCGTTGTGGGTCGTAAGATGTACGGCGGTCAGGCGACGAATCTTCCCATCAAGCTGAACATGACGGGTGTGATGCCTATCATCTTTGCAAGCTCCATTGTGTCGATTCCCGCTACCATTACGGCATTTATTACCAATGAAGAGAACGGGTTCAAAAAGTTTGTTGAAAGCTTTTTTGCCCCCACGACCTGGCCTTATCTGGTTGTGTATCTGCTTCTCATCATTGCGTTCTCCTACTTCTACGTGATGATTTCCTTTAATCCCGTTGAGGTGGCGAACAACATTGCACAGAACGGCGGTTCGGTGCGCGGTATGCGTCCCGGTCGTCCCACCGTGCAGTATATTCAAAAGATCCTGAAGCGTGTCACGCTGATCGGCGCATTCTTCCTTTGCATTGTGGCAGGTCTGCCGATGCTGGTTTCCGTTGTAACGACGGCGATCCAGAGTCTCAACCCCACCATGCGCCTGCCCGACTTCAGCATTCTCACCTTCGGTGGTTCTTCCTTGCTGATCGTGGTTGGTGTTGCACTCGAGACCGTTCGCGATATCGAGGCACAGCTCAGCCTGCGTGCAAGCAAGGGCTTCCTTGGTTAATTATCTGATCTACCGCAAATAACGGAGGAACTTATGAACTTGATTCTGATGGGGGCACCCGGTGCCGGCAAAGGCACTCAGTCCGAAAAGATTTCAGAAAAATGGGGAATTCCCGCGATTTCCACAGGTGATATTCTGCGTGCTGCGATCAAGGCAGGTACGGCGCTCGGTCAAACGGCGAAGTCCTACATTGACGACGGCAAGCTGGTACCGGACGAGATCGTGATCGGTATTATCAAGGAATATTTGACATCCGACGCCTGCAAGAACGGTTTCATTCTTGATGGCTTTCCGCGTTCGATCCCTCAGGCTGAGGCGCTCGACGCGATGGGTGTAAAAATCGATGCTGTCCTCTCGATCGAGGTGGCAGATGAAACAATCGTACAACGCATGTCGGGTCGCCGCGTATGCACGTGCGGCGCATCTTACCATGTGCTTTACAAGCCTTCCCAAAAGGACGGTATTTGCGACAAATGCGGCGCAGAGCTTTACGTTCGTAAGGACGATGCGCCCGAAACGGTAACCAAGCGTCTTGAGACCTACCATGCTCAGACCGAGCCGCTGAAGGCCTTTTATGAGGCCAAGGGGCTGCTGATCACGGTACAGGGTCAGGAGGAGGTTGCCGATACCACGCGCCTCGTACACGAAGCGCTTTCACAGTTTTCGGCATGATACAGATCAAAAATTCCCAGCAGATCGCCGCAATGCGAGAGGCCGGGCGTATCACGGGTGAGGCTTTGATCGTTGCACGCGATCACATCCGCGAAGGCGTGAGCACCAAATACCTCGATACGCTGATTCGTCAGCATATCGAGGGGCGCGGTGCAAAGCCCTCGTTTTTGGGGCTGTACGGCTTCCCCGGATCTGCTTGCATCAGCATCAATGATGAGGTCATTCACGGCATCCCCTCGGATCAGCGCATTTTGCGTGAGGGTGATATTGTGAAGATCGACGTCGGTGCTTTTTATAAGGGCTTTCACGGTGACAGTGCACGCACCTTTGCGGTCGGGCGCGTCAGCGAGGAGGCTGCGAGATTGATCGCGGCCACCAAGCAAAGCTTTTATGAAGGATTGGCGGCCTTTCGGGTCGGCAATCGCGTGGGTGATATCGGTCATGCGATCGATTCGTATGTACAAAAGCTCGGCTTTAGTGCTGTGCGCCGCTATGTGGGGCACGGTGTGGGCAGGGATGTGCACGAATCACCCGACGTGCCGAACTACGGCACACCGGGACGCGGCCCCCGCCTTTGCGAGGGACTGGTGATCGCCATTGAGCCCATGATCAATCAAGGCACCTTTGAGGTGCGGGAGCTGGCTGACGGTTGGACGGTAAAGACCGCTGACGGCGCGCTTTCCGCTCATTATGAAAATACTGTGGCTTTGACGCCTGACGGCGTTGTCAATCTCACAGAGGTTGAGATCGGCGAATGATCGCAAATACTGACAAACAGGAGAGAACACATGGCTAAAGATGATGTTATTGAGTTTGAGGGTACCGTCATTGAGGCATTGCCCAACGCGACCTTCAAAGTAAAATTGCCGAACGGTCACATCGTGACCGCGCACATTTCCGGCAAATTGCGTATGAACTATATCCGTATCCTGCCCGGTGACCGCGTGACCATTGAGGTGTCGGTTTACGACCTCACGAAGGGCCGCATCACTTGGCGTGCAAAATGATCCGCTTGGGTCAAACATTTTAGATGAAAGGAATGGTGTGACAAATGAAAGTAAAGCCTTCCGTTAAAAAAATCTGCGAAAAGTGCAAGATCATCAAAAGAAAAGGCCATGTAATGGTCATCTGCGAGAATCCCAAGCACAAGCAGAGACAGGGCTAATCCCCACACTGAAGAAAGAGGTAAATAACTATGGCTCGTATTGCAGGTGTTGATATTCCCAATCAAAAGAGAGTGGAAATTGCACTTACCTATATCTACGGCATTGGCCGCAAGAGCGCAAACGACATCCTTGCCAAGACCGGTATCAATCCCGATACCCGTGCAAAGGACCTCACTGAGGAAGAAGTTGCAAAGCTGCGTGACGAGATTGAAAACTCTTACCACGTAGAGGGCGATCTTCGTCGTGATACGGCTCTTAACATCAAGCGTCTGGTTGAGATCAACTGCTACCGCGGTATCCGTCACAGAAAGGGTCTGCCGGTAAGAGGTCAGAGAACCAAGACCAACGCGAGAACTCGCAAAGGTCCCGCTAAGACCATTGCAAACAAGAAGAAGTAATAAAGGAGTGGCATAACAATGGCTAATGTAAAGAAAGTCGTTAAGAAACGCCGCGAGCGCAAAAATATTGAGAAGGGTGCCGTTCATATCAGCGCCACTTTCAATAATACCATTATCACCGTGACCGACGTTGCAGGCAACGCAATTTCTTGGGCTTCCGCCGGCGAGCTCGGCTTTAAGGGCTCTCGTAAGTCCACCCCCTTTGCTGCACAGTCTGCTGCAGAAACTGCTGCTAAGGCTGCTATGGAGCACGGCCTCAAGTCCGTTGAGGTTTACGTAAAGGGTCCCGGTTCCGGACGTGAATCCGCTATCCGCGCACTTGAGACTGTTGGTCTTCAGGTCACGATGATCAAGGACGTAACTCCGATCCCCCACACCGGCTGCCGTCCGCCTAAGCGTCGTCGCGTATAATTTTACAGGAGGTAATCGAACATGGCAAGATATACTGGTCCCGTATGCCGTCTTTGCCGCCGCGAGGGCACGAAGCTGTTCCTCAAGGGTGAGCGTTGCATGACCGGCAAATGCGCCCTCGACCGCAGAAGCACTGCTCCCGGTCAGCACGGTGCCGCAAACAAAAAAGTAAGAGAATATGGTATGCAGCTTCGCGAGAAGCAGAAGACCAAGAGATATTACGGTGTGCTTGAGAAGCCCTTTGCAAACTACTATGCAGAGGCAGAGCGTAAGTCCGGCATGACCGGTGAGAACCTGCTCATCCTTCTTGAGAGACGTCTTGACAACACCGTTTATCGTATGGGCATGGCTAACAGCCGCAAAGAGGCTCGTCAGCTCGTTTTGCACGGTCACTTCACCCTCAACGGCAAGAAGGTAACCATCCCCTCCATTTCCGTTAAGGTTGGCGACGTGATCGCAGTAAAAGAGGCTAGCCGTGATCTCACCACCGTGAAGGCTCTCATGGAGGGTGTTGCATCCAAGCTGACTCCCAAGTGGCTTGAGGTCAACAAGGAGAACGCTACCGCTAAGGTTGTGGCTCTTCCTGCACGTGACGACATCGACTTCGATTTCAACGAGCAGCTTATCGTCGAGCTTTATTCCAAATAATCCGTATAACCCCATCGGCGGCGATACGGATGATCGCGGCCGAAAGCTGGCACATTACTACAACTTTTGCCGCATGGCGGCATAACAAATTCAGTATGGAGGGTTTATTGGAATGCTTGAAATTGAAAAGCCTAATATCACCATAGATAGGATGAGCGCAGACGGCACCCACGGCTTTTTCGTGGTGGATCCTCTTGAGCGCGGCTACGGTATCACGCTTGGCAACTCGCTGCGCAGAATCATGCTCAGCTCCCTGCAGGGCGTTGCTGTAACCAGCATCAAGATCGACGGTGTGCTGCATGAGTTTTCCACGATTCCCGGCGTCAAGGAGGACGTTACCGAGATCGTGCTGAACGTGAAGGGCATTACTGCCAAGCTTCACAGCACGGCTCCCAAAACGGTTGTCATTGACGTGACCGGCCCTTGCGAGGTAACCGCAGGCTCGATCGCACCCGATGCCGATCTTGAGATCCTCAATCCCGATCACCACATCGCAACGGTTGCGGAAAACAAGCGCTTTTATATGGAGCTCAGCTTCGATCACGGACGCGGCTACGTGTCCCAGGATCGTAACAAGCAGCTCGCCACCATGGCAGCCGGCAATGTGACCGCACCGATCGGAACGATCTACACCGACTCCATTTACACCCCTGTCTATAAGGTGAACTATTCTGTGGAAAGCACCCGTGTGGGTAACAACACAGATCTTGACAAACTGACCATTGAGGTTCTGACCAACGGAACCGTAACGGCCAAAGAAGCGATCTCTCTTGGAGCCAAGATCCTCAACGAACATCTCAACTTGTTTGTAAATCTCACCGATGAAGCAAAGAAGGCAGAGATCATGGTTGAACGTGAAGAAACCATCAAAGAGAAGGTCCTTGAGATGACCATTGAAGAGCTTGACATGTCGGTACGTAGCTTCAACTGCTTGAAGCGCGCCGGCATTGACACGGTTGAAGATCTGACCAACCGTACCGAGGAGGATATGATCAAGGTTCGTAACCTCGGTAAGAAATCGCTTGAAGAAGTTATTCAGAAACTGCACTCGCTCGGCCTCGACCTGAAAAAGGAAGAGGACTGAGTTTCGAGCTGCGACTATTGCAAAAAAATTAGGAGGGAAAACCCATGCCCGGAAGAAAACTCGGCAGACCTACGGCACATAGAAATGCGATGCTGCGCGGTCTTGTGACTTATCTCCTGGAGAACGGTTCTGTTGAGACCACTCTCACCAGAGCAAAAGAAGTTCGTTCCATGGCAGAGAAAATGATCACGCTTGGCAAGAAGAACACTCTTGCAAGCCGTCGTGCGGCTCTTGCGTATATCACGAAAGAAGACGTTGTTACCAAGGTGTTCAACGAGCTTGCTCCCAAATATGAGGCACGCAATGGCGGTTATACCCAGATCTTTAAGATGGGTCCCCGTCGCGGTGATGCTGCCGAAATGGCAATCATCCGTCTTGTTGACGAGGAGTAATATCAAGCACCCTCACGCGAATGCGTGAGGGTGCTTTGCTTATGGCAGGTCCTTTAACGTGCGCCAAAGAGCGTCAAGCTCGCGGTGTGTGTTGAATATACCGAACCCAAGGCGCGCAGCACCCCCGGCGGGGGTGCCAAGGGCATCGTGTGCACGGGGGGCGCAGTGTAAGCCTGCGCGCACGCAGATGCCGGCTTTATCAAGCTGTCTGGCCAGTTCTGTGGAGGGTATGGCGGTGTGATTGAAGAGCAAAACGCCCCCGGGGGTCTCCCTTTGATACACCTCAAATCCCGCAAGGCTCTCAATGCGCTCTCTGGCCGCCAAAAACAGCTCTTTCTCGTGTTTTTCGATGGTGGAAAGGCCAAAACTTGTGACAAACGACAAGCCGCCCGCAAGCCCCGCAATTGCGGGCGTGGGCAGGGTGCCGGCCTCGAAACGCTCGGGGAAGGCGGCAGGCATCTCGTTGGAACGGGAATCCACGCCGCTGCCCCCCTCAATGAAGGTGCCAAGCGAGAGATCTTCACCGAGCGCCAGCACGCCGCATCCGGCGGGGCCTAAGAGTCCCTTGTGCCCGGGAAGCGCCAAAGCGTCTATTTGCATGGCGCACATATCGATCGGCAGGTGCCCCGCCGATTGGGCTGCGTCCACCGCAAAGCGAATGCCGTGTGCCCGACAAAAGGCGCCGATCTTGGCGATCGGTAGGGAAACGGAGCAGATATTGGAGGCGTGCAGGCAAACAAGCAGCGTCGTACTTTGTCCCACCCGCGCAGCGATATTTTCCATGATCTGTTCATCCCCAAGGCCAATGACAGGAAAGGTATCAAGGGTGATGCCTTTTTCTTTTTGCAGGGCGTACAGCGGACGCATAACGGCGTTGTGCTCCAGCTCGGAGCAAAGGACGTGGTCACCTGTCTTTACAAGTCCCTTGATGGCCATATTGAGGGCATAGGTGGTGTTTTGCGTGAATATAATGCGCTCGGGAGCACCGACTCCCAAAAAATCCGATAGATCCTCGCGGCAGGCAAATATTTTCTCCGCTGCGCGAAGCGAGAGCTTGTGCGCTCCTCTGCCGGGATTTCCACCGTTGGTGAGCATACAGAGCAGAGCTTCCCTCGTGGCCTGCGGGGCTTTGGGGAAGCTCGTGGCCGCGTTATCAAAATAGATCAAGACGGGGTATCCTTTTCAATATATTGTGAGACCGCAATGCGTGCGGTGCGCAGGGTTGCGCGTGCATCGGCACTCACGGCGGCGGAAAATTCCACACCGTATGCGCAGCCGCGCCGCGTTTGCTCGGGGGCAAGGGCAACCACCTCTGCCGCGATTCCTGCCGCCAGCAGTGCGCGCTGTGCCTTCACGGCACCCGTCATGGAGCCAATGGCGGCCAAGACGGTGCGCGATGGGATGTGATTTGCGTAGTACATCGTGCGTCTCCTTTAAAGAGATTTGGTGACTTTTGTCGCCCCCTGCTAACAATATATGTGTTGCTTTTGTGACGGGCGCATAAAAGTTTTTTTTGCGGTTGACAAAAGCGGCGATTTCATATACAATAAATATGTATGAGTATCTCTTGCAGACTTGCTTGAGAGTAATGAATTTTGGAAAGGAGTCGGTCATGCTGAAGATCCTGCTGCTGAAATGCAGAGAGGCGCTGATATCGGTGTTACCCGTTACCGTGATCGTCGCGCTCTTAAATTTTACGCCGTTGGTGGCGCTTTCGGGATTGGAATTGGCGGTTTTCCTGATCTCAGCCTTTTTCCTGGTGTTGGGTATCGGGCTTTTTAACCTCGGTGCAGATATCGCAATGACGCCAATGGGCGTGCAAGTGGGCTCCGGTCTTTCCAAATCTCGCAATATGGGTCTTTTGCTTTCGGTCAGCTTTTTGCTTGGTGTGTTGATCACCGTGGCCGAGCCGGATCTTTCTGTGCTCGCGGCACAGGTCAGCGCGGTTTTGAACGGCACGGCGCTGATCGTAACGGTTGGCGTGGGTGTGGGTCTGTTTTTGGTGCTTGCCATCCTGCGTATCGTGACGAAAACGGGACTTTCCAAGATTTTGATGCTCTTTTATATGATGGTATTTGCCTTGGCGGCTTTGGTGCTGGAGCGCGGCAACGGCGCATTTTTGGCGCTGGCCTTTGACTCCGGCGGTGTGACAACGGGCCCCATCACGGTGCCGTTTATCATGGCGCTTGGTACCGGCATTGCTACTACGCTCGGCGGCAAGGACGTGGGCGAGAACAGCTTTGGCCTGGTGGCTCTTTGCTCTATCGGCCCCGTATTGGCTGTCATGTTCTTGGGTCTGTTTGCAGACGGAACGGTGATCTATGAGCTGCCCGATTATTCGGTAGAATCGCACCTTGGTGCCGCATTATTACATACCGTTGTGGACGTTATTCTTGAGGTGGCTCTCGCGCTGGGGCTTCTGGTGCTGTTTTTTGCGGTGATACAGGCCATCTTTTTGCGCTTGCCGCGTCGCAAGATCTATCGCATTGCCGTGGGTATTCTTTACACGTTTGCGGGCCTTGTGATGTTTTTGACGGCGGTAACGGTCGGTTTTATGCCGATCGGCTATCGCATCGGGCACGATCTTGCTACCAATAGCACACCGCTGCTGGTGGTGATGGGCTTTCTGCTCGGCTTTGTGGTCGTGCTTGCAGAGCCTGCCATTCACGTGCTCAAAAGCCAGGTCGAGGATATTACCAACGGTACCGTCAGCAAGCGCTCTATGATGATCGCGCTTTCGGTGGGTGTCGGTATCTCCATCGGACTTTCCATGATCCGTATCGTATTTGATTTCAGCATCCTTTATTATCTTATTCCCGGTTATTTCATTTCGCTCGGCCTCTCCTTCTTCGTGCCGCGCCTGTATACCGCGATCGCATTTGACTCGGGCGGTGTTGCCAGCGGTCCCTTGACCTCCAGCTTCATTTTGCCGCTTGCCATCGGCGCCTGCGTGGCCCTGCAGGGTGTTTCCTCGGTGATGGAAAACGCATTCGGTATCGTGGCGATGGTTGCCATGACGCCCCTGATTACCATTCAGGTCATGGGCTTCCGTGCCGTGATGGCGGGTAAGGTGCGTGACAATATTATGATGAAGCAGATTCTGGATGCGGATGATGAGCAGATCATCGATTTTATGTAAGGGGGTGGTGTGATGTCGAACGCAGTAAACGAAGCCGAAAAAAAGACCAAACGCACCGCCGTCAAAACCGTGGCGCGCCGTACCGTCAGTAAGACAAAGGCACCAACGGGGCATAAAACGGCGCCGCAAAAGCTCAAAATGCTGATTACCGTGGTGCCGCGCCGCAAGACCGAATATTTTATGGATCTTATCCAATCCTTTGATGCCAATATGCAGTTTTGTTCTACGGCGCGAGGCACGGCAAGCTCGGATATTCTCACGCTGATGGGGCTTGAGGAAAATGAAAAGCGCGTGATATTCAGCGTTGTCCGAGAGGATATGGCACCGCGCGTGCTGGCTGCTCTTGAGGAAAAATTCACCACGATCAAAAACGCCAAGGGCATTGCTATGACGGTGCCGCTGACGGGTGTGATCGGTGTGGCGATCTATCAATTTCTTGCCAATAACCGCAAAGGAGGAAAGGCAACATGAATTTTGCATACGAGCTGATACTTTGTATCGTAAACGCGGGCTTTTCCGACGTGGTGATGGAGGCGGCGCGCGCCTGCGGTGCAGGCGGCGGCACGGTGATCCACGCTCGCGGTACCGCCAATAAAGAGGCGGAAACCTTTTTCAAGATCACCATCCAGCCCGAAAAGGAGGCTGTGATGATCCTGGTGCCCTCGTCCATCAAGGACGACGTGCTGCACGCGCTTTACCAAAAGGTGGGCTTGCAGACCCCCGGCCAGGGCATTGCCTTGGCGCTCCCCGTTGACGGCGTGGTAGGCTTGCCGACCAAAACCGAAAAAACGCAGTAAAAAGCAAAAAAAGACCGCCGTACGGCGGTCTTTTTTACTGTATTATTTGATTTCGGCATGCTTGATGGCAAAGTCAAGTAAGATATTGATGATTTCATTTCTTGAACGGTTAGAGTCTGCGACGATCTTTTCCAGTTCTTCCACCGTTTCGTCTTTGATGCGTATGGAAAAAACTTTATAACCGTCTTCGCCTTTTAAGGGCTTTTTGGATATGACCAACTTTTCCATAATTGTGCCTCCATACATGCTTTGATATTTATTTTTATTATATCTTGACACGTTAAACGATAATATGTTATAATAATTAACATAGATCATGTTACATATCGAAGAGCGCATAAAGAGACTTATCACGATTATGCCATGCCTACTATTCCAAAAAGTTAGATATGTTGGTCTATAGGAAAGCAATATAATAGCTTTCCTTATATCTTATTTTTCGTGGAGGTTTTTATGAAAAGAATAATCTGTTTATTAATGGTCTGCTTGTGTGTCTGTGGGATTTTGGGGTGTAACAGAGAAAAAGAAATAACACTTGAAATGTTATATGAACACGCGAAGGAGCAGGGTTATGTAGGCGATTTTGAGACATTTCGTAATGTTATAAACGGACAAAATCTTGTTAGTGTTGAAAATATTTATATAGATGAAGATGGGCATTTAATGGTGCAGTTGACGGGTGAAGGAGTTCGTGATCTTGGCGATGTTGTAGGAGAAGATGGTGCTAAAGGAGCTGATGGTAAAGACGGTAAAAACGGACAAGATGGCAAAGATGGAAAAGATGGAAAAGACGGACAAGATGGCAAAGATATTATTGTTTCTTCACCACTTATCACGAAAGGTGAAATTGGCAGTACAATTTTTACAATGAATGTAAAATACCATGCTTTAAGTCAAGAGACCAGTCAAGTATCTTATTATTCAGGGTGCGGTTTCGGCGGATATGATGTAAAGAGAGAGCATTATCAATTTGTTGGCGTTGAGTATAAAGGCAAACTGTACAAATATTATGAGCAAATAAATAGTTATGGTGCGCTTGCTGCTGATGTCATTGCAAGCGGAGAAAGTTCGATAGATGTAACAGCGATTTGGGAATGTGAATTCGAGCCTGCTTGTTTTGGATTTGGGGCAATTGCAGAATATCAAATCGATGGCGACATAGGCAATTGGTCGCTTATAGGGGAAAAAGATGGTCAAAAAGAGTGGGTAGGTGTCGATTTTCATGTTGTGAAATTTCAAGATGAAAAAACGGATTTTTGTATTGATGCCAATGCCAATGCATATGAATATTGTATGGGTAGGTACACTAATATACAGACACTGAATGGAGAAGCGGTGACTTTTGACAATGAAATTAAAATTTATATTAGGAGAATGGATGGGGTGCTAGTAGAGCCCATAAACGTACTTCTTGCGGCAGATGTAATAAGTTTTGCGGAAATATTAACATTTGCAAATACAGAGATGAAAGAGAAGGGATACGCTAGCAATGTAGGTTATTCAGTGGACGTATCGTTTGTTTTCAAAGTTGAAAAATAAGCAACTCTTTTTTAATTTGTTGATTAAGATGGATTGGAAATCGTATATACTGCTGTGGCAAACATAAAAAACAATAGAGGCAAACACTTTTAAAAAGTGTTTGCCTCTATGTGCTTTTATCAATATTATTTATAAGCAGGCAGCCAATCCTTATGAGCTTCAAACAGGTCATCGCAAAGGGCGACGATATCATCGATCGAGAGCTCGGAGGAGGTGTGCGGGTCAAGCATGGCGGCTTGATAGACAACTTCCTTTTTGCGGGTGACGGCGGCCTCGATGGTGAGGAGCTGCGGGTTGATGTTGGTACGGTTCATGGCGGCACAGATTTCGGGCAGATCCCCCACAACGGTGGGCAAAATGCCGCGTTTGTTGACAAGACAGGGAACCTCCACGCAGGCGTTATGCGGGAGATTGGTGATCAGACCCGTGTTCAACACGTTGCCGCCGATCTCGTAGGGCTTACCCGTGACGATCGCCTCCATGATATGGGACGCATACTCGCGAGAGCGCGTATGTGTAATATCGCCCTTCAGGTATTCCTCTCGCTGCGTTTTCCATTTCTCGATTTGCTTGATGCAGCGGCGGGGATATTCATCAAGCGGGATCCGGTAGCGGTCGATCAGCTCGGGATACTTGGATTTGATGTAGAGATTATTGTATTCGGCGTTGTGCTCGCTTGATTCGGTGCAGTAGTAGCCGAAGCGGCGGATGTAGTCGAGGCGCACGAGGTTTTGGGTCTCGTAATTTTCGGGATGTTCGAGGATCTCGCCCGCGCGGCGCTTGATCTCGGGATAAAGGTCGTTGCCATTTGCATCGTAGATTTCGAGGAGCCAGGCCATATGGTTGATGCCCGCGATCTTCTCGCGCACGGGTCCCATTTTTTCAAATTCTGCCTCAAGCCCAAGGCTTCTGAAGAGGCTCTTCGAGCAGACCTGCACGCTGTGGCAAAGTCCGACGGTCTTGACATCGGTATAACGCTGCATATAGCCCGTGAGCATTGCCATGGGGTTGGTATAATTGAGGAACCATGCGTTGGGACAAACGGCTTGCATATCCTCGGCAAAGCCCTCAAGCACGGGAATGGTGCGCAACGTTCTGAAAATACCGCCGATACCGAGCGTGTCGGCAATGGTTTGTCTGAGGCCGTATTTTTTGGGGATCTCAAAATCTATAATGGTGCAGGGATCGTAGCCGCCCACTTGAATGGCGTTTACCACGAAATCGGCACCGCGCAGCGCGTCGCGGCGGTTTTCCACGCCCAGATAGCGGCTGATCTTGGCGCGCCCCTCGTTGATGTTTTTGTTGAGGAGAACGATCATATCGTAGGATTCTTGCAGGCGCTCTGCGTCGATATCGTAGAGTGCGATCTCAAAATCGCGGAGTGCCTCGGTCATCATGCTGTCGCCCAGTACATTTTTGGCAAATACGGTGCTGCCCGCACCCATAAAGGTGATCTTTCCCATGGCTATGTTCCTTTCTTTTTTGAAATAAGTATTGTGTTTTGCGGTATTTTGTGCTACTATCATTATAGTGTGAAAAAGCGCTTTGGTCAAGCGACATATTGCGGAGTTTTATAACAATATTGCGGAGGATGGTATGAAGCATAGCCTAAATGTAGATAAAACGGGTCTTGAGCGCGGCGCGCGCGGCAGTTTTGATTTTCCCGTTTCCGGCAGCCGCGGTGCGGATATTAAAAGCTATGAGGGGGAGCAGTTTGCTTGCCATTTTCACCCCGAAGCGGAGCTCACCGTCATTTGTGAGGGGGAAATGTATTACCGTGCGCACGATACCGAGTATTTGCTGCGTGCGGGGGATGCCGTGTTTGTCAATGCGAACGTGATGCACGCGGGCAGAAGCCGTAACGGCACGTCCTGCCATTATCTTCCCATCAATTTTTGGCCGCTTTTTGTCTCGGGACATGATGAAAGCCTGATTGATCGCAAATACGTTTCTCCTCTTTTGCGCGAAGAGCTTTTGCCCTGTGTGGTGATGCGCAGAGAGTGCGCCGCGGACAAAGAGATGCTTTGTGCCGTCGATGAGCTTGTTGAGCTGGTGCGTGATCGCGGCGACGGCTGGGAGCTGCTTGTCAAGGCGGTGCTTTGCCGTTTGTGGTACTATTTTTACACGCGCAAGCGCGCAAGTG
This sequence comes from Clostridia bacterium, assembly GCA_017453325.1. Taxonomy (GTDB): domain Bacteria; phylum Bacillota; class Clostridia; order Oscillospirales; family CAG-272; genus Firm-07. Next base: position 15,033 of record JAFTKK010000070.1, read on the forward strand.
GCGAGGAGCACACGGTGGTGGGTGCCGAGGCGGTCAAGCGTGCCATCTCGTTTATCGAGGTGCATTATGCCGAAAAGCTGACCTTGGCGGACCTTGCCGCCGCCGCGCATTTGTCACGCAGCGAGTTCTGCCGTACCTTCCGTCGCTTTACGGGACGCACCCCCTTTTCCTATCTGCAATATCACCGCGTGCGGCGCTCGCTGCCGCTGCTCCAGGATCGAAAACGCTCGGTTTTGGAGATCTCGGAGCAGACGGGGTTTGCCGGTGCCAGTTATTACGCCGAGGTCTTTCGGCGCTTTATGGGGTGTTCTCCCCTCGAATACCGCAAAAAGTTTTTGTGACGGTGCGCTGATTTTTTGAAATAACACTTGTATTTACGGGCAAAATTTGGTAATATGTATCATAGGTGTTTTAATATTGTAAAATGGCGGTAATGATATGTTCGGTTATGTGAGGATCAACAAAGCAGAGCTTCGTGTGCGCGAATACGAGTATTACCGTGCCGCATATTGCGGACTTTGCCGCAGTATGGGGAAGTGCACGGGTCAATGCTCGCGTCTGACCCTTAGCTATGATATTTCTTTTCTCACGCAGGTGCGTATGGCGTTGCTGGGCACGGTGCCGACCTTTGGGAAGCGTCGCTGCGCGGTACACCCGTTTCGGGCGCGCATGATGATGGAGCCAAACGAGGAGCTCTTTTATGCCGCGGACGTATCTGCCTTACTGGCCTATGAAAAGTGCCGTGACGACCGTGCCGATCGGCGCGGTGTTGGGCGTTTGGTAGCGGCAGCACGTTGCTTTTTAATGCGTTCCGCGTACCGCCGCGCCGCAAAGCGATTGCCGGAGCTTGCCGCTTTTTTGCGGGAGCGACTGACGGCGCTATCCTCACTTGAGCGTGAAAACCGTCCTACGGTAGATGAGCCCGCAGCGATCTTCGGAGAGATGCTTGCCGCGCTTTTCTCGCACGGTCTGCCCGAGGAGTTGCGGCGCATAGCGCACGTGATCGGCACAAAGATCGGCAGATTTATTTATATTTTGGATGCCATCGACGATCTTGAAAAGGATCAAAAAAACCGAAATTTCAACCCCGTTTTGCTACTTTATGGCAAGGAACCGACAGAGCACGAGAAAAAAATGCTGGAGGATGCGCTGCTTTCCTGCCTTTCTGATGCCGCCGCTGCGCTTGATCTTGTCGAGGAGGCGACGGGCTCACCGCGACGCGCGGTTTTGGAAAATATACTGTATTTGGGCATGCCCGCTACCGCAAAAAAGATCATTTGGGGAGAGGCAAAGACATGCCAAGGAGGACACACGTGAGCAACAACCCTTATAAGATACTCGGTGTTTCGCCCGAGGCGGACGACGAGGAGATCAAGAAGGCTTATCGCGAGCTGGCACGCAAATATCACCCCGACCGCTACAGCGACTCCGATCTTGCCGATCTGGCAAGCGAAAAAATGAAGGAGATCAACGCGGCATACGAGGAGATCACGCGGATGCGTGAGGCTGCCAAAAACGGCGGTGCCGATGCGCAAAGCGGTTTTGACGGTCAAAGGGCAGGGGACGGTACGAATTATCGCTCCGGGCACTATTCCGACGAGGCCAAAAGCAAGTTTACACTGATCCGCAATTGCATCAACAGCGGCAACATCAGCGAGGCTGAGCGACTGCTTGACGAGGTGGATGGCGCGGATCGCGGCGCGGAATGGGTCTTTTTGATGGGCTGCATTCAGCTTCATAAGGGGTATTACGTGGATGCACAGCGTTCCTTTGAAACTGCTTACCGCATGGAGCCCACCAACAATGAATATTGGCAGTTCAAGGAAAAGATGCACCAAAAGGCAGGAAGCTTTGGCGGCGGTTACAACACCTCCGGCAGCGGCAGCTGCGATTGGTGTACCACACTCATCTGTGCCGATTGCTGCTGCGAATGCATGGGCGGCGATCTCATTCCTTGCTGCTGATATGGCACAGCGCAGAAGAAGATCGACAAGATGCCTCACGGCCGCGGCGGTTTTGGCAGCACTCGGTGTGGTGCTCCTCACGCTCGGTGCCTTTGTGGAGGTGCTTGATCTTTCCATGGCCGCCATTGCCTCACTCACGGTGGTGTTTGCGGTCATTGAGCTTCGGGGAAAGTATCCATATTTGGTCTATCTGACCACAGCCACCCTCTCGCTTTTGCTCCTGCCGAGCAAAACACCGGCGCTGCTGTACGCGCTTTTTGCCGGATACTATCCGATGCTGAAGGCGGTGCTTGAAAAGCGCTTTTCTCGACCCGTTTCTTGGCTTTTTAAAATTTTGGTGTTCAATGCGGCGTTGGCGCTTATCGTGCTTGGCTCCGTGAAGCTCCTTTGGCTCGGTGAGCTTGTGTGGCAGCCGTGGTATGTGCTTGTTTTTCCGCTTGGTACGGCGGTGTTTTGCTTGTACGACGTGGCATTGACGCGCCTGATCACGGTCTATTTGTGGCGGTGGCGGGGCAGATTCCGGTTTTTGAATGACGACTGAACGTATGTTCGGCGGCGTGCGCTGTTGGCGCACGCCGCCTTGTTTTTTGCCCCTTGCGGGGTTTTTGATTTATGCCTTGACAAAAGAACAAAAATATGTTATGCTTAAAATTAAACACATTCAAAATAAAATTAAAAGGAGTTGGTTTTTTTCATGGACAGTATACCTTTATGGATTGTGTTTGCTATTTGCATCGTGGGTGGCGCTTATTTTGCGGCGACCGAAAGCTCATTTTCGGCAGTCAACAAAATCAAGATCAAAACCCTCGCCGATGACGGCAACAAGCGTGCACGCGGTGTTTTGTGGGTGCTGAATCGCTTTGATAAGGCGCTGACGACACTGCTTGTCGGCAACAACGTGACCAAGATCGCGGCGGCTTCCGTTGCAACGCTGATCGCAACCGATATGTTTGCACACAAGGGCGACGCATTTATCAATTCGTTTGCCTTTTCGATCGGATGCAGCGCAGCGAGCACGGCGGTGGTCTTTCTCCTCAGTGAGATGATCCCGAAAAGCTTTGCCAATGACCGTTGCCAGTCCGTCTCGCTCTTTTTCCAGGCCTCCCTGCGTGTTTTGATGCGCGTTCTCGCACCGATCGCAGGCTTCTTCGGCCTCATCTCGACGGCGGCCTCCAAGGCGTTCTCCAAAAAGGAGGCAGAACCCTCCATTACCGAGGATGAGCTGCTGGAGATTCTCGATACCGTTGAGGAAGAGGGCGTTGTGGACGAGGAGCAGGGCGATATGCTGAAATCCGCCTTGGAATTCGGCGATACGGTGGTTGGCGACATCATGACGATGGCGCGTGACATTGAGGCATTGAACGTGGCGGCCACCACCGAGGAGGTGCTGGAGGCCATCCGTGCCACCAACCATTCACGCATTCCCGTGTTCGCGGGGGACGCAAACCGTATCATCGGTACGCTGCGTATCCGCACGTTCTTGACCGAGTACCGTCGCAATCCTAAAGTAAAGGTGCGCGCGCTCCTTTCACAGCCCTATTTTGTGACCGAGGATGCGCGTATCAACGACGTGCTGACCGATATGCGCCAGCACAAGCACCATATGGCTTTGGTTCGTGATAAAAACAAACATATTGTGGGTCTTGTTACCATCGAGGATATTCTCGAGGAGCTGGTGGGCGAGATCTTTGACGAGGAGGATGTGGTTGACCAGAACTTCCAGGCTCTCGGCGGCAACCGTTACCTTGTCAACACACATATTCTGGTTGGCAGCCTTTACGAGCGCATCGGCCTTTCCGCTGCGCCCCGTGGTGTGGCCACCAAGCCGTTGCTCTCTTTAATGCTGGAGACCATCGGCAGATTGCCCGAGGAGGAGGAGACCTTCCTCATCGACGATCTGGAATTTACCATTGAAACAGTAGAAAATCAGCGCCCCGTGCGCGCCTTTGTTCACGTGCTCGACGAGGAAGAGCTTGCTGCACGTGCGCTTGCGGCTTCCGAAAAGGAGGTGCAGACGAATGGCTGAGCATTTTGCTAAAATGTGGTGGGCATACATCGTGATCTTCGTCATGATCTGCTTTTCCGCTTATTTTTCCGCTTCGGAAATTTCCTTTAACACCGCCAACAGAATGCGCCTGCGCCGCGCTGCCGATGAAGGCTCCAGAACGGCCAGAATGGCGTATAATATTGCCGAAAACTTTACCATTTCGCTCTCTACCATTCTGGTGGGCAATAACCTTGCCAATATTGCGGTTTCCACCTGCACGACCCTGATCGTGCTCGATCTGTTCCCCGGCAACGGAGGTGTGGCGTCCTTTATTGCCACCATTATCGTTACCGTCGTGATCCTGATCTGCGGTGAGATCGTGCCCAAGGTGGTGGCCAAGCAGCATGCCGATACCGTGGCACGCATTGTGGCGATCCCTACGCGCATCCTGACCGTAGTGGTCAGCCCCATTGTGGCGATCGTGATGGCACTTTTGTTCGTTTTGCGCAAGCTTTGGGGCAAGGACCGTCACGATAACGATCCTACCGTGACCGAGGAAGAGCTTTCCTCCATTATTGAGACCGTTGAGGAGGAGGGCGTGATCGACGAGGATCAGGGCGAGCTGCTGCAGTCTGCCCTTGAGTTCCACGATATTACCGTGGAAAAGATCATGACACCCCGTATCAACATGACGATGTTTGACATTGACGACATCGAGACCATTCGCACGCTTCTTGCGGATACGGCACAGTATTCGCGCATTCCCGTTTACGAGGGCAGCGTGGATAACATTATCGGTATTCTCTCGCTCAACCGCTATTATAAGGCGGCAATGGACGGCACCGAGCCCGATATTCGCTCCTTGCTTCTGAAGCCCTGCAAGCTGCACAAGACCATGAAGCTGCCTGCGGCTCTGGCGCGTTTGCGTGAGCAGAAGATGCATTTGGCCATTGTTATTGACGAGTTTGGCGGCACGCTGGGCGTGGTGACCATGGAGGACATCCTCGAGGAGCTGGTCGGTGACATTTGGGACGATACCGACGTGATCGTGACCGAGTGCTATCCTACGGGTGAGAACACCTACGAGGTTTCGGGCGAAATGAATATTGAGGACTGCTTTGACGAAGTGGACTTCAAGTGTCCCGAGGATTTCAGCTGCGAGTACACCACCATGGGCGGTTGGGCCGTTGAAATGCTGGATTCCGACCCGCACGTGGGTGATAGCTTCAATTATGAAAATCTTTTCGTCATTGTTTCGGGTATGGACGAGGAGCGCGTGACCAAGCTTACGCTCTTTGTAAAGCCGCAGCCCGAGAATGAGGACGGGGAAGAGCTGTAATACAAAAAACGAGTAAAGGAGGGCGGCCATGGCTATTCATGAGTCGGGAGAGAATTATCTTGAGCAGATCCTTATTCTCTCCGGTCAAAAAAGCAAGGTGCGCGCGGTAGATATCTGTGCGGCGCTCGGCTTTTCACGCCCTACCGTGAGTGTGATGCTGCGCGAGCTGCGCGCTAATGGGTTTGTGACCACCGCACCAAACGGCGGCCTTGCCCTGACCGAAAGCGGTCTTGCGGTGGCGCAGCGTATGTATGAAAGACATTGCCTTTTGGCCGAGGCGCTGATGGCGCTCGGCGTGACGCACGATACCGCGCTTGAGGATGCCTGCAAGATCGAGCATGACCTCAGCGACGAGACCGTTTCCTGCCTGAAGGCCTATCTCGCAAGGATGAAAGCCGATGAAACACGTTGATATTTATACCGACGGCGCCTGTCGGGGCAATCCCGGCCGCGGCGGTTGGGGGGCGATATTGGTGTACGGCGGCCATGAAAAGGAGCTTTCGGGCGGCGAGGCACACACCACCAATAATCGCATGGAGCTTTGCGGTGTGATCGCGGCATTGGGGGCTCTCCGTGAGCCTTGCGAGGTCACCCTCACGTCGGATTCCCGATACGTGGTGGAGGCCGTGAACAACGGCTGGGCAGAGAATTGGCGCGCACGCGGTTGGCGAAAGCCCGACAAAACGCCCGCGCTGAACGTGGATCTCTGGGAGCAGCTTTTGGGGCTTCTCAAAAAGCATCGGGTCACCTTTCAATGGGTACGCGGCCATGCGGGGCATCCGTATAACGAACGGTGTGACCGCTTGGCAACCGCGTTTGCCGACAGCTTTCCCGCCGAGCCGCCGATGGGCGACGAGCCTACACAGACAACGTAATAGGTGACGGGGCGTGAAACCTCCGAAAAAAAGCACCCGAGGCAGAGCTCTGCCTCGGGTGCTTTTTTGCACCCGAGCACGAGTGCGACGGCGTGTTTGAGGAGAATGGACAATATGTATAGAAAAAATGCTTTTTTGGGTCGGCAAACTGTATGATTTGGCTACTGTTTTTTTGTTTAAAATCGCGAAAATGGCGAAAAAGGATTGACTGCTTTTTGGAAATCATATATAATATGATTGTATCTTTTTACGATTTGTGCACCGCGCGTTCACAAATCGAACATACACAGCGGGGCAACCCGCAATAAGAGAAAAGGAGATTTTCTTATGAAGAAACAACTGCGTTTGGTTCTCTTCGCGGCTCTGGTCATGATCCTTGTGATGATGACGGCTCTCTGCGCTTCTGCAGCAGCGACCGACGGTGCCGAAGTACGCGAAGACGGACACTACTACGAAGTAGTCAGCAGCACATCAGGTGCGGCGCCGAAGTATTACACCACTTTGGCCAGCGCCGTCGCGTCGGTGGACGCTGATGGATACACCATCAAGCTCCTGGCCGACGTCACCGAGCCGGCTATTACGCTGGATAAAGCGTATAGCTACACCATCACCGGCGGTGAGGGTGCTAAGCTTACCTTTAGCAATACGGTGAAGGCGAACAAAAAGGCTACTTTGGTGAATTTGGCGGCAGGTAAGGTCAAGTTTGAAAATTTGACTATTTCCTATGACGAAGCCAAGATCACCACCACACTTCATTACGTCTTTTGTTTAAGCGCCGATGCCGTAGAGCTGACGCTTGACAACGTGGTCTACACGGGTGAAGTCAATTATGTGCTGTATGCGGTTGGTAACAACACGGTAACTACCGTGACCGGCAGCAAGAGCAGCTTTTCTAACATCAAGGCCGGCGGAGCCTTCTACGGTGTGGAGAAGAAAACGGTTGGTCACAAGCTGACCGTAGACGGTGCCAAGATCAACACCGAGGGTCGCGTTGTTTGGATGACGGAAGATGCAGATGCCGAAATCGGCATCAGCAACACCGTGATGGTAGGTAAGAACACCTCTTTGTTCTATTTCCATAACTCTAACAAGAACAGGACCGTTGTTACCACGTTGGAAATCACCAATTCCGTGATCTCTACCACGGGTGAGACGAACATCTTCCAGTCCGCAACCGCAACCCCTGTGATCAAGCTGCTTAACGGCACGAAGGTAACTGTTAACAACAAAAACGTGTTCCAGGTAACCACCAAGATCGCTACCGTGGAATTGAACGGTGCCGAGCTGGAGATCTGTGATAAAAACGGTGCTTTGGCAAACGTTGTGAGTGATGCGCTGATGATCACCGCATCCGTTACCGACTCGAAAATCACGTTCCGTGGCAGCGAATCGACCCCTGCTGCGATCTTTGATACGGTGATCGACTGGTCCCAGGTTGACGTTTTCTTTGACGATCACATTACCTATTTCGAGCTGACCGAGGCGGGCGTTTACAACGTCACCTCTCTTGAGGATAACCTGGCTCTTGCCAAGGCAGCGGCCGAGGCGAAGTTCCTTGCCGATAACGCAACCCGTTTCCCGAAGCTTGGCATCAATCTGACGAGCTGGATCAATCTGGTTGTGAACAACCCCGAGGCAACGGTGAACCTGCTGGCAGGCGAATATACCGCCAGAGGTGATTATCTCCTTGGTGTGAAGCAGGGTCAGCTCAATATCAGAGACGGTGCACTTCTCGGTCTTGAGGACGGGGCTGCACTCTTTGCAGCAGGCGGCACGCTGAACGTGATGGGCGGCACCGTACAGGGTGCTGACGGCGGTTGCGCCATCAGACACGAGGGCGGTACTGTAAACGTGACGGGCGGCACGCTGCTTTCCGGCACCGACACCTCCTCTTACATCATTCATTCCGAGCTTGTGACCCCCGAGGCCGAGGAGGGCTCCGATGAGGTTCCCGCAGCCCCCATCGGTGACATTAATATCAGCGGCGGTACCTTTAACAGCATTTACGCCATCTACGTTGAGGGCGATGCAGCCGTTACCGTAAACGTAAGCGGCGGTACCTTTGCCAATTTGGACGGCGAGACGACTGCCTACGGCGCGTACGTTGACAATGCATTCGCTATCCTCAACATCAGCGGTGGCGTGATGCAGAACATGACGCGTGCCATTTGGGGCATATCGGGTACGATCAATATTTCGGGCGGCGAGTTTTACATAAACGGTTCTGCCTCCAAGGCACACCTCCTTTATATTGATGGCCCCGCGAAGCTGAACGTGACGCCGAACGAGGGCGGTGCTGAGCTTGATCCCCTCTTCCAGCTTCAGTCCGGCAACGGCAATCACATCGCGCTTTACGTGAGCTCGAGAGCAACCGAGGCTGAGATCAACATCAGCGGCGGTAAGTTTGGCGGTATGGGCATTACCGCAGGCAATGTAACCTTCTACGCAGTTTACATTGAAGGTGCGATCCAGAACTTCAACATTACGGGCGGCGAATTCGTTGGCGGCTCCAGTAACTGTGCCATCATGATCAAGGCGGCAGGTGCTGTTGTGAACATGTCGGGCACGGCTGCTGTTTACGGCTACCGTAACTTCTACGTGCAGGCTGATGCTACTCTGAACATTGCGGGCGGTAGCTATAACCCGAGACCCAACGGCTTGCAGGCCAACAACATTCTGATTCACGTAACGAGTGGCGACAATGCTAAGATCAACATCAGCGGCGGTGAGTTCAACGACTTCATGCGCGTGCTGACGCTTGGTGCTGCTTGTGAGGTCAATATTACGGGTGGTGTATTCAACTCCCGTCTTATCAATCACGGCGACACTAACCAGATCGAGGTGTTTGCTTATATCACCGCAGCAGCTCAGCTGTATATCGGTTCCAATACTACGGGCGGCGTTGACCCCGTGATCAACCTCAACAAGTCCGAAAAGGGCGACAGCATTTACAACTGCCGCGGTATTTACGTAACCAACACGGCTGCCCAGGTCGCGATCAGCGGCGGTACCTTCAACACCGTCAACAAGGATAACCTGATCTTTGATTTCCCTGCAGACGGTATCAAGATGCTGGTCATCACCGGCGGTACCTTCAGCATTACGGGTGAGGGCGCAGGCCTTCTGCCCGAAAGCATGGACAAAGCCGTAGAGACAGAGGAAAAAGAAGACGGTACGTTTGAAATTGTCGGCGGTACCGTGCTTACCGGTGCTACCGTTAAGGTCAGCGACGGTGCGGTTCCTCCCATTTATAAGAATGTCAGCTCCGCAGGTCTGCACATTGTGGTCGTTGGTGAGATCAAGGTTGCACTCAACATCTGGAACCCCAAGGCTGATGATGAGACCGGAGACGGCTACGTGATCACTACCCCCGCGGATCTTTACGCCGTGATGCAGACTCAGTTTGCTTCCTTTACGGCAGATCCTACCGCCTTCACCACCTGGTTGCCGCTTGAGATCAACGGCGAGGGTGTGGTTGTGACGCTGCGCAACGTCAATGATGTTTATGATGTTGATACGCTTGTCACTGTGATCAAGGGCACCTTGAAGGTGGACGGTGGTACGTTTGCAGCCAAGAAGGGCGAAAAGCTCTTTGCGGTAATGGGCGAGGATGCTGTGCTCTCCATTACGGGCGGCTCTTACTCGGCAGTTGGTGCACGCAGCTACGTGCTTTACGTAGGTGACGAGGCAAAGCTTGATAACATTTCGGTTGCCAATGCAACGCTCCATGTGGCAGAGCTCGGCAGCGCCCCCCTGCAGGTTACCTTCAGCGTTACCGCAGACCAGGTGACCGTTAACGGTATGTCCGAGATCCGCATTGATGATGCGGGCGAATATACCATTACCCAGGTATCCGACCTTACCAATATTGTAAAGGCCGTACTGGAGCAGAAGTTTACCGAGAATCTCACGGTAGATATTCAGACCTTCGTACCCCTTTACATGAACAATGCCGGTCTTTCCATCACCTTTACCGGCGGTGAATACAATGCTGATTCCGACTTCATGTTCAAGATCGCGGCAGGTAGCCTGACGATCACGGGCGGTAAGTACACCAACGTCAGCGGCGACATCATTCAGATCGTAGGTCCCGACGTGAACGTTACCATCGATCTGACGAACGAGGGCGAGACCGAGACCAACGGCATGTATACCACGGGCCGCGTGATCTATGCCAACACCGCCTCTAAATCCTCTATTCTGATCAAAAACGGCCGCTTCGTGGAGCTGGCTTACGATGCTTCCAATAATCAGAAGGATGCACTCTTTGTCTTTGACAACGGCGAGCCTACGACGCAAAACGTTACCTTCAAGATCGAAAACGGTTACTTTGAAGCAACCCGTATTCTGCTGCTCTACTACGCAAAGGTGAATGCCACCATTGATGACGGCGTGTTTGTCAGCAACTGTGTGGTGGACGGCACTACCATTACGGCGCGTCCCACCAATGCACATATGCTGTCTCCTCGCGGTGCGGGTGCCGTGCTTACCATCAACGGCGGTAGCTTTGATAACAAGCAGGGTAACTACATTATCGCGCAAAACGGCTATGACGGTGCTGCCACCACCATCAGCGGCGGTAGCTTCAAGGGTGGCTCCGGTTGGTTCTTTACCAACTATAAGACCACCTTTACCATCAACGCGCATCCCACCGATCCCGAAAAGAACCCCGTATTTACCGATACCGAGGGTTACGCCACCGAGCATTATATCTACCTCAACCACGCAGAAGCTGTGATGGTCATCAATGCAGGCACGTTTACCGGTACGGTATCCACGGCGGATATTTTCCACGTAGCCAAGGGTATCCTCACCGTCAATGACGGCACCTTCGAGGGCTCGCTCTTCTACGTTACTACCGAAGCCAAGGTAACCGTGAACGGTGGTACCTACAAGGCAACGGGTGCCGGCTCCGTGCTCTTTGAGCTGGTCGGCAGCGTCTCGAATGAAAACTTTAATATTGCCACCGCGTTGACCTTCCGTGCAGAGAACAACACCAACGTGCTGGATACCACGCTCGGTCAGAGTGCGGCGCGTGCGCTTCTTGCCAATGCCAACATCCTGGTGAATGGCAACATCAAGCTCGGCACCGTGATCACGCTGACTGCTGACGAGACCTGGGCCACTCCTGCCGATGCACAGCACCTGGTGCTGGCCTACTTCCCCACGGGCAAGATCACCTTTGAAACTCCCGGCGTTTATGCGCTGACTCTCAGCGGCAACAAGACCGTTACCATCACGGGCGGCGATTGGCTCTTCCCCGGCGCAACGCTCTTCACTCTCAGAGGCGGTGCTGACCTCGTGATTACGGGCGGCAGCTTCTACGTGGACGGCGGCGGTGATATCATCAACGTTGAGGGCGATTCCACCGTTACCATCGGTAAGAAGGAGGATCCCACCTGCGAGCCCTCCTTCGTAGTTGGCTTCGGCGGCAATGTGATCCACGCAACCGCTTCTCCCGCTACCTTTACCATCTACAACGGCAGCTTCATCAAGGGTGAATACGTGGATGTGGACGGTGTTCCCACGCTCCAGCCCGTGATCGATTACGAGAACTACACCTCCCCCCTGTTCTATTTCGAAAAGGGTAAAGTATCGAACGGTGTTCCCACGCTTCATCACACGCTGATCATTTACGACGGTTACTATGAGGCAACGCGCGTGCTGATGGATTATTACGGCTACGGCACGAATACCATTTACGGCGGCGAGTTTAAGAGCAACTACAACAAGAAGAATCTGACCGCACTCGGTGTTGAGTTTGACGAAAACGGCAGACCTCTGATGGCGGATCCCACCAATAACAAGGTGCTGTACGACAGTGATAAGAACTATCTGTTGAACGTACGTGGCACCGGCGCGTCCCTCACCATTTACGGTGGTGACTTTGACGCAGCTTACGCGCGTGCTATCATCGGTCTTGCAGGCCAGGGCGGCACTACCTTCAACTTCTATGGCGGCACCTTTACGGGCGGCTACAACTGGTTCTACTGTAACTATGCTGTCACCCTCAACTTCGCCTCCAAGGAGAATACTTGGACGGGTGAGACCAATACGCCCACCTTCCGCGCATCTGATACCCACACACGCTACGGCTTCTACTTGGACGTGAATGCCGCCGATAAGCACATCGATCTGAACATTGAGGACGGTTTCTTCTCCATGAAGGACCAAGCTTCCCGTTACATGTTCGTTCTGAAGGGCGATATTGACGTCAACGTTTCGGGCGGTTCCTTTACCGTCACGCCCGGTACCTACAAGGACGAAACCGACGACGAGCTGCAGAACTACACCATGATCTTCACCTCTTATGCACAGGCTGCGGATCTTTGGGTAGATCTTAACATCTCGGGCGGTACCTTTACTGCGGCGTATATGATTGCTATGTCCAGCGGCAGAGCTCATCTTAACATTTCGGGCGGTACCTTCAAGAGCAACGCTGCCTCGATGGATAACTCCAATATGATCTATGCCGCGTATGCAGGCACTACGATCTATATTTCCGGCGGTAGCTTTACCGGTAACAAGTACACCTACCACCACATTTACATGACCGGTGGCGCTGATATGGAGCTGACCATTGTGGGCGGTACCTTTGATAAGGGTCTTCGATGGATCTATCTCAATGCCGCAGGTATGAAGGTCACCTTTGACAAGACCGCTAAGACTGCACCCGTCTTTAAGGAGCTTTCCGACGGTACGGGCGTTGACCGAGTGAAGAAGAAGGCGGCCAACATCACCGTTTACGGTATGTACATCCACCGCAACTGCATGGGCAGTACCATCGACTTCAACTACGGTAAGTTTGTGCTTCCCGTAAAGACCATGGCAGCAGCGCTCTTCGTTGTTGAGGGTGGCGATATCACCTTCGGCCCCGGCATCACCGCAGAGGCTCCCAGCCGTATCTTCCAGATCACCAACGCCTTCAAGGGCACGATCCGCATCACCGGCGGTACCTACACGGCAACCGACGTTTGCAACATGTTCTACGTGACGGTTTCCTTGGCGAACGCCACCAACAACGGTGCTATTATGGATAGCCGCATCATCATCGAGGACGGTACCTTCAATTCGATTGAGACCTCCACGATGTTCCACCTCATCTCGCAGGTTCCCGAATATCAGGTTCAGATCAAGGGCGGTAAGTTCCACTCTGCCGACTCCCGTATGTTCTTCTACGACGGCACCGGCATGACCGTTACCATCGAGGGCGGTGAGTTCACCTCCACCGCAAGCCGTATGATCTATCTGGATAACAACACCACGCCTATGGTCATTAAGGGCGGTACCTTTATCCTGCAGGATAAGTCCGGCAACAATGCCGATAACGGTATCATCTATGCCGTAGGTAAGAACGCCTCCAGCATTGTTGTACAAGGCGGTACCTTCATCGACCAGCGTACGGGCAGCAACCAGGTCTTCATCAAGATGAACGAAAAGGCTGACATCCGCTTCGAGGGTGATTTCAAGATCTACTCGCTCTACAAGAAGACTAACTTCTACTTCGACTACGATAACGACGAGAACTCCATGCCCATGAATGACCAGACGCCTACCGAGGAGTATGATGACGAGGTATACTACGTATGCTTCAGCTACTACAGCCAGTATGCTCCCGAGATGGTTGGTGCTCCCGTTATCCGTCCCGTTTTGGGTGCTGAGGGTATTACCTTCACCTCTCAGATCTCCCCTGAGGTTATTGAGTATCTCTCCACGCTCGGTACGCTGAGCTACGGTACGCTGATCTTCCCGACCGATCACCTGCTTGAGGGCTGGGAGAACGGCACCGACTTCTTGGCTGAGCTGAAGGAATACGCTGCCGAGTATGGCAAGGACGAGAGCCGCGTTTACGCTATGGTTGCTGCCGACAAGGGCATGACCACGGCTGAGGATGGCACCATTACCATCCGCGCTTCCTTGATCAACATCAATGAAAAGAACCACACGCGCTCTATGACCGGTATCGGCTACATCAAGGTAGTGGCTCCCGACGGAACCGAAACCTACTATTACGCTAACCACATTTCCGCAGGTGTTTCTCAGAATATGCGTGCAGCTGCCAAGTACGCACTGACCGACCTCGATACGAAGCCTTTCGAGAGTGCAGGCCGCGTTTACTGCTATCCCTCCATTATGAGAGAGAACAGATTCAGCCGCTATTCGCCCGTGCTGCAGGATTCTCTGAGAAAGTATCTCGCAGCTGTGGAGCGCAAGCCCAACTACAAATAAGCTAACCTAAAAGGCATGGCCTTTTAGAAGCGACCGCCCGACTGCAATTGCAGTCGGGCGGTTTTCACTTATTTCCGTATCAAAAGCACACCTAAAAATTGAAATTCGCGCAGATTTGCGCCTTACAAAAAGCCGCCTTTGCTATCTTTTGATAGCAAAGGCGGCTTTGTTTTTTGTGTGCTTTTGATCTGCGCGAACAAAACAGCTTTTTGATTATACTTCGATCTCTTCAATTTCGCGCAGCCACTCTGCACTTGTGGCGTCAGAGGGCATATGCCAATCGCCGCGGGGCGAAAGAGCAACGGAGCCGACCTTAATGCCGTCGGGCACGCAGTTGCGCTTGAATTGCTGGGTGAAAAATCTTCGGGTGAATACCGTCAGCCACTTTTTGATCGTTGCACCGTCAAAAATGCCGTCAAATGCCTTGGCAGCAAGCGCAAAGATCTTTGCGGGGCGGTAGCCGACACGCACGGTGTAAAAGAGGAAGAAATCGTGCAGCGCGTAAGGGCCGACAATATCCTCGGTCTTTTGGGCGATCTTGCCGACTGCGTCGGGGGGCAAAAGCTCGGGGCTGATGGGGGTATCAATGATGCGGTGCAGCACATCGGTGGCGTCAGGGAGAATGTTTTCGTCAATCACGGTTTCAATGATCCAACGGATCAGCGTTTTGGGTACGTCACAGTTGACGCCGTACATGCTCATGTGGTCGCCATTGTAGGTGCACCAGCCAAGCGCCATTTCCGAAAGGTCACCCGTGCCCAGTACGATGCCGCCGCGCTTGTTGGCAAGATCCATCAGCACCTGCGTGCGCTCGCGCGCCTGGCTGTTCTCATAGGTGACGGAGAAGTCATTTGTATCGTGACCGATGTCCTTAAAATGCTGCAAAACAGCCTCGCGGATCGGGACGGTAAGTGCACTGACGCCCAGCTTTTCCATCAACTCAAGGGCGTTATGCAGCGTGTCGTCCGATGTGCCGAAGCAGGGCATGGTCACCGCCGTGATATTGGTGTGCGGCAGGCCCAGCTTGTCCATGGCACGCACGGCCACAAGCAGGGCAAGCGTGGAGTCAAGGCCGCCCGAAATACCAATGGTCAGCTTGCCGCCAATCACCGAAAGGCGGCGAGAAAGCGCCGAGGCCTGCATTTCAAAGATCTCGTTGCAATGAGCCGCACGGGTGGCGGCGTCATCCGGCACGAAGGGGAGACGTCTCACGGTAAGCAGCGCGCCGTCGGAAACGGTCAACGCAAGGGGAAGATCCACGATTTCCACGCCCTCTCCTGCACCGTAGTGCGCCGCGCATTCGCCAAAGGTGCGGTTGCGGCGTCTGTCGTGGCGGATGAGGCCAAGGTCAAGGTCGCAGGTCAGCAGGTAATCACCATCAATGAGGGCGGTATTTTCCGCTTCGCTTTTGCCGGCAAGCGCAATCATGCCGTGGCCGGAAAAGATGAGATCGGCGGTGGATTCATCTTTGCCCGCACTCGCAAAAAGATATGCGGTTTTGGTGCGTGCGGATTGTTCGAGAATCGCGCGGCGACGCTTCTCGCGTCCCGTGACCACCTCGTGTGCGGCGGCAAGACCGAGAATGATCTCAGCGCCTGCCAAGGACAGGAGTGTGGAGGGGGGCAGAGGAGCAGCAAGATCCTCGCAGATCTCAACGCCTACCACCGTGCCGTCAGCGGCGCGGAAAAGGAGGTCGGCGCCCACGGGGAAGGTGAAGCAGCCGAGCGTGTGCAGCACGGTGCCATCAAGTGCTGATGCAGGGGAAAAGTGGCGACGCTCCTCGGATACGCCAAAGGATGGCAAAAAGGTTTTGGGCACAGCGCCGACGATTTTGCCGCCTGTCATGAGTACGGCGGTGTTGTAGAGCTGGCCGCCAATCAACAAGGGGGCGCCAACTGCTACCAGCATATGGTCGGGCACGGCACCTGCCAGCTGGCAAAGTGCTTCGGCGGTGCGGTCAAAGAGAAGGTCGGCGGCAAACAGGTCACCGCAGGTGTAGCCCGTGAGGGAAAGCTCGGGGAAGGTAAGGAGCGTCGCACCCTGTGCGGCTGCTTCCTGTATCTTTTTTTCAATTTCAGCGGTGTTGTAGGCAACGTCCGCCACGCGAAGCGCGGGAACGGCGAGAGCCGCGCGCAAAACATCTTTCATAGTAGCCTCCCTGATGTAGAGGTCGTGTCGCATCCTGGCGCCATACGACCGTATCATACTTCAGCTTTTATTATAGCACGCCAATGCAAAAAATGCAATGCGCAATCAAAAAAATATAAAGCCGCCGTCAAAGGGGACAGCGGCTTTTCTTGCTTGGTGGCGGTTTCATCGTTTCACCAGATATTTTCGCATATCAATGGCGCAAGCGATCAGAATGATCAGACCCTTGATGATATACTGCATATTGGCGTCAATGCCAAGAAAGGTGAGACCCACGAAAATCAGACGCAGCAGCACTACACCGAGGATTACACCGCCGATTTTGCCTGTGCCGCCCACAAAGGAGACGCCCCCAATGACACAGGCTGCAATGGCATCAAGCTCGTAATTAAGACCCGTAGCGGCGCTGTTTGAGCCGATACGTGCCGCCTCGATGAAGCCCGTGACACCGTAAAGCACACCTGCCAGCATAAAGACCAGTATGATCACGCGTTTTACGTTCACGCCCGACACGTTTGCGGCCTCGGGATTGGAGCCGACCGCAAACATATTCTTTCCGAAAGGTGTCTTGTTCCATACCACCCACATCACCGCCGTGATCAGGATCACGTACCACACATAGTTGGGGATCGGTGTGCCGCCAATGGCAAAAAAGCTGCCCTTGATAAAGTTGGTGTATGCCGGTGCGAGCCCCGAGATCGATTGCCCGTTGTTGTTACCGATCATCAAAAAAAGCAGTAGAGCACCGTAAATGATCAGCTGTGTGGACAGAGTCACGATAAAGGGATGCAGGTGAAAGGTAGCGGTGCAGTAGCCGTTGATAAAGCCCGCAATGGCACCAATGGCAATGACCAGTAAAAAAACAAGCCATACGGGTGGTGTTTCAAGGGTAGGAAAGATCTTGGCGGCGTATCCCGTTGCCTGCAGCAGCGCCGCAGAAACACAGGCGACAAGCCCTACAATGCGCCCGGCCGACAGGTCGGTGCCCGTTAAAATAATAGCACCTGCAATGCCGAGTGCAATGGGCAGATTGGCAGCCGAGAGGGAAATGATATTGATGATGGAGGACCAGGAGAGAAAGCGCGGGTTGAGAAATGCGATCAGCGCGATGGCGGCAATCAAAAAGATATAAAGGGAATTGTTGATGAGCAGCTCGCCAAAATAGGCGCGACGCTCCCGACGGTCCATTGTTTTGATTTTGTTTATCACTTTGCTTTTCATGCAATTGCCTTTCAGCGCCGCGCTTATGCGTTTTGCGCGGCGAGTCTCATAATTTCCTCTTGTGTGGTGTCGGCGGCTCGCACCTCACCCGTGATTTCGCCGCCCGACATCACGTAAATGCGATGGCAGACGCCGAGCAGCTCGGGGAGCTCACTTGATATCATCAAGACCGATTTGCCGCGCGTGGCCAGATCCTCGATGAGCTGATAGATCTCGTATTTCGCGCCGACGTCAATGCCTCTGGTGGGTTCGTCAAGAAGCAGAATATCGGGGTCCGTAAGGAGCCATCGCCCAAAGATCACCTTTTGCTGATTGCCACCCGAGAGGGTGCGTATCTGCGTGCTGCGCGAGGCTGTTTTGACAGAGAGCCGACCGATCAGCTCGTCGGTTTTTGCAGCACGTTTACGGTCATTTATCAATAATTTACCATAAGAAAAGGATGGGATGGAGGAAATGGTCGTGTTTTCCGTAATGTTCAGAATGCCAAAAATGCCCGTAGCACGCCTTTCCTCCGTTACGAAGGCAAAACCGTTCTGCTTTGCTTCTCGCGCGTTTTTGTTGAAGATTCTGCGCCCTTCAAGGTAGAGCTCGCCCTCCGCGCGCGCCGAAAGGCCAAACACGTTCTCAAAAAACTCGCTGCGCCCCGCACCCGCAAGGCCTGCAAGCCCTACGATCTCGCCGCGCCGCACGTTCAGAGAGACACGGTTGACTTTTTGGTAGCGAGAGGAGATGTTCTTTGCCTCAAACACGATCTCTCCCGGCTGCGCGGTTTTGGGAGGGAAACGATTGGAAAGCTCGCGACCGACCATCAGCTTGATGATCTTTTCCATGTTCATTTCGGCAGCCGGGGCGGTTTCTACGTGCATACCGTCACGCATGACGGTAATGTCGTCGGATATGCGCAGGATCTCCTCCATTTTGTGGGAGATATAAATGATACCGCAGCCGCGCTTTTTGAGCACCTCTATGATGTGAAACAGGTGCTCGACCTCGCTCTCCGTCAAAGAGGACGTCGGCTCGTCAAGTACAATGATCTTGGCGTTGTAGGAGACCGCTTTTGCGATCTCTACCATCTGCCTTTGTGCGACGGAAAGCGTGGACATGATGCGTCTTGGGTCAATGGAAATTTCCAGATTTTCAAGCACGTTACGGGTCTTTTTATACATTTCGCGTTCCGAGGTGAAGATGCCGAGACGGGTGGGATAGCGACCGAGCCATACGTTATCCATCACACTGCGCTTCAGGGCTTGGTTCAGCTCCTGGTGCACCATGGCAACGCCGTGATTAAGTGCCTCGCGCGGACTTTCAAAGCGTACCGGCTTCCCCTCCAGCAAGATCTCACCCTCGTCCTCGGCATAAATGCCAAACAGACATTTCATCAGCGTCGATTTTCCCGCACCGTTCTCGCCCATCAGTGCGTGCACGGTTCCGGCACGCACCGCAAGCGAGGCATCGGCCAGGGCGCGCACACCGGGAAAGCTTTTTTCGATGTGGCGCATTTCCAGCAAAAAAGTGCCTTTTTGCATACCGTTATCCTACATATTTTTCGTAGTGGATGCGCATTTTGCGCGTGCCCTCGTCCATGGTGAAGCTCCCTGTATCGGCAAGCAGGTCGCGCCCCTCGGTGACGGCGTTTTGCGCCAGATGCTGCAGCGCCTTGGCCATACCGACGGCATCCTGCTTGATGGTGCCGCTCATTTGCTTGTTTTTAATGAGGTTTTGCGCTGCATCGGTCGCGTCAACGCCGAATACGGGAATGGTAGGGGAGCTGCCACCCTTGTTGTAGCCCGCGGCGTTCAGGGCTGATATGGCACCCTCCGCCATGCCGTCGTTGTTGCAGATGACCAGCTCGATCATATTGTTTCCCGCAGCGTTATACGCCGTCAGGGCGGTTGTCATATATTCGTTTGCCGCCGTAGCAGACCAAAGGCCGTTTTTATCAACAAGGTAGGCATTGGGGTTGGATTTGTCATAAAAGCGAAGCGGCTTTTTGCCCGCTTCGGCCAGGGCCTTGTTGGCTTCTTCTACGCTGTATTTGGTGCGGTAGATCGCCTCATTGTTTCCTTCCTCACCCTTGAAGAGAATATAGGAGATCTCACCGTCGTTGTTGAGATCGCAGGCGGCAAAGTTTTTGACCAGGTATTCTCCGATCAGCTCACCCTGCAGAATGCCCGCTTCCTCGGCACGTGTGCCGACATAAACGCATTTGTCGTAGCCGTTCACGACCTCGTCGTTCACCTCGCGGTTGAAAAACACGACGGGGATGCCGGCATCCCTTGCCAGCTGCGTGATCTCGCCCGCGGCATCGTCCGAGCCTGTGTTTACGATATTGACGAGGATCGCCTTGGCCCCCTTGGTGACTGCGGTGCGGATCTGCTCGGTCTGCGTGGTCTGGCTGCCGTTCCCGTCGTAATCCTGATAGGAAATGCCGGCGCGCTGAAGCTCGTCATCCAATGCGGTACGCACGGAGGAGATATAGGTGTCGCTGTAATTGTAATAGAAAACGTGAACATCGGCTTCGTTGTTGCCCCTGCAGGCCACCAGCAACGGAAGCACAAGACACAGTGCCAGCACAAGGGTCAAAATTTTGAGTTTCGTCATAAAATCACCTCTCATCATGTTGCGCGGAGCCCGCACAAGCTTGCCTTTATTGTGCCACCGCTTTTTGCCTTTTATAAGCATGCGGGATTGGCAAAGTGTTCCAAGCGGGCGGTAAAATTCAATAATGTGATGATAGGATGCGCGGTTTGAGTGAAAAAATGCACGTAAATGTGAACTTTTTGAAAAAATCTCGTGTCAAGACGAGAAGGGCGCGTGTAGAAAAAACGAGGCTTTTTTTGGCTATCATGCACAAAAAGAACGCGGTGCGTTTCACGGGGCAGCGCACGCCTCGAATCTCACGTTCTTTTTGCTCTCTGGTAAATTAAATTTACACGACGGGGTGGGTGGAAAAAGGCTTTGGCAAAAAGCAACAAAACAAAGCGGAGTTGGCCGAGGCAAACGCGGATGCCATGATAGGATAAGTAAATAAAATTTAACATCAAAAAGGCAAATTGAACAAAAATGACGAATTTGCGCAAAAAAAGCCGTGCGGAGACTTTTGCTGCAGCGCCGCTCTACGCGCGCCGGCGCGCGAGCGTGCATTATGCGCGATAAAAAAATATCTTGACTTTGTAGCGGTTTCCATGGTAAAATGTTGCCATAAGCCAAGGCTCGCCGTGGGTGTGCCTTGGATGTTTGCGTTTGTACGTCGAAGGGCGAACGGCACTGCCGCCGTTCTTTAAACTTTTCGTGCGTGCGCACGCGACATGCGATGTGCGGGTGGTCCCCGTGCAAATTATGTTGTACTGCGAGCTGCAGTAGAGGAGGAAAGATATGAAAAAGAAGAAGCTCCAACGACTTCTCGCCTTGGTTCTGGCTTTGACCTTTATCTTTGGCGGTTCTCTTACTGTTGGCGCTGAGGACGAAGATCCCGGCTCCATCACTGACAAGACGATCGCGGATATTAAGGCTCAGCTGAACGCGGATTCTTACGAGGTGTATAAGCAAGAGTATTTTGCCGACGTGCCTCGCGCGACCGAGAAGATCGAGATCGCCGGCGTCGACTACACCAAGTTCGTGAAGGGTTCTACCAACAAGGACGTTGCGGTGAATGGCGACATGCTGTTTACGCCCGCTACGGGTACCGTCACCTGGACGGTCACGATCCCGAGCACGGCAAGATACAGCATCGTGATCGAATATCTGCCCGACGATGAGAAGACCGCATCTATCGAGCGTATTTTGAAGATCGATGGCAAGATCCCGTTTGCAGAGGCCCGCTTCCTGACCCTGCCCAAGACCTGGCAGAACCAGTACGTGCAGGCAAAGGCTTACGCCACCAAGGAGGCCAGCGTTTCCGATATTCAGGCAGCTGCGCTCGCAGCAGGCTTTGCCGCTGCCGAGATCGTGAATGAAAACGGCGAGTCTTACGTACGTCTTGACATTCCTGCAGTGTGGACCTCCGCACTTGCCGATTTTGTCAACAAATACACGGTTCGTTTCTTTACCGCGGATATCGACAACAACGAGCTGCGTCCTTCCATGATGCAGACCCCCGTGCTCAGCACCTATGAGCTGCGCGACGCGGACGGCTTCTATGCCGAGAGCTTCGAGTTTGTGTTTGAGGCAGGCACGCGCACTATTTCGCTTGAGGCTGTCAATGAGCCCATGTCCGTGAAGTCGATCACGCTGATCCCTCACGTGGATCTTGGCTCTTACGAGAATTACCTCGCTCAGTACCAGGGCGTGGCATCCGGTAAGGATACTATTCTCATTCAGGCTGAGTATGCAGGCGCATCCTCTTCTCAGACCATCTACCCCATTGAGGACCGTACCGATGCGGCTACCATGCCCTCCGATACCACCTGCACGATCCTCAACACCATCGGCGGCGAGAAATGGCAGACTGCGGGCCAGTGGGTGAGATATACGTTTAAGGTAAATAGCAGCGGTATGTACAATATCGCCGCGCGTTACCGTCAAAACGTGCTGGACGGCATGTACGTTTGCCGTTCGCTGCGTATTGCCAGCAATGGTGTGGAAGAGGGCGCAGACGGTTACTATGACGGTTCCGTTCCGTTCCTTGAGGCATCCCAACTGCGCTTTAACTACAACTCCTCCTGGCAGTCCACGCTGCTGAACAGCGGTGCTACGAACAGCGATGGCGATTTGGTTAACTACCAATTCTATTTTAAAGAGGGCGTTGAGTACACCGTCACTTTTGAGGTGGGTCTCGGCTCCACCGGTGACATTGTGCGTCGCGTTGATGCGGCTCTTACCGCCATCAACAACGATTACCTTGCCATCATGAAGCTGACCGGCGCTGACCCCGACGAATACCGTGATTACGGCTTCTCGCGCGTCATGCCCGATGTTATGATCGATATGATCATCCAGTCTCGCGAGCTTTATGCGATCGCAGAGGAGCTGGTTGACATTGCGGGCGAAAAGAGCTCGAACGTGGCTACGCTTGAAAAGGTGGCTTGGCTGCTTGACCGTATGGGCACCAATGAGGATGAGATCGCAAAGTATCTCGATCAGCTGAAGTCCTACATCGGTTCTCTCGGTACTTGGGTCAGCGATGCTAAGACCCAGCCCCTGCAGCTTGACTACCTTGTAGTACAGCCGCTGGATTCCGAGCTGCCCCGCGCAAAGGCAAGCTTCTGGAAGGCCCTGGTTCACGAGCTTTCCAGCTTCATCATGTCCTTCTTCCGTAACTACGACCGTATGGGTGCTACCACCGAAGATGCCGATGCGGAGACCACCATTGACGTGTGGCTTGCCTATGGCCGTGACCAGGCACAGGTTATCCGTAACCTGATCAATAACGACTTTACTCCCGAGAGCCAGCTTGGCACCACCGTAAACCTCAAGCTCGTTGCGGGCGGCACGCTGTTGCCTTCGGTTCTTGCGGGTATGGGCCCTGACGTGTACATCGGTCTTGGCGAGGATAGCGTTATCAACTACGCCATCCGCGGTGCGCTTCTGCCCGTGGAGAACATGAGTGATTTTGACGGCTTCGTTGAGCAAAACTTCAACGATGCGGCCATGGCGGTGCTGGGTATTGAGGATTCCGAGGGGATCTATCACTGCTACGGCTTGCCCGAAACGCAGACCTTTACCATGATGTTCGTGCGTGAGGATATTCTGGCCGACCTTGGCATTGAGATCCCCAAGACCTGGGATCACGTGCTGGCCGCTATCCCGACCCTGCAGGCGAACAACATGCAGATCGGTATGCACCAAGACTACAAGATCTTCCTCTACCAGATGGGCGGCACGCTCTTTGCCGACAACGGCATGCGTATCAACCTCGATTCCAACGTTGGTCTTGAGGCCTTTGATACGATGTGCAGCTTCTTCACCATGTATTCTTTCCCGAAATCCTACGACTTTGCAAACCGTTTCCGTACCGGCGAGATGCCGATCGGCTTTGCTTCCTATAATGCAACCTATAACCAACTGATCGTATTTGCAACCGAGATCAAGGGCCTGTGGAACTTCTACCCGATGCCCGGTATCGAGACTACGAGAGAGGATGGCTCCACTTACATCAATAACGTGAGCGTTGCAACCACCTCGGCCATCGTCATGCTCAACGGCTGCGGCAGCGCAGGCGGCGAAGCGGGCGAGCTTGAAAAGGCACGCGCTTGGGAGTTCATGAAGTGGCATGCCGGTGCACAGTGCCAGATCGATTACTCCAACGAAATGGTAGCTATCATCGGTCCTTCCGCAAAGCATGCAACCGCCAACATTCAGGCGCTTGACCAGATGCCCTGGACCTCTGCTGAGTACGAGCAGCTTTCCAAACAGTTCGAAAGGCTTGCATCTATCCCGAACTACCCCGGCAGCTATATCATCGGACGTTATACTTCCTTTGCATTCCTTGCCGCATATAACGACAACGCAGATCCCACCGAGGAGCTGCAGAGCTACATCACCATCATCAACAAGGAGATCACACGTAAGCGTGAGGAGTTTGGCCTTGAGACCCTTGAGATCGGCCAGACCCTGCTCAGCAAACGCCTTGACCAACTGAAGGCAGCGTGGGATGAGGACGTGAAGAGCCTCGGTGACGAGAGCTCTCAGGTCAAAGCCGCAGAGCCGCTGATGCGCGAAGTGCTTGACGACATTGAACGCGAGGATTATGATTTGGTTGAATATCATACGTTGACCGATATTCTGGCCAAGCTGAAGGCGCAGGATGCCACGGCGTTTGCCGGAACCATCAAGGCGATTGAGAACGCGATCCTTGTGTTGGCGTAAGTTTTGGTTACATTATAATTTAATGCTGTAAGGAGAAAAAACATGTCAAAGAAAAAAGCGGTGATCCGATCGGATATGACGCGCGCACAGTGGACATGGAATGAGATGAAGAAGCACAAGGTCGCCTATGCAATGGTCGCACCCTATATGCTGATCTTCACGCTCTTCACCGTCGTCCCGGTGGCTCTTTCGATGGTGATCAGTTTAACAAACTTTAACCTGCTCGAGTTTCCGGATATCGTCTGGCTTGACAACTATATCCGTTTGTTCCTTGATGATGACATCTTCATCGTTGCTTGTAAAAACACGTTGATCTTTGCTATCATCGTAGGCCCCGTTTCCTACTTGATGTCCTTGATGGTAGCATGGTTTATCAACGAGCTGCCCCCCAAGATCCGCGCTATCGTTACGCTGAT
>JAFTKK010000071.1 GCA_017453325.1 Clostridia bacterium
ACCGCTTGAAAAACGATGCCAGTTTGTTGCTTAATTACTACACCCCCGGGGCTTTTTGTGCTGTCCGCACAATTTGGGGCAGTTCATTTCGGCACGTGTGGGGGCTTTTTGTGCATATTTTAGTTTTTCAGGCTATGGATGGGGGCAGGGATTCTGCCGCCGCGGGCGATAAACTTAGCAGGAGAATAGGTGCGCAGCGGCATGATCGGTGCCGTGCCGAGCAGGCCACCGAAGGAAACGCTGTCACCAACGCCCTTGCCGTATGCGGGGATGAGACGCACGGCGGTCGTTTTGGTGTTTGCCACACCGATGGAGATCTCATCTGCAATGATACCGCAGATCACGTCCTCGGTGGTATCACCGGGCACGGCGATCATATCAAGGCCAACCGAGCAAACGGCGGTCATTGCCTCAAGCTTTTCGAGGGAAAGCGCACCGCACTCGGCAGCTGCGATCATACCCTCGTCCTCGGAAACGGGGATAAAAGCGCCCGAAAGACCGCCAACGTGCGAGGAAGCCATAACGCCGCCTTTTTTCACGGCGTCGTTGAGCATAGCGAGCGCGGCGGTGGTACCGTGCGCACCCGTGATCTCAAGTCCCATCTCCTCAAGAATGCGTGCCACCGAGTCGCCAATGGCGGGGGTGGGGGCAAGGGAGAGATCGATGATGCCAAAGGGCGCATCCAGACGCTTGGCAGCCTCGCTTGCCACCAATTGTCCCACGCGCGTGATCTTAAACGCGGTCTTTTTGATCACATCCGCGAGCTGAGAAAGATCGCAATCACCTGCACGGCGAATAGCAGCGGCCACCACGCCGGGGCCGGAAACACCCACGTTGATCACGCGGTCGGGCTCGCCAACACCGTGAAAGGCGCCTGCCATAAAGGGGTTATCCTCGGGGACGTTGGCAAAAACGACCAGCTTTGCACAACCGATGGAGTTATTGTCGCGCGTCAGATACGCGGCGCGCTTGATGGTGCTGCCCATGAGGCGAATGGCATCCATGTTGATGCCCGCCTTGGTGCTTGCCACGTTGACCGAGGAGCACACGTTCTCGGTCTCGGCCAGCGCCTCGGGAATGACGGAGATGAGATTTTTATCTCCCGTGGTCATGCCCTTGTGCACAAGCGCGGAATACCCGCCGATGAAGTTGATACCCAGCGTTTTTGCGGCACGCTGCAGGGTGTGTGCCAGCTTGAGATATCCTTCGGGCGAGATGGCACCGCCGATCAGGGACACGGGCGTGACCGACACGCGCTTGTTGACGATCGGAATGCCGTATTCGCGCTCGATCGACACACCGGTATCCACCAGGTGCTCGGCGGTTTTTGTGATCTTATCGTAAACCTTATCGCAAAGGCGTCCCGCGTCCTCACTCACACAGTCAAGGAGCGAGATACCCATGGTGATGGTTCGGATATCGAGATTTTCCTCGCGGATCATCCCGATCGTTTCTAAAATATCGGCAACGTTCAGCATCGGACACTCTCCTTACACGTGATGCATGGTGTTGAAGATATCCTCGTGCATGGCACGGATATCAAGGCCCTTTTCTCTGCCGCTTGCCGCAAGCTTTTCCGCAAAGTCCGCAAACGGGAGGGAAAGCTTATCGATGGTGGCGATCATGATCATGGCAAAATATTCCGAAAGCACGCTCTGTGTGATTTCGGTGATGTTTGCGCCGTGCTCGGCGCAGATGGTACTGACGGCGGCGATGATGCCGACGCTATCCTTACCCGTGACGGTGATAACTGCTTTCATAACTTCCTCCTCGGGCACTTGCCCACTGTGATATGTTTTTATTATAATGGTTTTAAAGGAAAATAGCAAGTGCCTTGGCCAAAAAGAGCAAAATTTCGCAGATTTTTACTCGCCGCGAAAAAAAGATTGAATTATAGTGCGGTTTATGATATACTGAAAAGGTACAAAACCCCAAAGGAGGTGCCCTGCTTGAACGAATTTGCAACCTATGAATTTGCCGTTTCCCAACGAAAGGAGGGCAAATGGGTGCTCGCGCGCATTTTGCTGGTTGCCTTTTATATAACATACGTGCTGGCCATCCTGTTTATCGGCATGAAATACAGCGTTATCGCCCCTCTGCTCGCCTTCATTCCGCTTTCGCTCTGGGTCATCGTGTTTATCACCTGGCGCTACGTAAACGTGGATTATGAATATTCGGTGACCTCGGGCATGCTCAGCTTTACCAAAATTTACGGCAACCGCCAACGCAAGAAGATATTTGAGATGAGTGTCAAGGATGCCGTGCGCATCGCGCCGCTTGGTGAGGAAAGCGAGGATGCACGCGCCACGGCCTACACCCCCGAGCGTGAGTTTGTGGGCGTTTCCTCCATGAAAGCCCCCGATATTTATTTTATGCTCTTTGAGCTCAATGACAGCAAAAACCGCGAAAAACGGCGCGCCATCTTTTACTTTGAGGCTACGGCGAAAATGCTCTCCATTTGCCGTTTTTACAACCCATCCGGCACCGTTTTGACAAAAACCACGCGTTAAAAAGTCAAGGATGCCCTATCTGACCCAAAGCCATCAACCAAAGGAGTTTTTATGAAGCTTTCCACAAAAGTGGCCGTCATCGGCGCGGGACACGCCGGCATCGAGGCCGCGCTTGCTGCCGCACGCATGGGCGTGGATACGGTGCTTTTCACCATTTCCCTCGAGGCCATTGCCAATATGCCCTGCAATCCCTCGATCGGCGGCACCGCCAAGGGGCATCTCGTTTATGAGATCGACGCCCTCGGAGGCGAAATGGGGCGCGCCGCCGATGCGGTGACGCTGCAATCGCGCACCCTTAATCTCGGCAAGGGGGCAGCGGTACATTCCAAGCGCGTGCAAGCCGACCGCAAGCGTTATCAGGCCTATATGAAGGCTGTTCTTGAAAAAACACCGCACCTGCGCCTCATACAGGCAGAGATCGTGACGATCGGTAAAAACGAAAGCGGACAGGTTTGCAGCGTCACCACCCACCTCGGTGAGGAATGGGACTGTGATTGCGTGATCGTGGCGGCAGGTACGTATCTTGAGAGCCGCATTTTTGTGGGCGGCGTCAATTATGAAAGCGGCCCCGACGGCTTTCTACCCTCGCGGGGCCTCAGTGCTTCGCTCGCCGCACTCGGTGTGACACTGCGCAGATTTAAGACGGGTACGCCCGCGCGCATCAACCGCCGTTCGGTAGATCACAGTAAGCTGGAGGTGCAGGACGGTGAGGAGCACGCGCTCCCCTACGCGGCCGACACCCCCGAGGGTTACCTTGACGGCAAAGAGCAGCTCCCTTGTCATATTGTATATACCAATGCGGAAACACACCGCATTATCCGCGAAAATCTATCCCGTTCCGCCATGTACGGCGGCCACATTCACGGCACGGGGCCGCGTTACTGCCCCTCCATCGAGGACAAGGTGGTGCGTTTTGCCGACAAGGAGCGCCATCAGCTCTTTCTTGAGCCCATGGGTGCCGACACCGACGAGCTTTATCTGCAAGGCTTTTCCACCTCTATGCCCACCGACGTGCAAGCCAAAATGCTGCACACACTCCCCGGCTTTGAGCATGCAGAGATGATGCGCTACGCTTACGCCATCGAATACGACTGCTGTGACCCCACACAGCTGACGGCAACGCTTGAATTCCGCGACATCGGGGGACTGTTTGGCGCAGGACAGTTCAACGGCACCTCCGGGTATGAGGAGGCCGCCGCACAAGGACTGCTCGCGGGCATCAATGCCGCGCGCAGGGTCAAGGGCGAAGCACCCGTAATTCTGCCACGTGCCAGCTCGTATCTCGGCACCTTGGTGGACGATCTGATCATCAAGGGCACCAATGAGCCCTATCGCATGATGACCTCGCGCTCGGAATACCGTCTTTTGCTGCGTCAGGATAACGCAGATGCACGTCTCACACCCATCGGACATGAGGTTGGCCTCATTGACGAGGCACATTACACCGCCTTTTTGCAAAAACAAGCCAACATCGAAGCGGAAATTGCCCGCTTGCGCGCCACGCACCTCTCCCCCGCGCGTGTCAATCCCTTTTTAGAGACTTTTGGGCAGCCTCCCGTCGCCTCCGGGGTCAGCCTTGCTGACCTGTTGCGCCGCCCCGGCATCGATTACGAGGCGCTCTCCGCGCTGGATGACCAAAGACCATCCTTGACTAAGCGCGAAGTATTATCCGCAGAAGTTCAAATCAAGTATGAAGGCTATATTAACCGTCAAATGGGTGAAGTTTCTCGGCATGAGAAATTAGAGGCAAGAATGTTGCCGAGCACCCTTGACTATCAAAAAATAACCGGGCTGCGCCTGGAAGCCGCACAAAAGCTCTCCGCCGTGCGCCCCGCCACCGTTGGGCAAGCATCACGCATCAGCGGCGTGAGTCCTGCCGATATTTCCGTGCTGCTGATCTACCTCGGAATTCGCTGATTATCGAAGAGAACGGCGCTTCATGCCCTCTTTTAGGGGAAACGCCGTCGCATGCGCGGCGCAAAGTACTGCATTTTGGCAATTTTGAGCCGATTTTTCCCATTGAGAGCCCGTTTTTTTGCAAAACCGAGGGGTTCATGACCGCAGCTCTTTACTTTTTTCTTGCATCGCAGCTTGTGCATTTCCGTTCGTTCAAAGGAGATTTTTATAAAATGGATTTTATTGAGTTTGACGCGTTTTTAAATACCGTTGCAGCGGATAATCATCTTTCAGACATTCTTGACCAAGACAAGTCAAAGAAGCTCTATTTTTTAATGACGCATATGCTGGAGGTCAACAAAAGCATGAATTTGACCAGCATCAAGGACGAACGGGACGTTGTGGTGCGACATTTCATCGATAGCCTTACCGTGGCGGCTTTTTTGCCGCAAAACGCCAAAATTCTTGACGTTGGATGCGGCGCGGGCTTTCCTTGCCTGCCCTTGGGCGTTTGCAGACCGGATCTTACCATTGTAGCGCTTGACAGCACCGAAAAACGCATCAAATACGTGCGAGATACCGCAAATACGCTTGAAATCCCCCATTTTACCGCCATTGCCGCCCGCGCGGAGGAATTGGCGCAGGATACCAGCCACCGCGCGGCATATGACATCGTTACCGCAAGGGCGGTGGCCGCACTCCCCGTGCTGAGCGAGCTTTGCTTGCCCTTTGTGCGTCGCGGTGGCAGATTTATCGCCATGAAGGCAAAGCGGGGCATGGATGAGCTGGCGGCGGCAAAAAGCGGCATTGTCAAGCTCGGGGGAGAGGTGACAAGCGTCAACGGCCTTGAGATCGTGGCAAGAGGCGAGAGTGATGAGCGACTTCTGATCGAGATCACCAAAACGGGAGACACCCCCGCGCAATACCCCCGTGCATACGCCAAAATCCTAAAAAGACCGCTTTGAAGCGCTCGGGCGGGAAAAGAACCGCGCCGTTTGCAAAAGGCCCCAACACACAGAACAGAAAAGCAGCCGTCCTTGCTTCAAAAGTAAGGACGGCTGCTTTGTTTTTGCGGCAATTTCGTCGCAAAAACCGTCACAAGGCGCATTTTTGCAGCAGCAAGCGGCATTTCTTGCCCCAAACGGAGCCGCACTTCCTTTTTCTTCCATTTTTTACCATTTTATTGTGACATTTTTCTCGCCGTACTTCTGTTATGATGAAAATAGACCCAAAAAGCAGGAGGAAGTTTACAATGAAAGGGTATCAGTTACATCATTTTCAGCCCATAGCATCCCCGATCGGGCAGTCGCAAACACAGGAAACGGTCATTTTGTTGGCCGCAGAGCAAATTTTAGCCCCCACGAGCGCACAGAATATCAAAAATGAGCAAAACACCATCATCCGTCTCGCCACATCTATCGGCAAATACGGTATTTTAGAGCCGCTGGCCGTAAAGCTTGGGGTGCAGAGCAGCGGTTTCCCCCTCTATGAGCTGATAGACGGCGAACGGCGCTACCGCGCCGCCGGCATCGCAGGGATCACCAAAATCCCCTGTGTTGTCCTCTCCCCCGGCGATCCCAAATGTCTGCAAATGGCAGAGATTTCACGCTTAAAGCAGGAAAATCCGCATTATTTCGTCTGGGCAGAGGCAATTTTGCGGCTAATGAACGAGTATCACATGACACAAGAAGAGATCGCACGTAAAATAGGGCTCTCACAATCGGCCGTAGCCAACAAGCTAAGGCTTTTGAAGCTCTCGCCCGAAGAGCGCAGGGCTCTTTGCAGCTCCCCCCTCACGGAACGGCACGCACGCGCTATTCTGCGCATTTCCGACCCCGTACGCCGTTTGGAGATCATTCACTTAGCCGAAAAAAATAGCATGACAGTAGCGGAGATCGAGGACGCCATCGAGGAATATCAGGCCAAAGAGCAGCCAAAAAGGGAGATTTTTGCGCACAAAGCCCCCGCTTGGGGGATTGGCAGCGCGGCAGTGCCTCCAACACCCCTGCAAGGCGGCAAAAACAGCCTTGTGGGCGCCTTTAACGCCGTCGAGGGGTCTCGCCTCGGCACCCAAGAAAGGGGCGAAAGAGAGCCCAAAAATGCTGCAGCAAGCACAAGAATGGCAACAAGCGGTGTTGTGCCGCGGAAGTTCGCCCTGCGAGACTTAAAGCCGCTTTACAACTCCATCGAGCGCACGCTGGGGATCTTTGAAAAGACCGGGGTTAGTGCGGAATATCACAAGGAGGAAGACGAAAGCGCAGCACGCATCACCATATATATTCCCAAGCGAGGGTAAACGGATAAGACCCATGTTTCACGTGAAACATCTTCCAAGATCGGCGTTAAGGGGAAGCGGAGGCAAAAAGAGGGCACAGTTCCCTCTTTTTGTTTTAATGTTTCACGTGAAACATAAGGCGCGGTGCATTTGTCGGATTCTTTGTTTCCCTCAGACACAAACGTTTCACGTGAAACAATATTTAAGGGGGCTTTGCAGATGTTTCACGTGAAACACAAAAGAGCACTGCGAGTTTTTTAAAAAATCTCAAAAAAACTGTTGCAAACGGGTGCGTTTAATGTTATAATAAATCACGCCGGCTGCAAGGCGGGCATGATTCGTACGCACGTCCCGTGCGCGAAATCAAAGAAAGGAAGTGTGTGCCCGTGGGTAGAGTAATTGCATTTGCAAACCAAAAGGGCGGCGTGGGTAAAACGACCTCTGCCGTAAATACGGCTGCCAGCCTCTCATACCTCGGCTTTGACACGCTTCTGATCGATCTTGACCCGCAAGGAAGCGCCACGAGTGGCGTTGGTATTCGCAAAAAAGGCTTGCGCTACACCGTTCGCGATCTTTTGGTGGGCGGTTGCCGCGCAGAGGATGCGGTTTTACCCACAGGCTTTAAAAAGCTGGATGTCATTCCCGCAAACATTTCGCTGGCGGGCGCGGAGTACGATCTGCTCGATAGCGAAGAGGGTAGCGACGAGGCACATCTTAAAAAAGCCCTCGCCGACATTCGTTACCGTTACGATTACATCATCATTGATTGCCCGCCCTCGCTCGGCATGCTGACAATCAATGCTCTGGTGGCAAGCGACGGTGTTGTAATCCCCTTGCAATGCGAATATTACGCTTTGGAGGGCCTGACGCAGCTTTCCACCACGCTCGGTCACATCAAAAAGCGCTATAATCCGAGGCTTTCGATCACGGGAATTCTGCTGACTATGCACAACCCGCGTCTTGCGCTTTCCGTTCAAATTCAAAGTGAACTGAAGAAGCATTACGGTGATCGCGTATTTGAAACCACGATCGGCAGAAACGTGCGCCTTTCCGAGGCACCGAGCTTCGGCAAACCCATCATTTATCACGACAAGCGCGCAAAAGGCGCGTTACATTATCTGCAATTTGCCAAGGAGCTGCACGAAAGGGCCTGATCAAAGACGATCGGTCGCAGACCTTGCCGAAAATATATATTGTGAAACGGAGAGAAACAAATGGCTAAAAAACAAAGTGCTCTCGGAAAAGATTTTTATTCAATCCTTGATGACAACATCATGGGCATGAAGGACGGCACCGCCACCACGCTGCGCATCTCGGAGATCGAGCCCCGCAGCGATCAGCCCCGCAAGCAATTCGATCGCGAAGCGCTGGAGGCTTTGGCGGATTCGATTGCCGCTTACGGTGTGCTGCAGCCCATTTTGGTGCGTCCCAACCCCAATTTTGAGGGCGCATATGAAATTATTGCGGGCGAGCGCCGTTGGCGCGCCGCAAAAATGGCAGGACTTACCGAAATCCCCACCGTTGTGCTTGACGGCGACGACCTCAAAACCGCACAGATCGCGCTGATTGAGAATATTCAGCGTGAAGATCTGAACGTTGTAGAAGAAGCGTTTGGCTACAAGGCATTGATGGAACGCTTTGATATGACGCAGGAGGAGGTCGCGCAGCAGGTCGGCAAATCCCGTCCTGCCGTCACAAACGCGCTCCGTCTGCTTGATCTGCCCGAGGAAGTACTTGATATGCTCAAGGAAAATGAGATTTCCGCCGGTCACGCACGCGCTCTGCTCGGCCTTAAGGACGAGGAGATGATCTCGCTGCTTGCGCACCGCATCATTGCAAAGGATCTTTCCGTGCGCGACGTAGAGGCCATGGTGAAGCGTGCAAACGCCGCCCCCAAGGCAGAGCTGCCCGATATTGCGGGGCACGTGCAGAACCGCACCTGGATGAAGGACCTTGAGCGCCGCACCCGTGAGGCACTCGGCAGAAAGGTAAAGATCACACAAAACGACAAAAAACGCTCCATCGAAATCTTTTACGAGGACGATGCCGATATGGAAGCATTGCTGACCGCGCTTTGCGGCAACGAGCTCTTTGCAGAAGAAAAATAAAAAAGGAAGAAAAACGCCATGTTAGATATCAAATTTATCAAAGAAAACCCCGATCTTGTCAAGGAGCGTCTTGCAGGACGCCAAAAGGATTACAGCAAGGAGATCGACAAGCTGCTTGAGCTTGACGTAGAGCGCCGCACGCTGATTGCCGACACCGAGCAGAAAAAGGCTGAGCAAAACAAGATCTCCAAGCAAATTCCCCTCTTTAAAAAAGAGGGGAAAGACGTCGCCCCCATCTTTGCCGAGATGAAGGTGCTTTCCGATACCGTTAAGGCCGAGACTGAAAAGATTTCCGCCATTGATGCCGAGATCGCCAACATTCTGCTTTCCATCCCCAACACCCCCAACGAAAAGGTGCAGGTGGGCAAGGATGACAGCGACAACGAGGAAATTCGCCGTTGGGGCGAGCCCACGACCTTTGGCTTTGAGCCCAAGGCGCATTGGGACATCGGCCGTGAGCTCGGCATTCTCGATCCCGACACCGCAGCAAAGGTAACCGGTGCACGCTTCCACTTCTACCGTGGCAAGGGCTCCCGTCTTGAGCGTGCTGTCATCAATTATTTCCTGGATACGCACACCGAGCACGGCTACACCGAGGTGTTCCCGCCCTATATGGTCAATCGCGACTCGATGCGCGGCACGGGTCAGCTCCCCAAATTTGAGGAGGATGCCTTCCGCGTGGCCAACAACGATTTCTTCCTCATTCCCACCGCAGAGGTGCCCGTGACGAATATGTACCGCGACGACATTCTCGACGGTGCCAAGTTGCCCCTTTCCTACTGCGCATATTCGGCATGCTTCCGTGCCGAGGCCGGCTCCGCAGGCCGCGATACCAGAGGCCTTATCCGTCAGCACCAATTCAACAAAGTTGAATTGGTGAAGTTCACCACGCCCGAAACCTCCTACCAGGAGCTTGAAAAGCTCACGAACGACGCAGAGCGCGTGCTGCAGGGTCTTGGACTGCCTTACCGCGTGGTACGTCTGTCCTC
Source organism: Clostridia bacterium (assembly GCA_017453325.1). Classification (GTDB taxonomy): domain Bacteria; phylum Bacillota; class Clostridia; order Oscillospirales; family CAG-272; genus Firm-07. Next base: position 9,779 of record JAFTKK010000071.1, read on the forward strand.
GGGCGACCTTGGCTTCTCGAGCGCCATGACCTACGATATCGAGGTCTATATGCCCTCCTACGGCCGCTACGTGGAGATCTCCTCCTGCTCCGACTTTGAGGATTATCAGGCACGCCGCGCCAACATCCGCTTCCGCGAGACGCCCAAGGACAAGCCGCGTCTGGTTCACACCCTCAACGGCTCCGGCGTCGCCGTCGGCCGCACGGTTGCAGCCATCCTTGAGAACTACCAAAACGAGGACGGCACCGTCACCGTGCCCGAAGCGCTGCGCCCCTACATGGGCTGCGACGTCATTCGCGCCGAGGAGCTTTGATGAAGCCGCTTTCGCTCGTCTCGTGGTTCACCGTTGAGGCAAAGGAATACGAGCACTTTACTCTTGACGCAGGCGATGCCTCGATGCTCACGCTTCTCATTTGCGGCGTTTGCATCGGCATTGTGATCGCGTCCTTGGTCACACTTTATCAGCGCAACGTGCCGGGTGGCTTCATCCGCGCAATGCTGCGGGCAGAGGCACACTCACCCGAAACCGCCAAAACGCTTGCGGCGCTCGGCTATGAAAAAAACGCCCTCATTCGGTTCGAGCTAAAGCATAGCACGATCATGCAAAAGCTCGTGCAGCAGGCAACAGAGGAGGGAAGCGGGGAAGAGCCCCGTTATTACATCCCCGAGGAGCTGAAGCACCGAGCCGAGATCCGCTATGAGAGCAAGGGAAACGGCCCGCTGCAATTCGCCGTCACGGTGGTTCTCTCGGTTCTGCTTGCGCTGCTGCTCGTCAAGCTGATGCCGTTTGTGCTTTCCATGATTGATGCAATCCTGTAAACATCGGAGGCTACGTCATTCGCGCAGACCAAAAACCACGCATAAATAAAAAAACAAAGCCGCCAATGCTATCAAATGTCGATAGCATGGCGGCTTTTTTGCAAGCGAAATTCTTCTTACAGCGGGCAGCTCTTTTTTAAATTACCATTTTTTTCCATATTGCAAAGTGTCGGAACTTGTAACCCTTCCACAACTTGACAATTTGACAGTAAAAGGGGTATAATGAATATGATTGCGCATCTCTTTGCGGGTGAGAGCCTTTGCTTCCCGTAAAAAAACAAGCGCAAGAAAAGAGGTAACTATGAAAAAAACAGAACGCATTTATGCACCGCTGGTCTCCTTTAAGGATCTGGTTCTCACGCTGCCTGCGCGCGGCGACAAGATCGCCTTCCGCTTTCCGCAGGGGAAGGGCTACGCCTCTCTTACCTACGCCGAGTTCGGACACATGGCGCACGCTCTTGCCGCCGGCCTTGACGCCGTAGGGCTTTCGGGCAAGCGCATTGCCGTGATCGGTGAGACCTCCCCCGAGTGGGTCGCCACCTATCTGGCCGTCACGGCCTCGGGCGGCGTGATCATCCCCATGGACAAGGAGCTGGCCATCTCCGAGATCGAGGGTCTGCTGGCAAGCGTAGACGCCGAGGCCATCGTTTACGCGGGCTCCTTTAACGAAAAGCTGCTGCCCGCCATGCAAAATCACCCCTCGCTGCGCGTTTTCGTGCCCATTTCGCCCGCCGAGGGCTGCACCACGGAAAAGACCCTTGCCTTTGAGGAACTCCTCTCCAAGGGCGAAAAATCGCTTGAGGAGGGCTACGTGCTCCCCGACCGCGATCCCGAGGCGCTTGCCGTCATGCTCTTTACCTCCGGCACCACCGGCTCGAGCAAGTGCGTCATGCTCTGCGCGAAGAACGTTTGCTCCTGCGTCAACGCGGCCTGCGAGACCGTCAACTTCAACGAAAACGACCGCACCGTTTCGGTCCTGCCCCTGCACCACACCTACGAGCTTGCCATCATGCTTGCCAGCCTTTGCTACGGCATCAACATCGGCATTAACGACACGCTCCGTCACCTCATGCGCAACTTCGCCGAGTTCAAGCCCACGGGTCTCATTCTCGTGCCCCTCTTTGTGAACACCATGTACAAAAAGATCTGGGACGAGGCACGCAAGAAGGGCAAGGATAAGCTGCTGCGCCGCATGATCAAGGTCTCGAACGGCATGAGAAAGGTCGGTATAGACCTGCGTCGCAAGCTCTTTGCCTCGGTGCTCGGCGCCTTTGGCGGCTGCCTTGAAAAGATCATTTGCGGCGGCGCACCCCTGAACCCCGAAATGGTACGCAACTTCGAGGCCTTCGGCATTCAGATCTGTGAGGGCTACGGCATCACCGAGTGCTCGCCCCTGATCTCGGTAGCACCCTACTACGCGCCGAAATTTGGCTCTGTAGGCCCCGCAGTACCCTGCTGCACCTCTCGCATTGCCCCCACCGGAAACATGAACGAAAAGGGCTTTGAAGAGGGCGAGATACAGGTAAAGGGCGATAACGTGATGCTTGGCTACTACAATAACCCCGAGGAGAACGCCAAGGCCTTTACCGAGGACGGCTGGTACCGCACCGGCGACGTCGGCTACATGGACGAGGAAGGCTATATCTACATTACGGGACGCCTGAAGTCCGTGATCGTGCTTGAAAACGGCAAAAACGTCTTCCCCGAGGAGATCGAAGAATACCTTGAGAAGATCGAGGAGATCGCCGAGTGCGTGGTGGTCGGCCGTAAGGACACCGACGGCGAGACCGTGCTGCTGACTGCCGTGGTGTATCCCAACAAGGAGCTTTTCGGTGAGAACGCCGAGAACGATACCATCTATAAGGCAATCTACGAAAAGCTGACCGACCTCAACAAGAAGCTCCCCTCGTTTAAGAAGATCAAGGGTCTTGAGCTGCGCGATACCGAATTTGAAAAAACAACCTCCCGCAAGATCAAACGCCATTTGGTAAAATGACGGATGAAAGAGAAAAGACAAAAAGAGGGGGAGAGGACTTTTGCAAAAGTCCTCTCCCCCTCTTTTGTTTTTGCCTGCGGCAAAGCTTTTAAGCAATGGCGATTACGGCGTCATGCGGCCGCACCCTTTGTTAATAGGTGGCGGAATTGAGGAACCAACCGCCGTCCTGCAGGGTCAGCGAAACGGTCACGGTAGTGACGTTTGCCTCGTCGCCCGGCACGTAGGTATCAATATCGATATACACGTCGGTGCGCTTGCTTCTGCGCTCCTCGCTCATGCGCATGGTGTCAAAGAGATATACCCGACCAACCTCGGCGGGCTTCCAGAGATTTGATTTCATCAGATATCCGTTACCCTCGGCATCCTTATAGTCGATGTAGCGTGCATAAAGCGTGCCGCTGCTCGATTCCGACACCGTAATGCCGGTAAAGATGCTTTCGTAAACCGAGGACAAAAACTCTTCAGCATAGACCTTCTCAGCCTTGGCCTTGATGTCAGCGGTGGTCAGATATGCCGCATCGTTTCTGACGTAATCGTAATATTCCTGGTCACTTTCGGTATAGTAAAACTCGGCTTCCTTTTCCGCGTAGTCCGGCAGCGCGTAATAATAGCTGTCATTTCGGGAAAAGATCGGCTCGGCCCCCTCCACGGGAGCATCTGTTTTTTTGGCGTAGCGATATTTGATCTTGTCGGCAATCGTGAGGGCGCCGCCCTTTTCCACATCCACGTATTCACCGTCGCCGGTCTTCAGACAATACTGATAGGCAAGGATGTCTCCCACGGTCTCGTCGGTAAAGGTGTAATAATAAAGCTTATCGTCGGCGGTGGTGGCGGAAAATACATAGCCGTCACCCTGCTTTACCAAATAGAAGGGCACACGGGCGTAATATTCCTTATATACACGCGGATAGGTGGCAAGCCCCTCGCCCCAAAAGACCTCGTTGACCTCATGGGAGGCATCGATGAGCGCGATCACGCGCTCGCGAATGGCGGAAAGCTCGGGGGGGCGGTTATTGCGCACATGGCGAACCACCAAGAAGACGCCGAGAGAAACGAGAATGAGCGAAATGGCCACGATCACGGCAATCAGGCGTTTTTTCATAAAGTTCTCCTGTTTCAGACCCCGTCACGGGGGATATTTTCACAACAACCCCGAATATGCAGTCACATACTCGGGGTTGCGGTCGTTTTTATTCGGTCACGGGCTCGCTGCCACCCTCGGCAGGTGCTGCCGCGACAGGCACGTCGGCTTGGACGGTCTCGCCGTTTTCGGCACCCGTTTCGGGGCTTTGTGCCTCCTCATCCTCGTGGGCAACCTTGGAGAAGCCTGCCAAGGTCTGTCCCTCGCCAAGGCGCATCACAATGACGCCTGCGGCAGTACGGGAATAGGTGTTGATCTGCTTGACGGGCGTGCGGATGATGGTACCGAGATTGGTGATCATCATCAAATCATCCTCATCGGTGACGGCGGCAATACCTGCCAAAAGTCCCGTCTTTTCGGTGAGGTTATGGCAAGTAACGCCAAGACCGCCGCGACCCTTCACACGGAAGTCCTCAAACGGGGTGCGTTTTCCGTAGCCGTTTTCGGTCACGGTGATCAGCTGCTTGCTTTCATCCACGATCACGGCACCCACAACAAAGTCACCCTCGCGCAGCTTCACGCCACGCACGCCGCGTGCCGTTCTGCCCAGCGGGCGCACCGCGCTTTCGCTAAAGCGTGCAGCGCTGCCCTCGTGAGTTGCCAGCAGCACGTCCTTGTCGCCCTTGCTGTGCATTACGAACACCAGCTCATCACCCTCGTCAAGGTTCAGAGCAATCTTACCGCCCTTGCGCTGATACTCGTATTCTGCCAGCAGCGTGCGCTTGATCACGCCGTTTTTCGTGACCATAGTGAGGTATTCCTTCTCACCAAAGCCGTCAACCGCGATCATGGCGGTGATGATCTCACCGGGCACGGTCTCGATCAGATTGATGATATTGGTGCCCTTTGCGGTGCGGGATGCCTCGGGAATCTGGTAGGCCTTGCGCATGAACACCTTACCCGTATTGGTAAAGAGCATGAGATAGGCGTGGCTATGCACCACCATCAGCTTTTCAATGAAGTCCTCGTCCTTGGTGGTCATGCCGATCACACCCTTGCCGCCCTTATGCTGTGCGGAATAGGTGTCCGCGGGCTGACGCTTGATATAGCCCGTGTGCGTGAGAGTAATGACGCAATCGTGACGCTCAATGAGATCCTCAAGATCAATTTCGTCGGTGGCGGCCACGATCTCGGTACGGCGCGCATCGGCGTACTTGCGGCGGATCTCGGTGATCTCGGTCTTGATGATATCCTTGATCTTCTGCTCGTCGGCAAGGATCGCGGTCAGCTCGGCGATCAGCGCGTGGAGCTTGTCCAGTTCGTCCTCGATCTTCTGTCTTTCAAGACCCGTCAGCTTACCAAGCGTCATTTCAACGATAGCCTGTGCCTGCGTGTCGGTGAGGCCAAAGCCCGCCATCAGCTTTTCCTTGGCGTCGGGGATCGATGCCGTGGAGCGAATGAGATTGACGATCTCGTCAATGTTGTCATTGGCGATCTTATATCCCTCAAGGATGTGTGCGCGCGCGGCGGCCTTGTCAAGCTCAAACTGCGTGCGGCGGGTGATCACGTCCTTTTGGTGCGCAATGTAGTGGTCAAGAATTTGGGGAAGAGACAGCACCTTCGGCTCGCCGCCCACCAGCGCCAGCATATTGATGGCACAGGTATCCTGCAGCTGGGTGTTTTTGTAAAGCTGATTGAGCAGCACCTGGCCGTTGGCATCACGGCGGTAATGAATGATAATATTGATACCGTTACGGCCGTTTGACACGTCCTTGATATCGGTGATGCCCTCGATCTTCTTATCGCGCACCAGCGCGGCGATCGATTGCACCAGCATGGATTTGTTGACCTGGTAGGGCAATTCGGTGACGATGATCTGATTTTTATCCTCATCCACCACGCACTTGGAGCGCACCATCACGCGGCCGCGGCCGGTCTTATAGGCATCAATAATGCCATTGACGCCGTAGCAGGTGGCGGCGGTCGGGAAATCGGGACCCTTGATATAGGTCATCAGTTCCTCGACGGTACAGTCGGGGTTTTCCATGCGATAGATCGTCGCATCAATGACCTCACCGAGGTTGTGAGGGGGAATGTTGGTGGCCATGCCGACCGCGATACCCACAGAGCCGTTGACCAAAAGGTTCGGGAAGCGGGAGGGGAGCACCAAGGGCTCACGCAGGCGGTTATCGAAGTTCGGGCCGAAGGGCACGACCTCCTTTTCGAGGTCTGCCATCAGCTCATCGGAAATTTTGGCAAGTCGCGCCTCGGTATAACGGTAAGCAGCTGCACCGTCGCCGTCAACCGAACCGAAGTTGCCGTGACCCTCAACCAGCGGGTAGCGCAGCGAGAAATCCTGCGCCATACGCACCATCGTGCCGTAAACGGCGGCATCGCCGTGCGGGTGATAGCGACCCAGCACGTTACCGACCGTGGTGGCCGATTTGCGGAAGGGCTTGTCTGCGGTGAGGTGATCCTCATACATCGCGTACATAATGCGGCGCTGACCGGGCTTCATACCGTCGCGCACGTCGGGCAGGGCACGGGACATGATAACGGACATAGAGTATTCGATAAAGGCTTGCTTTACCCGTTTCTCCATATCAACGTCTTCTATTCTCTGATTTGGAAATTCAATATTTTCACTTTTGTGTTCCATTGTCTTTTCTCCTTTCCTTATCAGATATCAAGATTTTCGGCAAACTTGGCGTTCTGCTCGATAAATTCGCGGCGAGGCTCGACCTCATCACCCATCAGGGTAGAGAAGATCTGGTCACAGAGGATGGCATCCTCCATCGTCACGCGCAAGAGAATACGTTTTTCGGGGTCCATGGTGGTTTCCCAGAGCTGGTCGGGGTCCATCTCACCAAGACCTTTGTAGCGGTCAGCTTCAATATTCTTGCCGCCACCGAGCTCCTCTATGATGGCATCGCGCTCAGCGTCGGAGTAAGCATAGCGCTCACCGCCGAGCTTGGCGGAGCGCTTATAGACCTTATAAAGCGGAGGCTTTGCAAGGTACACGTGTCCCTTTTCGATCAGCTCCTTCATATGGCGGAAGAAGAAGGTCAAAAGCAGGATCTGGATATGCGAGCCGTCCACGTCCGCGTCCGCCATCAGAATGATCTTGCCGTAGCGGAGCTTGGTAATGTCAAATTCCTCACCGATACCGCAGCCGAGAGCCTGAATGATCGGGATGATGGAGGTGTTGGCATACACCTTGTCAAGTCGGCTTTTTTCTACGTTCAAGATCTTACCGCGCAAGGGAAGGATCGCCTGGAAGCGAGGGTCGCGACCGAGCTTAGCGGAGCCGCCTGCCGAATCACCCTCTACAAGATAGACCTCGGTGAGCTCCGTGCGGCGCTCGGTGCAGTCGGAAAGCTTGCCGGGCAGGGACATCGATTCAAGGCCGTTTTTGCGGCGCGTGAGCTCTCTTGCCTTTCTCGCGGCCTCACGGGCGCGGTTCGCGGTCATGGCCTTTTCTACGATGATCTTACCTGCGGCGGGATTTTCCTCAAGATACTCCGAGAGCTTTTCCACCACCAGCTTTTCCACAAAGCCGCGCATATGGCTGTTGCCGAGCTTGGTTTTGGTCTGACCCTCGAACTGTGCTTCCTTGAGCTTGACGGAGACAACCGCCGTCAGACCCTCGCGCACGTCGTCGCCCGACAAATTTTTGTCGTCGGCCTTCAGCTGACCGTATTTGCGGGCAAAATCGTTGATCACCTTGGTCATGGCATTCTTAAAGCCGACCTCGTGCATACCGCCCTCAATGGTATTGATATCGTTGGCAAAGGTGAGCAGCGTTTCGTTATAGGTATCGGTATATTGCAGAGCAACCTCGGCAATCGTTCTGCCGCGCTCCTCCTCCACCTTCTCGGCACGCATATAGATCACCTCGGGATGGATGACCTGGCAATGCTTTTGCTCATTTAAGTAGGAAACGAAGGTTTTGATACCGCCGTCGTATTGCAGCTCCTCCTTGACGGGATTTTCGCTGTCACGCTGATCGGCAATGGAAATATAAATACCTGCGTTCAGGAAAGCCTGCTCACGCAAGCGCTTGAGAAGCGTCTCATAGTCGAATACCACCTCGTCAAAAATAGTGGCATCGGGCTTGAAGCGCACGTAAAGACCGTGCTTTTCGGTCTCTCCCTCATCACGGAAGGGACGCGCCACGGCGCCGCGCTCAAAGCGCTCGGTATAGCGGTGACCCTGATAGCAGCTCTCAAGCTCGATCCATTCGGAAAGCGCGTTGACAACGGACGAGCCCACACCGTGCAGACCGCCCGAAAATTCATAGCCGTTACCGTCAAATTTGCCGCCCGCATGAAGCACGGTAAAAATAACCTCCAGCGTCGGGATCCCCATTTTGGGGTGAATGCCGCCGGGAATACCCTGACCGTCGTCTTGTACAGAAACAGAGCCGTCGGGCAAAAGCGTTACTTCAATGTGCTTACATCTTCCTGCAAGCGCCTCGTCGATCGAGTTATCCACGATCTCATACACGAGATGGTGAAGTCCGCGCAGCGAAGTGGAACCGATATACATACCGGGGCGTCTGCGTACCGCCTCAAGACCTTCCAGCACTTGAATTTGGCTGTCATCATAAACTTGTCTTGTTTCTTCGTTGTTTGCCATGTTTTATCCTTCCTTTTGCAATTGTTGCTGACTTTATTCCGTGCCTTGCTCGCTTCGACCGAGCAGGGCGGTGGTGGAAAGCTGAGAAAAGCAGATCTCACAGCCTTCCTCTTTTTCGTAGAGCACAAACGATTTGGGAATTTCCTCATTTGCCGCCTCTACCTCGCCGCGGCGCTCGGCATTGGAGAGAAATCTTCTCGTGGTGACCGAAACGGTGGCGGTATCGGCATCAAAAATGCCGATGATGCGTTTTTGTCTGATATTTTTGTTATTTCCTACGTGTAAAAACATAAGATCCTCTTTTTGACGCAAGCGATCACGTAAAGCTCTCGCTTTTGCCTACGGTTTCATAAGTGCCGTTTTTTACCAAAATCAAGTGGTCGGCCGTAAAGCCTTCCTTCTCACAGGTGGTCATAATGACCTGCTTACCCTTGATGTGCCCAAGCAGATATTCGCGACGCCCGCGGTCAAGCTCGGATAAGACGTCATCAAAGAGAAGCACCGGGTATTCTCCGCAATCGAGGGCACAAAGCTCACCCTCGGCAATCTTTAGGGCCAGGGCAAGAGAGCGCTGCTGCCCCTGTGAGCAAAAGCTGCGGGCAGATTTTTCATTTAAGGTGACCTCAATATCATCCTTGTGTGTGCCCCATAGCGTAGCGCCCGCACCAAGCTCTCGCTCGTGATGCAGAGAAAGCTTTTGAAAAAGCAGCTCCTCGGTTTTCTTCAGATCCTCGTAATCGCCGTATTCCTTTCCGCCGACACCCATATAAAGAAGATCCGGTATTTCGCGGGAGCCCGTCATATCGGCAAAGCAGCGCTTTACCACCTCGATGGCTTTTTTTACATAGCGATCGCGACTGCGGGCAATAAAGGCGGCCTCGTGGGAAAGCTGACGCGACCAGATCTCAACCGTAGCGTCAAACATGGTGCGATCCTTTTCCGCCGCTTTGATCAACGCGTTTCGCTGCTTTAATACACGGTGATATCTTTGCAGCGCAGCAAGATAAAGCGGATCGGCCGCGCTGATGGCGATATCCAAAAACTGTCTGCGCTCGGCGGGACCGTCCTTTATGAGACTAAGATGCTCGGGACAGAACAGTACCGTTCTGAAGCTGCCCACAATTTCGGACATACGCCCGATTTTTACGCGGTTTTTTTGCACTTCCTTGGTTCTGTTGTTACTAAGGCAAAGAGAAATGCTTTGCTCTCGCTCACCGCTTTTATAATCAAGAGAAACAAAGGCTTGCTTTTCGCCAAAGGAGATCAGCTCTCCTATATGCTGGCCGCGAAAGCTTTTTCCGATGGAGGCAAAATAAAGTGCCTCCAGCAGGTTTGTTTTACCCTGTGCATTATCTCCGCAAAGCACGTTTATTTCGGGATGAAAGGAAATTTCCGCACTTTTGATATTTCTGAAATTGCACAGAGTGATCTTTTTTGCTTGCATATTACTCTTTCATGCGAACGGGAAGCAGCATGAAGAGGTCCTCGGAATTTTCCTCTTCCTCCTGTACGGGCTCAATGTTGACGCTGGTCAAGGGAGAGGAGAGCGCAATGCGCACGCTTTCTGCTTCGCAGGCACGAACCGAGTCAATGAGATATCTGTTATTAAAGGCAATGAGAATGTCAGCACCCTCATGCTCGGTCTCAATTTCATCATAGGTACTGCCTGCAGCCGAGGATGCCATAATTTTTAAAAGCCCACCCTCAAACTGCAATTTTACGTGGGAGCGCACACTGCCGGCCACTCTTTCCTCGGTAATGAGGGCAGCACGGTCAAGCGCGGCAAGCAGCACGTCTCTGTTTACGGTTGCATAAATCTTGTGCTGTCTGATAATGATACGGTCATAGTCGATATATTCTCCGTCGATCAGACGCGAGAAAAAGATAATATTATCAATATGGAAAATAATATGGCGGCGCGTCATATAAATATTAATTTCTTTATCTCCGTCACCGGTGATGAGCTTATACAGCTCGTTAACGGTTTTTACGGGTACTATAAAGCGATAGCGAAGATCGCTGCCATCCTTATTGTTATTTTGAATTTGCTCCTTCAGCTTGCATTTTGCCAGCTTAAAGCTATCGCAGGAAACAAGCATCAAAGCGTTATCTTCAATTTCAAAGAAGCAGCCGTTCAAAACGGGGCGCTGATCGTTTACACCCATGGCATACATGGTTTTGGAAAGCATTTCACGCAGGGTTCCGCAGGTCAGCGTAAAGCCGCGCTCACTTTCCAGCATCGGCAATTCGGGAAAGTCCTCACCCGGCAGGGCATTCATTTTATGAGAAGATTTTCCGCATTCAAATACAGCACAAAGCTGACTGTCTACGCTGAAGACCACCTCACCGCCATCCATTACGCGCATGGTACCGAGAAACTTTTGCGCATTGATGATATATTTGCCTTCCTCCAATACCTTGGTTTCAATAGTCGTTCTTACACCCTTTTCGTGGTCATATGCCGTAAAGGTGCAGGTATCGGGATGCTTTGCTTCAATTAAAATACCGTCAATGGCCGAAAGAGTGGATTTTCCCGATGCGGCAATCATTAAGGGGGATACTGCAGCTAAGATTTGCTGTCGATTAAAAATGATCTTCATAAAAAACTCCTCGTTTGTTTTATTAATGGAAAAGGACTGTTTCGCGCGCGATAAACTGATATAATGATATAATAATTTAGTAGTATTAGTATTAGGTGGTGCCGAAACTGTGGAAAAGTCTGTAAAGCATTGAAAAATAAGGCTTTTTCAAAAGGAAAAGAAAAAGAAAGCTGTTTAAAACTGCAATTTTTTTTGTGTGTAAAAGAGGGTCGGAAAAGGGCATAAAAGCGAGAAAACAAAGAAAAAGGGAAAAAACAAGAAAAATGCGGGTTTTACACAGAGAGGTTTTACACAGTTTTAAAAAAAGTACTTTCAAAAATCAGGGAAAAAATCGGTTATACACAGGGAAAAAGCCTTTTAAAAAAGCAAAGTAACAGCTTTTTGGGGTAGTTTTACACAAAAGAAAAGATGCGGTGGAAAAGCTTGTGAAAAGGGACCGATCAGATGCCCTCAATCTCTTTTTTAATGCTTTCAATATCCGCGGCATAAAGGGGATCGGCCGCAATGGACTTTTTCACAACGTCAAGAGAGGACATGATGGTTGCGTGATCTCGCTCAAAAATTTTGCCGATGTGGGGATAGGAAATTTCGGTGATCTCACGAATGAGATAAATGGAGATGTGGCGAACCTTGGCAATTTCCTTAGTGCGCTTTTTACCGATAATTTCTTCCTTTGGAATATCAAATTTTTTATAAACGGCGGCAAAAATTTTGTCAATCGTTACGTTCAGGGGTTCGGTATCGCCGAGAAGGTCACTCACACAGTCACGGGCGAGCTCAAGTGTGATCTTTCGATCGTCAAGCATGCTTTTTGCGGCAAGCTTTTTAATAGCACCCTCAAGCTGACGAATGTTGGAGCGCAGATTTTCGGCAAGATAGCTGAGAACCTCATCGGGTAAGATGATGTTCATATCCTCTACCTTTTTCTTAATGATCGCGCAGCGCAATTCAAGATCGGGCAGTCCGATATCTGCAAGCAGGCCCTGCTCAAAGCGGGAGCGCAGGCGCTCGGAGAGGGGATTGATATCACGGGGCGGACGGTCGGAAGCGAGAATAATTTGCTTACCGTCGGAAAAAAGAGTATCAAATGTATTGAAAAATTCTTCCTGCGTACCGATCTTACCTGCAATAAACTGAATATCGTCAATGAGAAGCACGTCACATTCGCGATAACGGTCACGGAAAGCAGACATGGATTTATGAGAAAGACATTCAATCATGTAATTTACAAATTCCTCACCCTTGGTGTAAAGCACCTTGGCATACGGATTTTGCAGTAGCAGCTCATTGACAACGGCATACATTAAGTGCGTTTTACCAACGCCGGAGGGACCGTAAATAAACAAAGGATTCCATTCGTGCGAGGGATTGTTTGCTACCTTCCAGCACGCGGCGCGGGCAAATTTATTGCTTTCGCCTACGATGAAATTTTTAAAGGTGTATCTGGAGCGAAGCGCCTTTTCTGCCCCGTCCTCAACGGGTGCATTCTCATAAAGCAAGCGCGTTTTTAAAATTTGTGCGCTGCCCTCACCGTAGCGCTCACGCGTCATATCCAGCATTTTTACGTCAAGAGGATTTTCCTCCTCCAAATTGTGAAAGCCGAGTATGACGTCAAGTCCGCAAATATCGGCAAACTTTTGTTCAAGCTTGGTTTTGTGCTTTTCGATCAGCTGATTGGTAATAAAGGTGGATTTGGTGTCAAAGATTAGGGTTTTTGACGCGGCGTCGTAAATGGTGGGGACAATATCACCGTACCACAGGTCACAGTAAGTGGAGGAATTTTCGGCGCGCAGCGATTCCTTCACCATATCCCACATCATTAAAATTTCCTTTGGACATCCCATTAAGACTTTCCTCCTTTCGCGGTTGGTACGACATATATATTAATAGATATTATAACATAATAATTTATATTTTTCAACAAAATATAATTTAAAATATAAGTTAAATTTAAAAATTCATAGAATGTTTACTTTTCAAAGGAATGAAAAGAGAAAAAATTCTTGATTTTGACAAAAAGATAGGCTATACTAACAACGAAGAATGCGAAAGGAGTGTATATGAAAAAGATAACTTTCAGCGTAAAGGGCATGACATGTGCCGCTTGTGTGGCGCACGTTGAGCGTGCTGTACGGCACGCAATACAGGATAAAATTCCCTTTACCGTCAGTCTGCTCTCCAATACGCTCACGCTGACCGCCGAGGATGGCGAAAACGAAAAAGCGTTGTTTTCAAAGCTAAAGGATGCGCTTTCCCGCGCCGGCTACGGTCTTGCCGCCTACGGGGAGGCAGAGCAGGCACAAATTGAAGCAGAAGAAAAAAAGCGCGGTAAAACGCGCCTCATTTTTTGTGCCGTTACCACAGCCCTGCTGATGCTGGTGGCCATGTGGCATATGACGCCCTTGCCCGCACCCTTTATTCTTAATGCCATGGCATATCCGCGTGCCTTTTTCCTACTGCAGGTCGTGCTTACCGCCGCCGTGATCATTCCGCAGCGCCATTTTTACCGCAGCGGCTTTTCCGCACTTTTTCACGGTGCACCCAATATGGATTCTCTGGTGGCGCTCGGCTCCTTTGCCTCGATCATATACGGTGCGGTCGCGGGTGTGTTTATTTTCATCGGTGCCGCGACGGGAGATGAGGCATTGGTGCATCGCTATTTGCACGAGCTGTATCTCGAATCCGCCGCCATGATCCTCACACTCGTATCGGTGGGAAAATATCTGGAAGGGCGTGCCCGTTACCGCGCTGCAGGGGCGGTGCGCGCGCTGATCGCAGAGGAGCCCACCACAGCGCGTGTGCTGCGTGAGGGAAGGACGGAGATCATACCGCTATCGTTGCTTACGGTAGGAGATATCGTAACCGTGCCGACGGGTGAAAAAATTCCCGCTGACGGTGTGGTGATCGCGGGTACGGGTAGTGTCAATGAAGCGATGCTAACGGGTGAATCCTTACCGCGAACGGTGGGGAAAAACGATACCGTTTCGGGGGCAACGCTCTTAGTTGACGGTGCGCTGACCGTGGAAATACAGCAGGTGGGCGAGGAAACGGCGCTGCGCCGCATAGCGGCACTTTTAGAGGAAACGGCCTCGGGAAAGGCTCCCGCGCAGCGCATTGCCGATAAAGTCAGCGCCGTATTTGTTCCGGTCGTGCTTGCCATTGCTGTGCTGACGGCAGCGATTTGGCTGTTGGTGGCGCGGAACCCCGCCCAGGCATTTCGCACGGCGGTGTCGGTGCTGGTGATCTCCTGTCCCTGTGCACTCGGGCTTGCCACGCCTACGGCCATTACCGTTGGCAGCGGACGTGCCGCCCGCTTTGGTGTGCTTTTCAAAAGCGCCGAGGCGCTTGAAACGCTGGCAGGTGTTCGAACGCTGCTGACCGACAAAACGGGAACCCTAACCAAGGGAAATATGGCCGTGACCGACCGTATTTATTTTTATGAAGATAAAGAGACTGCCGATCTGCTGATCGCCTCTTTGGAGGAGCTTTCGGCGCACCCCGTGGCAAAGCCACTTGCAGCCATGAGCGAAAAGCGCACCCCATTGACGGATTTTTGCTCTCTTGCGGGGCTTGGCGTTACGGCAAGCACAAATAAAGGGGAAAAGCTTTATGCAGGCCAAAAGGCCCTTTTTTCTGGCAACGAGGCGCCGCTGCTCACAGAGAAAGTAAAAACAGCCGTAGCGCGCCTTGAGAGCGAGGGAAAGAGTGTCGTCATTCTTGCACGGGGCGCTGAGATCCTTGCCGCATTCGGCGTGGCGGATACCTTGCGTGACGATAGCAAGGAGGCGATCGCCGCCTTGCACGCGCTCGGGGTTTGTGTGGTCATGCTGACGGGTGATAACGCCGCCACCGCGGCAAAAATTGCCGCCGAAGCAGGCATCGACGACTATCACGCGGGGCTGCTGCCCGCCGATAAGGAAGGACTTGTGCGCGAATACGCACAAAAGGGCGCGGTCGCCATGGTCGGCGACGGTATCAATGATGCCCCCGCGCTTGCCCGTGCTGACGTTGGTATTGCCATTGGTGCGGGCACGGGTGTAGCCGTGGAATCGGCCGGTGTGGTGCTGACGGGAAACTCGCTGCTTGACGCGGCGGCTGCCATTGAGCTTGGACGTGCCACGCGCCGCAATATTCGCCAAAATCTGTTTTGGGCGCTCTGCTATAATGCGCTTTGTATTCCGCTTGCCGCAGGCGTTTTTTATCCCGTTTGGGGACTTTTACTCACACCCATGATCGCTTCTGCCGCCATGAGCTGCTCCTCAATCTTCGTGGTATGCAATGCGCTGCGTCTCGGGCGCTTTGTGCCACAGGCGCGCCGCGGGCAACAGACTGCAGGGGCACAGCAAAATCACATACAAAAGGAGAAAAAAGAAATGCTGTTTGCGAAAAAGGAAATGAAAACCACCGTGCTTCACGTACAGGGTATGATGTGCGGGCATTGCGCCGCGCACGTGGAAAAGGCCATGACCGATCTCGGCGCCAAGTCCGCTAAGGTTGATCTTGCCGCCGGCACCGTAACGGTCGTTGCCGCAGCCAAGCTCACGGTCGAGGCCATGACGGCTGCCATCGTGGCCGCGGGATATCAGGTTACGGAATAAGAAGAAACAAAAAAAGGGGCTGTCTCAAATGCGAAACGCATTTGAGGCAGCCCTTACATTTTTGTGTTGTATTTTTTATTAATCCAGCTTCATGTCGTTTTCCTTGATCCAGCCGATGCGACGCAGCAGCGCGGCAAACGCTACGGAAAGCACAGCGGGCAGGATAAAGCAGATCAGCAAGAGGCCAATCCAGTCAAAAACGCCTACCGTTTCGGGGTATTGCCCGTCAAACCAGCCGAGAATGATACCAATGGGGCCGAGCAGACCGCAGGTGCCCATGCCCGAATTGATGGCGGCGCCGTACATCTGCATTTTAAACAGGCAAGTAGCAAGGGGACCCGTGATGGCAGAGGCCAGCGTCGGGGGGA
The DNA here is from genome assembly GCA_017453325.1 of Clostridia bacterium. GTDB lineage: Bacteria > Bacillota > Clostridia > Oscillospirales > CAG-272 > Firm-07. Next base: position 25,879 of record JAFTKK010000071.1, read on the forward strand.
TCCAGATACGGGGATTACGAATGATGTTGGGCATTTGGAGCATACTGGTGCCAAGACCCTGGGAAACAAGGCCGCCCCATTTGTTTTCCTTAAAGCTCATGACGGCAAAGCCGACCATTTGCGCGCAGCAGCCCGCAACGGCAGCACCGCCCGCAAGCGCCACGCCGTAAACCTCGTCAGCGGAAAGCCCTTGCGCAATGGCTGCCACGCCAGAAAGGCCGATGGCGGCACAGATAGCGGCCGAGCTGATGGGCAGGGTAAGCGCCACGCCAACCACCACCGAGATAATCAGACCCATGAGGAAGGGCTGCAGGAAGGTTGCCCAGCCGATGAATTTACCGATGAGGCCGACCAGCGTGCCGATGTGGGGGGCGATCAGAATGGCAAGCACACCGCCGACAAAGACCGTAACGAACGGGGTGACGAGAATATCGACCTTGGTTTCCTTTGAAACGGCCTTGCCGCACTCAATGGCCACCACGGCAATGAGCAGCACGGCAAGGGGGCCGCCCGCGCCGCCCTGACTGTTGGCAATGAGGCCGACCAGCGCCGAGGAATAAAGCACCAGGGGCGGGGCCTTGAGGGCGTAGGCAATGGCTACGGCCATCGCGGGGCCGGCAGCCTGCGCGCCGTAACCGCCGATGGTCTTAAAAAAGGCAAGGAAGGGGATGAGGCCAATGGCATTGAAGATCGTTGCGATGAGCAGCGAGCCAAACAGGCCGAGTGCCATGGCGCCAAGTGCGTCTATGCCGTACCGTTTTGCTGAAAAAACGATATCTTTGCGTGCCAAAAAACGCGAAAACGCATTTTTCTCTTGTGTGGTTGCGGGGGTTTGATCGTTGTTCATGAGCGATCTCCTTTCTTTTGTTTAAAATTGGATTTAATAAGATCAAAGATCGGAGAAGCGGCAACGGCCTCCTCGGTCTTGATATCAATTTTACTTAAAATAGGAGCAAAGGAACGATCGGAAAGAACGAAGTGGTCAACGAGCGTGATGCCCAAAAGGGAGAGGGCCTCTCGCAGATGGTGCGTGACTTGAATATCCTCGCTTGACGGAACGGCAATCCCGCCGGGGTGGTTGTGTGCCAGCACGACAGCGGCAGCGTGCTTGGTGTAGGCACGCTCGGCAATGCTGCGCACCGACAAAATGACCGAGGAGACCGTGCCGTCCCCCACGGGGAAGCAATCAAGCGGACGCATACTGTTATCAAGTAGCAGCGCGTAGACAAGCTCCTTGGTGGCACCGATAAAATGCGGCAGGAAAAAGCTTACCAGCTTTTCGGGCGAGTCAAGGACGGCGTCGGGCTTTCCCGCACCCGACATCTTTTGTATCATGTAACGGCGCGAGAGCTCGCCAAGAAGTGTGAAAAGCACAGAGGCGCTTTCTCCGATACCCCATACCGATTGCAGGCGGTCGGGGTCGGCATCCAGCACGCCCTCAAGCGAGCCGAAGGCTTCGATCAACGCGTGTGCGGTCTCGTTGGTGTCACCGCGTGCATTGGTATAATAAAGCAGCATTTCGAGGATCTCATGGTCGGCAAACACGGCGGAAGAGGAGCTCATCAGGCGTTTGCGCATTCTTTCGCGGTGTCCCGCGTGAGGAGAGGATTTTTCTGCCATGATCGTTCTCCTTATCAAAAAATGATATACTTATTCCAGTATAACACAGGATTGTTAAAAAATCAACAATCTCGCTCAAAAAAATCAAAAAATGTCAAAACAGCCCGTCACGCATCAACAGAGCGTGACGGGCTGTTCAAAATGAATTTTTAGTGATGCAGCTTCATCAGATGGATTTCGTCGGCGGAACGGCGCGTTTTCACCAGCTGCCTGAGGGCCAGGGCGGCGCAAAGGAATTGCGCGATTGCCGTCAGAGCCCAGGAAAGCGGATAGGAGAAATAAATGACCTCAAGCGTCGGGTTGGCACGGAAAACCGTAAAGATCCAAACGACGCGAAGCACGCAGGCACCGAGGAGCGAGATCACAGCCGAGGACATGGATTTGCCAAGGCCGCGCACAACGCCGCAGCCCACCTCCATGAAGGCAATGAGGAAATAAGGGATAAGCAGATAGATGATGCGCGTACAGGCAGCATCATAGGCGATTTGCTCAAGGCTGCCCGCAGCACCGGGTGCTACATCGTAAAGTGCGAGCAGGGGTTCTTTGAGTAAAAAGATCGTGCCGCCAAAGAGCAGGGAAACGCAAAGCGTAATGGCATAGCAGCAGAGCATGACGCGCCACACGCGCTCGTATTTCGCAGCGCCCGTGTTCTGGCTGGTAAAGGTAATGGCACCTTGATACACCGAGTTTTCCGCGGTATAGGCGAATCCCTCGAGGTTGGCGGCGGCCGAATTGCCCTTGACTACAGGCTGATAAGTGCCGGTTGGCGGGCACATGGCGTTGTTGATCTGCAGGATGGAGGATTGGATCAGCATATTCGAGAGCGAAAAGAGTGAGCCCTGAACGCCCGCAGGCACACCGATATATACGATCTTTTTGAATGCAGAGCGGTCAATGCAGAGCTTTTTGAAGCGGAAGCGGCAGGGGCCGGCATCTCTTGACAGCTTGAAGAGGAGTAGGAGCGCGGAGGTGAGATTGGAGATCGAGGTGGCGAGTGCCACGCCCTCGACCGACATATCGCAGACAAGCACGAAAAACAAATTGAGCACCACGTTTAAAAGCCCCGCCGCAGCAAGGACGTAAAGCGGCGTTTTGGTGTCACCCTTGGCGCGGAAAATGGCAATGAGGTAATTGGTAAGGGCGAGGAAGGGCACGCCCGCAAAATAAATTTGAGTGTAGAGCGTGGCAAGGTCAAGCAGCTTGCAATCAGCACCCATCATGGCGAGCACGGGGCGCGAGATAAAGAGCCCCAGTATCATGCTGGCAGAGCCAAAGAGCAGGCTGATGGCGAGGGCGGTGTGCACCGTGCGGGAGGTGCGGTCATCCTCCCGCGCGCCCAAATGACGCGCTACCACGACGTTTGCGCCCGTGGCAAAGCCCACGAAAATATTTAAAACGAGATTGATAAACGCACCCGTGATGCCGATGGCACCGACGGCGTCTGGCTCTGACGAGAGACCTACCACCATCATATCCGCGGCGTTATAAAAGGTTTGCAGGAGGTTGGTTGCCATCAAGGGCAAAATGAAAAGAAGGATCTTTCCGAAAAGAGGTCCCTCGGTCATGCTGAGAGCTCTTTTTTTTGCAGCTACCACGATATCACCCTCGGCGCGAGTGTTGCGCCGCCTTTCAACCTCATTATAAAAACAAAGTCATACCGTGTCAAGCCCTTTTCCTGCTTTTAAAAGAAAAAAGTGCTCCCGACGGCCATTGTGACCGCAGGGAGCGCTTTTAGGCTCATTTGACGTTTTGAGCGATCTCTTCTGTCCGAACGGATTGCTTTTTCAAAACGGTCAGCACCATCACGAACTGCACCGCGCCCGTCAAAAGCCAGGAGAGGGGGTAGGAAACGTAGATCGATTCCAGCGTTTCGAAATGCTCAAAGACCGTTAAGATCCAAACCACGCGCAAGAGGCAGGTGCCGATCAGCGTGATAACGGTGGCGGAAATTGCCTTTTTGAGGCCGCGCGCCATGGCGTTGGTGGTATCAAAAAACGCATAAAGCACGAAAGGAAGCAGATGGTAAAAAATACGGGTATAGGCTGCATTGAAGGCGACGTGCTCAAGGCTGCCCGCTTCGCCGTCCACCACACCGTACAGCGCGAAAAGCGGCGTGTGCAGCAGGAAAATGAGCAGCGTGAAGAAGAGTGCCACGGCCAGCGAGCAGAGCATGCAAAGCTTCATGACACGGCACACGCGGTCATACTTTTCCGCGCCTGCATTTTGCCCCGTAAAGGTTACGGTAGCCTGGTGCACGGCGGCGACGGCGGTGAAGGCAAAGTTTTCAAGATTGGCGGCCGCCGCGTTGCCGCTGACAACGGGCTGAAAGCTGCTGCCCGCCGTCACAACCGCGTTGTTGACGCGTAAAATAGAGGATTGAATGAGAATGTTGGAGAGCGAAAAGAGTGCGGATTGTAATCCCGAGGGTAGACCGATGTAAAGGATCTCACCGAAGGCGCGCCTGTCAAGGCAGAGCTTTTTGAAGCGGAAGCGGCAGGGGCCATCCTCCCGCATGAGAAGCGCCACAAGGATCACGGCGTTGGCAAGATTGGAGATCGAGGTGGCGTATGCAACACCGTCAACCGACATGTCGCACACAAGCACGAAAAACAGATTGAGTGCCACGTTCAAAACACCGGTGAGGGACAGCACGTACAGCGGCGTTTTGGTGTCGCCCTTGGCGCGGAAGATCGAAATGGCATAGTTGGCGATCGAGATAAAGGGCACGCCGAGGAAATAGATCTTGGTGTAGAGTGTGGCAAGATCAAGCAGCTCGGCCTTGGCGCCCATGAGCTCAAGAATGGGGCGAGAAAAGAAGAAGCCCGCAATTGCGCTCACTACGCCAAAGATCGCACTCATCGCGAGGGCCGTGTGCACTGTGCGCGAGACAAGCTCGTCCTTTTTGGCACCGATATGGCGCGCGATCATGACGTTGGCGCCCGTGGAAAAGCCGATAAAAACGTTGACGATGAGGGCAATCAGCGCACCCGTGGTGCCGATGGCACCGACCGCGTTTTCCTCAGCGGAAAGCCCCACGATCATCATATCCGCCGCGTTATAGCAGATCTGCAAAAGATTGGAGAGCATGAGGGGCAGGATAAAGAGGACGATCTTGGAAAAAAGCGGTCCCTCGGTCAATTTCAGCGTTTTTTGTTTGGTTAGTGTCATCACGTCACCCTCGGCAAGCATGCCGCCTTTCCCCCTCATTATAAAGCGCCGCTCCCGCGAAGTCAACCGCTTAAAAAAATAAAATGAGGTTTCTTGGCAAACGGGTGGATTTTTTGCTGAAAATATGGTAAGATAACATTGATGAATTTTTGAAAGGGGACAAAACCATGGTAAAACATATGATCATCTGGAAAATGAAGGACGAGGCGGCGGATAAGGCGGCAACCGCGCAAAAGATCAAGGTGGCGCTTGAGGGGCTTGTCGGCAAGATCGACGGGCTGCTTGAGATGCATATCCTCACCGAGTGCTATGCTTGCTCGGCGGGTGACGTGATGATGGATTCCGCATTTGCCGACTTTGCGGCGCTGGAGGCTTATCAGAAGCATCCGCTGCACGTGGAGATCGCCGACGGAATGGTCAGACCCGTGATGTGTCAGCGTCTTTCCTTTGATTACGAAGCCTGAAATAACAGAAAAGACCGCAGATGCGGTCTTTTCTGTTATTTGGTATTGTTTTTGCTTTTTAAAAATGCAATAAACTGCTGCACTGCGTCGGTCACACCGCGTTTGTAATAGCCGTAGGTGACCTGTCGTTCCTCGAAATCGGTCACGTCGAGGAAGATGGCACGATCCGAGGTCAGCGTCTCGCCGCTGATACCGATGCCGAGTCCCGCCTCGATGCATTTGTTGTAACAGAGCGCGTCGTTACATTGCATCACGATATTGGGGGTAAAGCCCGCATGCCGACAGATATCGAGCAGCATTTTGTGCGTGTTGGTCTCGGTGCCCATTGTGATAAAGGGCTCGTTGGAAAGCTGACGCAGGGTCAGCTTTTTGCCGCGCAGGTGGCTGTCGGCTGCCGCTTTGATGGTAAAGCGCTGGGTGTAGAGCTCAAATTTTTCAAATTCGGTGTAGCACCCGTCCGATTTATCGATAATGATATCGTAATTTTCAAAGTCGGTCACGGCGAAGTCGTAAACGGCCTTGAATTTTGCCTGCGGATATTTGGCGGTGTATTCGATGATATGATCGGTCACCTTACTGCGGATGGTGCGCACCAGCAGGCGGATCTCACGATCGGCCTCGCGCTTCGCGCGGATGGCGGCGGTGGCGCCGTCGAGCTCCTCAAACACCACGCAAAGCGCGCGCTGCAAGCGCTCGCCGCTGTCGTTAAGGCGAATGCGGTTGGGGGTGCGGTCAAAAAGCTTTTCGCCAAGCTCTGCCTCCAGGCGCTTGACGGCCGCCGAGACGGATGTGGTGGGTACAAGATATTTTTCTGCCGTTTTGGCAAAGCTTTCTTCCTTGGCGCTTTCAAAAAAGTAGCGCAGCTGCAGCAGTTCCATAACATCACCTCAATGATAGTTTACCACATTTTAAAAGATGGTGCAACCCCATTTTATCCTATTATTTACAAATGGGTAAGCCTGCAATATAATATGAGCGAAGGGAGCTGATGCTTTTTATGAATACGTGCAAAAAAATCATTTCGCTGTTATTGGTGCTCACGCTGCTGTTGGGTGTTTTGGTGGCCTGTAAGGATACGGGAGGCACAGACCCGCAGGAGCCGCAAAATCCGCAGGAGCCTTCGGCACATATGCTGGACGGAAAGCGCGTGCTGTTTATCGGCAACTCGTTTACCTATTACGGAAAATGTGTGCTTGAGAAAAAGCAGAGCGTGCGCACGCAGGCCGAGCGCGACAACGACAAGGGCTATTTTTACGAGCTTTGTAAGCAAAACGGTGCCGAGGTCTCGGTGACAAACTGGACCTGGGGCGGCCACACGCTGGAGGATACCTTTGGCGGCAGCTGCGCAGCCGACCGCGGGTGCAACGGGGTCGACCATCTGGCGGCGCTGACCAACCGCAGCTACGATTATGTGATCATTCAAGAGGGCTCGTCGGTGAGTGAGAATATCGTTTCCGTGATCGAGGAGATCATGGCGATCTTCAAGGCGGCCAACCCCGACGTAAAATTCCTTTGCATCGCGCAAAGCAATCATCATTTTCAAAATAATACCACGCTGCTTTCTGCCCTTAAGACCTTGGAGGAAAAGGGCATGACCATTGTGGATTGGGGCAAGCTGGTGGCCGATATCGTGAACGGTGAGGTCAGCGCGCCGGGTGCTGCCGAGATCTACAACAAAAACAGCTTTATCGTTTGCAAAAGTGCTGCCGACGGCTACCATCCCAATATGCTGACGGGCTATATCACCGCGCTCTTTGTGTATTGCGCCATCACGGGTGAGAAGGCTGAGGGCCAGCCCTATGCGTTTTGTGACGACAAGAGTGTGAACAGTAAATTTGATACCGTTGACTACTGTAACGATTATTACACCTACAATAATGCCACAACCAATTTCCCCGAGATCTTCAATTCCGATGCCGACATGAAGGGTATTCAGCAGCTGATCGACACCTATCTTGCCGCCAAGGCATACCGTAATTATTAAGGGTCTGCGTCATTTGGTGACGAGTGTGTGCCAAAAAAACACACATAAAAATTGAAATTCGCAAGAATTTCTACCTTAAAGCAAAAAGCCGCCTATGCTATCGATATTTGATAGCATAGGCGGCTTCATTTTTTGTTTGTTTCGTGTGTTTTTGGTCTGCGCGAATGATGCGGACCCTTATTTTGCTACGGGAACCTGCTCGGTTGCTTCGGTGGCAGATTGCTCCATTTTTTGTTTGGCTTCCTCACGTGCGCTGGTCTTGCCCTCGGGCTTGATGTCGCCGGCCTTGAGCAGACACATCTTCGTGAGCATCGGGCCGATGAGCTCGTAGATAAGCACGGCCATCAGCGTGATATTCGCAACGATCGCGCCCTCGCTACCGAGCTGCTCCTTGGCCTTGATCGCCATGCCGAGCGCCACACCTGCCTGGGGCAGGAGCGTGATACCGAGGTATTTGATGATGTTGGGGTCACAGTGCGTGGCCTGCGAGCTGATGCGTGCGCCCGTGTATTTGCCGAGCGAGCGAGCGATGATATAAACGACACCGATGATCACAACGGCGAAATCGGTAAAGACAGAAAGCTCCAGCTCCGCGCCGCTGATCACGAAGAAGAGAATGAAAATGGGGGCGGTCCAGCGGTCAAGGCGGTCCATCAGCTCCTCGGAGAAGTCACACATATTGCAGAACACGGTACCGAGCATCATGCAGGTGAGCAGGGAGGAGAAGGCAATGTGCACGCCGCCGATCTCGAACTTCAGCGTCGAGAGTGCCACGGTGAGCAGCACGAAGGCCACCGACATGGAAAGACGCTTGGAGCGAGAGTGGAAGAAGCGCTCGAAGAAGGTGATCAGCACACCCATCAGCGCGCCGAGCACGAGGGAGAGCACGATCTCGATCAGGGGCTCTACGATGATGGAAACGATGTCCACCGCGCCCGAGATAATAGCCTTTGCAATGCCAAAGGAGATAGCGAACAGGATCAGACCCACGGCATCGTCGAGTGCCACAACGGGCAGAAGGATGTTCGTGAGAGGCCCTTTTGCCTTATACTGACGTACCACCATCAAAGTAGCGGCAGGGGCGGTGGCAGAGGCCACGGCACCGAGCACGATGGCGGCGGGCAGGGGGAGCTTGTCGGGCATGGCGAAATGCAGACCGATGAGGGCGGCATCCACCAAAATCGTGGTAACGACTGCCTGGAAAATACCCACGACAGTTGCCTGCTTGCCGATCTTTTTGAGCTCGTGCAGGCGGAACTCATTGCCGATGGAGAAGGCGATGAAGCCGAGTGCCACGTCGGAAATGATAGAAAAGCTATGTACGTTTTCCATGCTGATAAAGCCAAGACCCTTCACGCCGATGGCGCCAATGAGGTAGGGGCCGAGGATCACACCTGCGATGAGGTATGCGGTCACGGCAGGCAGACCTGCCAGCTTTGCAAGGCGGGAGAGCATCAGACCCGCAATGAGGGCAAGGGATAAAGCCAATAAGGTTTCCATAAAGTCACTCCTCTTAAAATTAAAATCCAACTGATTATAGCACCGCCATAGGGGAAAGTCAAGAGTTTTTTACATATTTATTATAAATAAGTTGATATGCAAAAGATTATCACCCCGATGTGCGCCCGAGGCATCGTAAGGATGGTCCGGCAAAGGGGAAGCTATTAGGAAAGCAATCACGTCAAGGCGCCGCAGTGATTTCCGATGATGAGGAGGAAGAGAACTATTTGCACAGCGTCATCTTTCGGCGGCCTTTTTGCTTTGCTTTGTTGCGGATAAAAGGTGTCTGAAGCCTTGTGCGATTGTTTATTAGGGTACAATATAGTCGTCTGCTGTGTTTATCTTCCAATTGTGTTTGGTAACCATTTTAGATAACATCGTCTAATTCGTTACAGTCATACATTATGGAATGATAGGCAAAGACAATTTCATCCTTGTTATGCAAGATTACAAGATAAAATTCATCGCCCGAGGCAGAAAGCTCAAAGGGGGTTCTTACCTTAGGCGCAATGCATCTTCCGTGTTTTGCAAAATAAATTACGTCAACTGTGTGACGACCTTCGTTATAACTTTTGGGAATTTCATCGAGAGATACGCGGGATACCGTATCCTTCACAATTGAAAAACCATTTTGCCCGATCATTTTTGAGAACATCACATCGCGTATAATTCTATAAACAAACATAGCGGGAAAAGTCGCACATATCAAAGCAAAAACAATGCCCAAAATTAAAATATATTTGGATACATATATCGATAAAAGAAAAAGCGGAACAAATATCAACAGTAATACTGCCAATAAAACCGAGTCATGCATTAAATTTGCTTTGGATAACCGCTTAAACTCTACTTTGCAGTATTCTCGCGTCAATATGTTTTTGGACACTTTTTTCACCGCCTTTCTTTTGCATCTTAGTTATATCACACTTTCGCAAATAAATCAAGGCGTAGCCTTGTATATCATCCGCAACTCGTGCCGAAAGCACACTTCACGCACGAAGTGCACTTCACTTGCGAAGCATGCTTCACGTTCCGTTGGCGGAACATTTTGTTGGCTGGGTTAGGAGACGGCGGCGGTTGATAACCGCCGACTACTCGTTCACAAAGCACCAAGGTGCTTTGTAGGAAGAAACGCCTTGGCGGCGGAGGGCCGCCATTTTCTCCGAAAAACGGCGATCTTCCAACCCACGTCGCGCAAGCGCGACGCGAGTTCTCGCACTTCCTGCCCCCGCCAAACAAAAAACGGTCGCCATTCGGCGACCGTTTTTTGTTTGTGATAGCACTACAAAATAGATCCATATAAGGCTACCGTACAAAAACAGTCCGTAATTTTTGCCGTTAGGGTACACTTATCCCTTGGTATTGACGGGAGTTGACAATAACCGCTATCTTCCGGGCTGTCAGCACCATGCTTGCAAACGAATCTATGTATTATAATCTAACTGACAAATTGGAATTTGACAATTGGTGTTTTATCGATCTTCTCAATTTTAAATACATTGATCGTATCGACATCAGGGCAACAGAAAACATTACTCTTTAGCTCTCCACCGTAGCGCAAAATATCGATCATAGGAAAAAGAACGTGTGCAGCCATTGGACATAGCTTTCCTCTTTCCGTATCAAAATCAAACGTATCTCCAACTTTATGTCCCCTGTGGCATGGACAAGTACCTTTTTGTTCTACCAAAGTTATTTTGATTTTCATAATTTGCCCTCACTTATGTAACGCTCAATATCAACGCCGTAAAATTTTTCGTTTTTATCGAGGTTATCAATAATAATATTGCTTACCGTTTCCATTGCGTGTTGAGTAGCAGTATAGAGACACTCACCGTTCAGCACATCGCTTACAAGAACTGCGGAAAAGATATCACCCGTTCCGGGAAAACGAACGTCTATCAGTTCAAATCCGATTTTGAATTTTTCATCCTTTGTATGATCATATCCTATGACGCAGTTTTCACCCTCCACAGAAGCACTTGTGATGACAACCGATTTACAGCCAAGCTGACGTACTCGCTCAATCAGCTCATCTGATTCGCACTGACTTAAAGTATCTCCGCTATAAAACCAGTTTGTCAAGAGGCATGCTTCGGTAAAGTTAGGAATCAAAATATCTGCGTATGAGCTGAGTTTTCTCATAATCGCTACATTGTTATCGGTCATTCCATTGTATAGCTTTCCTTCGTCACCCATGATCGGGTCTACAACGACCAACAGCTTGTCGGTGTCTTGATTATTGATCAGACGCTCCACAATGTCAATCTGTTTAGGGCTAACCATAAAACCCGTGGCAATACAATCAAACCGAAAACCAAGAGCCTGCCAAATATCAACGGTCTTTTCCATATATTCGGTGGTATCGAGAATATCGAACTTGCCGAAATCAAGAGTATTGGAGACCAAAGCGGTCGGCAAAGAAGCAACATCAATCCCTCTTGCGGAAAGGATCGGTATCATAGCAGACAAAGCAATTTTACCCACACCGGGCATATCGTTTACACAACAAATTTTTTTCACAACAAATTCACCACTTTACAATTATAATCTTCCTATTACAGGATATCTACCATTTCATTATTTAGTGCTTTGTTCATGCTTCTGACTGCGCAGAACTTACCACACATCGAGCAAGTATCCTCATGCTCGGGCTTACGCTCGTCACGAATACGCTTTGCTGTTTCGGGATCAAGAGCGCACGCCCATTGTTCCTCCCAATCGAGCTTGCGACGGGCATCTCCCATACGGTCGTCGATATCCCTTGCGTGCGGTATCTTCTTTGCGATATCAGCTGCGTGAGCTGCAATCTTAGATGCGATAATGCCTTGCTTAACGTCATCTACGTTAGGAAGTGCCAAATGCTCAGCAGGCGTAACGTAGCAAAGGAAGGCTGCTCCCGATGCTGCTGCGATTGCTCCACCGATTGCAGATGTGATATGGTCGTATCCGGGAGCGATATCGGTAACGATAGGACCGAGCACGTAGAAGGGTGCTCCCATACAGATGGTCTGCTGAAGCTTCATATTGGCTTCGATCTGATCCATCGGCATATGTCCGGGACCTTCTACCATTACCTGCACATCACGCTCCCAAGCGCGCCCCGTAAGCTCTCCAAGGCGCACAAGCTCCTCAATCTGACACACGTCACTTCCGTCCGCAAGGCAACCAGGGCGGCAAGCGTCACCGAGAGAAATCGTCACGTCATACTCACGGCAGATCTCAAGAATCTCATCGTAATATTCGTAGAAGGGATTCTCCTCGCCTGTCATGCACATCCAAGCGAACACGAGAGAGCCGCCACGGGAAACGATGTTCGTCTTTCTCTTGTGCTTCTTGATCTGCTCAATGGTCTTACGGGTAATGCCGCAATGAAGGGTGACGAAGTCCACGCCGTCCTCTGCGTGAAGTCTTACCACATCGATAAAATCCTTTGCAGTGAGCGTTGCAAGATCGCGCTGATAGTGGATAACGCTATCGTACACGGGAACCGTACCGATCATCGCAGGACATTCACTCGTCAGTTTTCTGCGGAAGGGCTGTGTATTGCCGTGAGAGGACAAGTCCATAATGGCTTCCGCGCCCATATTAACGGCGGCCATAACCTTTTCCATCTCAATGTCATAGTCTTTGCAATCTCGGGAAACTCCGAGGTTTACGTTGATCTTGGTGCGAAGCATTGAGCCGACACCGTTTGGATCGATGCAGGTATGTAACTTATTGGCACAAATTGCAATCTGTCCTTTGGCTACAAGTTCTCTGATCTCTTCCTCGGTTCTGTATTCCTTGGCGGCGACCGCCTTCATTTCAGGAGTGATGATGCCTTGTCTTGCGGCATCCATTTGTGTGGTATAGTTTCTCATTTAATTCGATTCCTTTCAAGCAGTATTATTTCGCAAATTGGCTGTTCAGATC